>VBEE01000045.1 GCA_005881715.1 Chloroflexota bacterium | reverse complement strand
GGCGGTCGAATCTGGGTCAAGAGCGCGCCCGGGCATGGGAGCACGTTCACCTTCACGATCCCACAACGAGCCTTACCCGAAGCAATCGACCTGACCAGCGCCGCCTGAGAATCGAGCGGCACCGTGATGTGGCTCAGCCGAGCACGCCGCTGATCAGCGCGATGGCGACAAGGACCATGACCCCGGCGGCGGCGAACTGCAGAGGCCGCTGGGGAACCCAGGCACCGAGCCGATTTCCCAGCCCGACCGCGATGCCGGCCACGGTCCACAGGGCGAGCGTGGCGGACACGAAAATGACGACCGCCGATTGATACCGCGCCTGCAGGGCCGCCGTGGCCAGCTGCGTGAGGTCGCCCCACTCGGCGACGAAGACGACCGTAAACGCGGTCACGAACGGGTGTCGATGGCGCCGCTCCTCGCGTTCGAGTTCGTGCTGGTCATTGGACTCCCCGCGCTTCATGAGGTTTTGTCGAACGAGGATGGTGGCCATCACGAGGAACAGGACGCCGGCGCCGATCCGGATCGGTTCGCGGGGAAGCAAGCCGAGTAATGAGCCGGCCGCCACGGCGACGGCACTCTGGATCACGAAGGCGGCCGCCGCCCCCAAAAAGACGGGCAGTGGCCGGTGGCGGGTCGCCAGGACCAGCGCCGCCAGTGCCGTCTTGTCCGGCAGCTCGAGCAAGAAGATGAGGGTGAAGACGGTCAGGCCCAGGCCCAATGCATGGGTCACGGGAGGAGTCTAGCGGCGGCTTGCGTCGATCAGTGGAGCCAGAGCGGGAAAGAGAGGACGAAGACCAGCAGGCCCAGTGCCAGGGTGCGCATCGTCATCCCGCCAGGGCCATCGGCTCCTGGCCGGCCGGATAGTTGACCTTGGCCCCGAAGCGATAGCCGACCCCGCGCTTGGTCTGGATATAGACCGGCTTGCTGGGATTTGGTTCGATCTTGCTGCGCAACCGCGAGATGTGCACCCGCAGCCCTTCCTCGTACGCCTCTTCGTCGCCGGCCCAAGCCTTGGCCAGGAGCGTCTCGTTGGTGACGACCCTGCCGGCGTTGCGGACCAGGAGGAAAAGCAGCTTGGATTCGGTCGGCGTCAGGGTCACCTGCTGGCCCTTGACCCGAGCCCAATGCTGCACGAAGTTGATCTGTAGATCCTGATCGATGACGACCTCCGGCTGCTCGACGCCGGCGGACTCGCCGTAGCGGCGCAGCACGCGCTGCACCCGGGCGACCAGTTCTTCTTTCTCGAACGGCTTCACGATGTAGTCCTCGGCGTACATCTGCAGGCCCTCGACCTTGCTCTCAACCGCGGCGACGGCGCTCAAGATCACGATTGGGACGTCGAGGTGGCTCTTGATCCGGCGGCACAGCTCGAAGCCGTCCATCTCCGGCATCATCAGGTCGACGACGACCAGGTGCGGGATGCCCTCGTGCAGTTTGCGCAGGGCCTCGGGTCCGCTGCCCGCCGTCATGACTTCATAGCCGGCGTGCTCGAGGATCCGCTTGAGGATCTCCCGGGCCATGGCGTCGTCGTCGACGATCAGAATCCGGTAGCGGTTGACGATGTTTAACCCCTCTCTTCCGGCCGCCATCGCGCGTCGCGCTGCGGACCGGCCACCATGGATTTGGACCTGCGGCTGCTGGCTCAGGTCCGACTGGAGAGCCGGCAATGATATATGGCCCTCGTCATGCATTTCCTTACGATTCCTCTTTACGATGTGATGACTCTTGTCGCGTCAGGGTCACACCAGCAAGCGCACACCGGGTGACGATCTCACCTTAAAGAGGATGGCTTACGGCCGCCGTTACACGGCCGTTCCGCAGAGAAGAAAGAGGCGCGAGCGGTGCCTCTCGCGCCCCTTTGCGGCAAGCCTAGGGCCAGGGTCGAGCGTGTGAATCGGTCGCACGGACCAATCGACGACGGCTAAACGGCACATGCCCCCGCCCCGACCCTCCCCCGTGAGCGGGGGAGGGAGAGAGGCGGTAAAATCTCCTTCGCCCTCGCCCGGGTGGTGAAACTGGTAGACACGCAGCTTTGAGGGGGCTGTGAGCGCAAGCTTGTAAGGGTTCAAATCCCTTCCCGGGCAGAGCCTCCATCAGCGTGAGCCTCAGCACCCTGTATTTGCGCCTTCGCTATCCGCGCCATCGATTCGGACCAGGATTCCGCGGCCCGCTGCGGCTGCGTATCCGTGGCGGGGGCCGGGTCACCTTCGGGCGCGATGTGTCCATCAGCAATGCGTCGGGCCGCACCGCCCTGCTCACCTTTGGCCCGGACGCCCGCATCGAGATCGGTGACCGGGTCGAAATCGACGGCGCCGGGCTGATGTCCGCCACCACGATTGTGGTCGGCGAGGACGCCATCCTCGGGCCGTGCCTGATCGTCGACACGGACTTTCACGCGATTGGCCGGGCGCGACGCCGGCCTGGAGAATCCGCGAGCCGCCGGCCGATCCGGATCGGCCGTCAAGCCTGGATCCAGGGCAAAGCCACGATCCTCAAGGGTGTGTCAGTTGGTGACGGGGCGGTGGTGCGTTGGGGATCGCTCGTGACCGCTGATGTCGCCGCTGGTGCGGTGGTGATGGGAAACCCGGCGCTCGAGGTCGACGAGCGCTAGGCGCCGATGACGGCGCCCTGGATGTTGCAGTAGGTGTTCCGCACCTGGTTGCCAAGGACGATCAGTGTCACCAGCACGACGATGACGATCAAGCACATGATGAGGGAGTACTCGATCAGGGCCTGGCCATTCTCACTGTCACGCCAGCCAAAGAGCATCCGGATGCGTGCAGCAAGCAGTGTGATCATCTTTTCTTACCTCAGGCGAGCGCCGTTGTAGCCCGAGTATGAGCCGTATAACGCGTTGAAGCCTTGCTTTCAGACGGGTCGTGCCCCGATCGTGGCCGTTTCGTAACGGTTAGCGGGTGCTCGAGCGCTGCACGAGGTAGGTGACCACGGCCAGGTATTCCTCGGAATCGGCCGAACCCACCCACCGGGTATCGTCCGTCGTCCGTCCGAAGAGGGCGAAGAGTTCGCTCAACGTTAGCTTCTCAGACATGTTGATACCTAGTTTGTAGTTAACCTAACACGAAGAGTATCACAAGTGGCGTAGGCGGCGCCAGCCTCAGCGGCCGTTGTTCCGCTGAACTAGGTAAAGGACGACGGCCAGGTATTCTTGCGAATCCGCCGAAGCCACCCAGCGGGTATCCTCGGCCTGGCGGCCGAAAAGGCTGAAGACATCCGACATCGTGAGTCGCTGTGGCTCTTCCAGCATGGTCGTCCACGGGGGGCTCCCCGATGCAGGTGAAACGACTGGCTGTGCGCGATCCTTTCACGCAGAGTGACGAGCCGGCCACGAGTCGGCAGAAGGGTATCCACGAGATTAGGCAGACCCTCGCTGGGTACAATCCGGGCAGGTCAGATGTTGTTCTTGGATTGGCATTACCTGCTCTACGTGGCGCTGCCAATCATGGCGCTGAGCTTCATCGCGAGCAGCTGGGTCAAGAGCACCTACCGGCGCTACTCGCAAGTGCGCAACTCGAGCGGGATGTCCGGGGCCGACGTGGCGCGCCGGATCTTGACCGGCGCCGGCCTGAACGACGTGACGGTGCAGGTCATCGACGGCGAGCTGAGTGACAACTACGACCCCCGCACCAAGACGCTGAACCTCTCGAGGGAGGTCGCGACCGGCAGCTCGGTGGCCGCCGAAGCGGTCGTCGCCCACGAGATCGGCCATGCCCAGCAGGACCGACAGGGCTACTTCGCGATGCGCTGGCGCTCCGATCTGGTGCCGGCCGCGAATCTCGGTTCGCAGGCGGGTCCGTTCATCGTGATCGCCGGTATCCTACTGTCGGCCTTTACCGGAAGCGTGATCGGGTTCTACGTGGCGCTGGCGGGCCTGGCGCTGTTCGCCGCGGTCGTCGCCTTTCAGCTCATCACCACCCCGGTCGAGTTGAACGCGAGCCGGCGGGCGCTCCGCTTGCTCGCCGACAACGGCGTGATCTTTCCCGAAGAACAGGAGGGTGCGCGCCGGATGCTCCGCGCCGCCGCCTTCACCTACTGGGTGGCCCTGTTTGCCGGCCTCCTGACCCTGCTGTATTACGCGTCGATCGTTTTCGGAAACCGCCGCAATAACTGACCGGGCGCCGTTCGCCACGGCCGATCCGGCGGAGGTCCGATCCCGGCTTACGGCGATGGGGGAGGCCCCGTATCGTGGCGACCAGGCCGGCCAGTGGTTCTGGCAGAAGCTGGCTCCGTCGTTTAGCGCGATGCGAACACTGCCGGTATCGGTTCGGCGTCGTCTCGAGGAGACCTACGCCTTCAGCACGGTGACGCCACATGCCAAACGGGTGGCCGACAAGGGCCAGACCGTCAAATATCTGTTCCGGTTGGCGGACGGGCGGACGATCGAGACGGTGGTGATGCAATACGATGCCAGCGCGCGGTCAAGGGCGCGCACCACCATCTGCGTCAGCTCGCAGGTTGGCTGCCCGATCGGCTGCACCTTCTGTGCCACCGGACGTTCAGGCTTCGACCGCAATCTCAGCCAGGCCGAGATCGTCGACCAGTTCCTGATGGCCAGCCGTGACCTCGCCGAAGGGCAGCGCTCCCTGACCAACGTCGTCTTCATGGGGATGGGGGAGCCGCTCAACAACTACGCGGCAGTGGTGGGCGCGATCCGCCGCTGGGCCGGGCCGGACACCCTCAACTTCAGTCCACGACGGGTGACCATCTCGACGATCGGGTTGGTTCCCTTCATCGAACGGCTCGGGGCCGAAGGACTGCCCGAACCTGGCCATCTCCCTGCACGCGCCCGACGATGAGCTGCGGACCAGCATGATTCCGGTGAACCGGAAATACCCGATCGCGGCCATCGTCGGGGCCGCTCGTGCCCATGCCGAGCGCACCGGGCGGCGCATCAGTTATGAGTACGTGCTGCTCCAGGGTGTGAACGACAGTGTCGAGCAGGCGGGACGGTTGGCGGCGCTCGTCAAGCACCGCCTCAGTCACGTCAACCTGATTCCGATGAACCCGGTCGAAGGCAGCCCGCTCGCGCCGCCCTCGAAGCAGCGGGCGCAGGCGTTTCAAGCGACCCTGCAGGCAGCCGGCATTTCGACGACGATCCGGGCAACCCGGGGCCTGGACATTGATGCGGCCTGCGGCCAGCTGCGCGCCCGCCAGCCGCAGACGGTCCTGTCGCCGGCCTGATGCCGGCCCTTTTAGGCGTCTTCTTCGATGCCGGGAACACCCTGGTGGTTGAGGAGCCGGGCAAGCACCTGTGGGAAATGGCGATCATTCCGCTGCCTGGTGCCCTCGAGGTGCTGGCGGCGCTCAAGTCCCGCTACCGGTTGGGCGTGATCTCCAACACGGTCGGGTCGGGGGACGCCGAGCTCGCCGCAGCGCTGGACAAGGCCGGGTTGCGGAGTCTGATCGACGCGATGGTCACCTCGAGGGATTTTGGACGCGCCAAGCCCGATCCGGCCATCTACGTCGAGGGTGCGCGCCGATTGGGCGTTCCCCTGGGGACGACCTGCATGGTCGGTGACCGGCTCGACACGGACATCGCCGGGGCGCTCAACGCGGGCATCCCCGCGGTCTGGTTGAAACATCCGGGAGCGGTCCTCACCGGCGGCCCCGCGCCGACCCACATCATTACCCGACTCGGCGAGTTACCCGCGTGGCTGGAGACCGTGAACGTGCCGCCCGTCTCGTCCTCGTGACACGCTCGTTTTCGGCGACGAAGGGATTGGCGTCCCGGCGTCGATATACTCAGGAAGCTCGATGAAACGACTCTTTCTGAGCCTCTTGACGATGGTCGCCGTGGCGGCCTGCGCCTCGCCGTTGGCCAAGGCCGAGACCCCGCAGCAGGCGCTCGCCGGCGCCGCACAACGCGCGAGCCAACTCCACTCGGCCAAGTTCGACATGCAGGCCAACGTCAACATGACGTTCCCCCCGCAGATGGGTCAGATTTTCGGCCAAACCGGCTCGTCCTCGGGCTCGATGACCGTCGCGGTAACCGGGAACGGTGAGGCGCAATTCCCCGATCGCTATCACGCCGTCATGAACGTCAAAATGGGCGGGCTTTCGCTGGCGACCGAAATTGTCGTCGCCAACGGCAAAGCCTACGTAAAGAATCCGCTGACCCAGAAATGGGAGGTCTCGCCACAATCGGGCAGCCTGACGGATCAGTTGGGCCAGCCCGACCCACTTTCCTACGACCAGTTCCTGAAGAACGTGAAGTCGGTCAAGGACCTGGGCGACACGACGCAGGCCGGCGCCAGCGTTCATCACTACAGCTTGACCCCGGACAAAGACAAACTGATCGCCAGCCTGAACAAGCTCGGCAAGAATCCCCAGGCCGCGGCCGCGATGAAACAGGTGCTGGATAGCGGCACGATGGCGGTCGAGGTCTGGTTTGGAAAGGACGATCACCTGGTCCGCCGGATGTATGTCAACCTGGACTACAACATCGACCTCAGCCAGTTGATGGGCTCGCTGGGAGCATCGGCCGGCGCATCGGCTAGCCGCTTGCCGGCCGGTTCGACCATCCACGCCACCGCCCAGGTGACCATCAACTATCACGACTTCGACGCGCCGGTTACGATCAACGTCCCGACCGTCTCCTAGTGCTGGTCGCGCCGTCGCTGTTATCGGCCGACTTCAGCCGGCTGGGGGAGGAAGTCGCAGCCCTCGAGCAGGCCGGCGCCGACTGGGTGCACTTCGACGTGATGGATGGACACTTCGTTCCACCGATCACGATCGGGCCGCGCACGGTCGAACATTGCCGACGCTACGCGCAGCTGCCCTTTGACATCCACTTGATGATCGAGAACCCCGAGCGCACCATCGAGGCTTTTCGCGACGCCGGCGCCAACAGCCTGTCGGTCCACGTCGAAGCGACCCGGCACATCCACCGGGTGCTGGACACAATTCGCAAGGCCGGTCTGCGTCCGGGGGTCTGTCTGAATCCCGGCAGCCCCCTCGTCCTCGTCGAGCCGGTGCTGAAGGACGCCGACCTGCTGGTCATGATGTGCGTCAATCCCGGCTGGGGTGGTCAGACATTCATCGACGGCAGCCTGGATCGGATCAAGGCGGCCCGGACCCTGCGGGACCGGCTCAATCCCAAACTCGACATCGAGATCGACGGCGGCGTCAACGCGGAAACCGGCCGCCAGTCGATCGCGAATGGTGCCACCGTGCTGGTGGCGGGCAGTTTCGTCTACAGCCACTCGCAGGGGAAGAAGGCCGCGATCGAGGAATTGCGATAAAGCGACGGTAACCCGGCCCTGCCCGCAAGCGGGGATGGAGATTCGGGTTACACGGTTCGTGACGCTTGCGGCACGACGCTCCCTGCGGGCCGTCGGCACCCGGATCGATCTCCGCGACGTCCGGCTTCGCCGCGTCGGGCTCACGCTGGCGATCAGCGTCGGGCTGCTGGCCCTGGCCCTCCACGTGCCGTCTTTCCTCCCGTCGGGCGCCGACCTCACGAACAGCAGCCAGCGTGCCTACGCCGGCAACATCTGGCAAGAGACCCAGACCAGCCTGGCGCTGGTCGCGATCGTGCTTCCCTGGCTGGTGTACGCGCTGCTCTGGGATGGGACGCCCTGGGGCCGGCGGATCCTCCTCCTGGTGGCCACGGCCGGGGTAGTCGGCACGACCTGGCTGGCGCTGCTCAGCGCCGAAAGCTATTCCGCACTCCCGCGCGAGGTCGCCGGCGTCGTCGACCATGTCCAGGGCCGCACCATCTGGCTGCAGGGAGGCGCCAGCTACTACCTGGTGCTGTCCGATGCCGAGCTACGATCCGCTCAGCCGTGGCTTCGCTCCGGGATCCCGGTCACCTTATGGATCTCGCCGCGGGGGCACGTGGGATCGGTCGCCGAGGATTCGTCGGGCGGGCCGCCCGAGAACTAGACCGACTTCGCCTGCGTCCGAAGGCAGCGCGTGCAGACCATGGCGGTCTGCAAACGGCCGCTGATCGTCACCCGGGCTTTGTGCAGATTGGGCATGAAGCGACGCTTCGTGCGCACTTTCGAGTGGCTCACGTTATGCCCGTATTGGGGCCCCTTGCCGCAGATCGCGCAACGTTGTGCCATGGTGTTGGTTTGCTTCGATGCCCCGGAGTCATCGCGTATGATTGGGGCGAAATCAGCGTCACATAGTAGCACACGTATGGACTCAAAGACGAAGGCCAACCCGCCACGGACCGGGAAGCCGCCGAGGACGCTGATCCAGGCCAGAGACCTCGGGCGGATCGAAGTCTCGCGCCACGTCGTTGCCACCATCGCCGGCCATGCAGCCGCCGGATGCTACGGCGTCGTCGCGATGGCCGCCCGCGGACTGCGCGACGGCCTTGCCGAGCGGCTGCACCGCGACAAGCTGCACCGCGGCGTCGAGGTCGAGGTCCGGGAGGACGGCATCGCCGTCTCGCTCTATGTCATCGTCGAGTACGGCACACGGGTCTCGGAAGTCGCCCACAACCTCTCGAACGCCGTCCGGTATTCGGTCGAGCGGACCCTCGGGTTGCCCGTGGTCGAGGTCAACGTCAACGTCCAGGGCATCCACATAAGCGGCGGCAGCGGCAGCTGAGACGGCTACCCTAACCGGCGCCCCGACCATGCCCATCACCGAGTGCGACGGCCGGCTGTTCAAGGAGGCCCTGCTGGGCTCGCTGGCCTGGCTCACGATCAACCGGGATGAGGTGGATGCCCTCAATGTTTTCCCCGTCCCGGACGGCGATACCGGGACCAACATGCTGTTGACGCTGCAGTCCGCCGTCGAGGACATCCGCGGGCTGGATGAGCCCAACCTCTCCGCCATGGCCAAGCGCGCCTCGCACGGCGCGCTCATGGGGGCACGCGGCAATTCGGGCGTGATCCTGTCCCAGATTTTCCGCGGCTTCTGTATGGGTATCGGCTCGCACGCCTCGGTCGATGCGAAGGGGCTGGCCCGGGCTTTTCGCGAAGGCGCCGACGTCGCCTATCGGGCCGTGATCAGACCGACCGAAGGCACCATGCTGACGGTGGCGCGTGAAGCTGCGGCCGGTGCTGAGGCCGAGGCCGCGCAGACCACTGACCTGACCCAGGTCGTGCGAGCCGCCTGCGAGGCAGCGGCGACGGCGGTCGAACGAACGCCCGAGCAGCTGCCCATCCTCAAGCAGGCGGGCGTCATCGACGCCGGCGGCTTCGGGCTGCAACTGATCCTCGATGGGTTTCTGAAGCGCATGCTGGGGGAGGAGCTGGCCACATTCGAGCGGCCGGCCACGCAACACGCGCGACCCAAGGAGGTGCAGGCGCCCTCTGAGGGTTGGGGTTACTGCACCGAGTTCATCATCAACGGCGAGAAGCTGCCGGTTGATGATGTCCGGAAAGAAATCCAGCGACAGGGGGACTCGGCGCTGGTCGTCGGTGACGACTCTGCCATCAAGGTCCACGTGCACACCCACGAGCCGGCCGTCGTGATCGGCTACGCGAGCGGTGTCGGCCGGCTCACCCGCCTCAAGGTCGATGACATGTCGTCGCAGCATCACCGCCTGCAGGGCGAGAGCATCCGCCGTCCGGCGAGCACGAAACATCTCGCGGTGGTGGCCGTGGCCAGCGGCGACGGCTTCCGCCGAATCCTCGAAAGCCTCGGGGTCGATTCAGTCGTCGGCGGCGGACAGTCGATGAATCCGTCGGCGGAGGACATCCTGGCCGCGGTCGAGTCGGTGCCCTCCAACGACGTCCTCCTGCTGCCCAACAATGGCAACGTGATCATGACCGCCCAGCAGGTTGCCGAGTTGAGCAAGAAGCGGGTGCGGGTCGTTCCCTCGCGCAGCCTGCCGCAGGGGATCGCGGCCCTGTTCGCTTTCGACTTCAGCGCCAATCTCGAGGCCAATGCCAATGCGATGTCGCACGCGCTCGGCCAGGTCCAAACCATCGAAGTGACGCGGGCGGTCCGGGCCTCCGAGGTGGACGGCCTGAAGATCGCCGAAAACGACGTCATCGGGTTGCTCAACGACCGCATCGTCGACGCCGGCGCGTCGCCCGAAACCGTCGTTCAGTCGGTCCTCAAACGCATCGATGCCGGCAACGTGGGCACCGTTACGATCTACGCCGGTGCCGACGCCCCCGAGACCGAGCGCGAGGCCCTCTGCACGGCGATCGCCAAACAGTTCCCAAAAGCGTCGATCGAGTTGCAGTCCGGCGAGCAGGCGCTCTACCCCTACGTGGTCGCCGTCGAGTAGACGCTGGACCTGCGCAACCCGCTAGAGCAGCTGCAGCACGTTGGACACCACGGCCACGGCAGTCAGCCAGGCCGCGACCTGATAGGCGTGCCAGACCCGCGGCTTTTGCCGGTATAGCAGCATCAGGATGGCGAGCAGCACGGCGACCGCTGTTCCCTTGATCGCATAGGCGACCAGCTCCCCCTGGGTGGCGATCACCGGCGCCATGACGTGGTTGAGCTCGGCGTGCTGCAGGGCGAGCCCGATGTGGGTGGTGAGGGAATCCATCACCTGAAAGCCGACAAAGCCGGCCAGGATCAGCGCCTGGTTGAGGCGCGAATTGAGGCTGTTTGGGAGCACCACAGCATCTACAGGTGTAGCAGGCCAGCGCTGCGCGGCACCTAACGAAAACGCGCCTGTTGCTCCCTCGTGATGGGAGCGGACCGGTGACTATACTCCTGTCGTGGTCCGGATCGTTACCGATTCCACGGCGGACCTCAGCGAGGATCAACAGCGGGCCGCCGGCATCACCGTTGTGCCGCTCAACGTTCGCTTCGGGGACCAGGTCTTCAAGGACCACGTGGACCTCACCGGCGATGATTTCTTCGACAAGCTGAAGACTTCGCCGCAACTGCCCAAAACCTCGCAACCGCCGGTGGGGGCGTTCGAGGAGGTGTTTCGGCGCCATCGCGAGGCGGGCGACGAGGTGGTCACGGTGACCATCTCCAGCAAAGTCTCGGGGACCTACGGCGCCGCCGAGATGGCCGCCAAGTCGGTCGACGGCGGCCAGATCGAGGTAATCGACTCGCTGACGGCGTCGATGGCGCTGGGGTTCCTGGCGCTGGAGGGTGCGAAGCTGGCGAAGACCGGGGCCGGGCGCGCCGCGGTGGCCGACCGCATCAGATCGCTCGTTCCCAAGGCGCGCGTGCTGGCCGCCATCGACACCTTGACCTACCTCGAACGGGGCGGCCGGATCGGCCGGGCGCGCGCGCTGCTTGGCTCGCTCCTGAATTTCAAGCCGCTAATCACCCTCCAGGATGGCGAAGTCGCGCCACTCGGTCGGGCCAGGGGGCGGGTGCAAGCCATCGACCGCCTCGTGGAACTCTTGGGCCGGGATGGCCAGCTGAGCAACCTGGCGGTGCTCCACGGCGCCGCCCTGGCCGACGCCGAGCGGCTTCGGGAGCGCGTGGCCGGCAGCTACCCCGGACTCGACATCCCCCTGACAGAGACCGGGGCCGTGATCGGCACCTACACCGGCCCGGGCGTGATCGGTTTCACCTACCTGATCGCCTGATCGTGCCACGGCTGTCGCTCGACGACCCGGTGACCGCCATCACCGGGATCAACACGGCCTACGGCGGCAAGCTGGAGCGGGTGGGCGTGAAGACGGTCCGCGATCTCCTGCTCTACTTCCCCCGAAAACACCGCGACTTTGGGAACGTAACGCCAATCGCCTGGGTCCGGCCCGGGATGCAAACCACCGTCCGGGCGCGCGTCTACCACATCGCGCGGCAGCTCACGCCGCGCAAGCACATGCAGATCGCCCGGGCGACGGTTTCCGACGATTCCGGTCAGCTGAATGTGGTGTGGTTCAACCAGCCCTACATCGCCAACTACCTCCGTGAGGGAGATCAGATTTTCCTCGCGGGTGAGGTCGACCTCAACGGCGGCCTGGTGATGAAGAACCCCGAATATGAAAAGGTCTCCAGCGACCCGAGCCACGCGGCCCGGATCGTGCCGATCTACCCGGAGACAAGAGGCCTTACGTCGCGCTGGCTTCGTCCCAAGATCCGGCCGCTGCTCTGGCTGGCCGACCAGCTCGACGAGGTGCTCCCCGCTGAGATCCTGGCGCGCCGTGGCTTCATGCCCCGGGCAGCCGCCGTCAAGCAGGTCCACTTTCCGGAATCGATGGAAGCCCTCGAGCGGGCCCGCGACCGGTTCGAATTTGAAGAGATCTTCCTCAACCAGGTCGCGGTGCAACAGGCGAAACGGGCCCGCAAATCGCACGCCGCCGACCCCATCCCGTTCGATGAAGCCACGGCGCGAGCATTCGTCGCGGCGCTTCCCTTCAAGCTCACCAACGCCCAGCGCAGCGCGGCGTGGCAGATCCTCAAGGACGTGGCCCGGCCGGAACCGATGAACCGCTTGCTGGAGGGCGACGTCGGGTCAGGGAAGACCGTGGTGGCGGCGATGGCCATGCACCACGTGGCACGTGCGGGGTTCCAATCGATGCTGCTGGCGCCGACCGAGATCCTGGCGCGGCAGCACGCCGACGTCGTCGAGTCCCTGTTGCGGCCATTTGGAATCGTGGTCGGCATGCTTTTGGGAAGCACGCCGGCCGCTGCCCGACGCGCCTTGCTGACCTCGGTCGCGGACGGTTCCGTCAACTTGCTGGTCGGCACCCATGCCGTGATCGAGGAGGACGTTCGGTTCAAGAACGTCGCACTCGCCGTGGTCGACGAGCAGCACCGCTTTGGCGTCAGTCAGCGTCTCTCCGTCCGCCAGGGCGATCTCTGGCCCCATTTTCTCTCGATGACCGCGACCCCCATCCCCAGAACCCTCGGGCTCACCCTGTTCGGTGATCTGGATATCTCGGTGCTCAACGAAATGCCGCCGGGTCGACCGCCCGTCAGCACTCGACTGGTGCCGCCTGATGAGCGGCAGGCCGCGTATGACTTCATTCGCCGACAGGTCACGGCCGGGCGGCAGGTCTTTGTCATCTGCCCGCTGATCCAGGAGTCGGACAAGCTTGGGGTCCGGTCCGCGACCCAGGAGGTGGAGAAACTGCAGCGCGACGTCTTCCCGGACCTGGCCCCGCGCATCGCCCTCCTCCATGGACGGATGAAGACTGCCGAAAAAGAGGAGGTCATGGGCAAGTTCCAGCGTGGTGAGGTGGGGATCCTGGTATCGACCTCCGTGGTCGAGGTTGGCATCGACATTCCGAACGCGACGGTGATGATGGTCGAGGGCGCCGACCGGTTCGGCTTAGCCCAGCTCCACCAATTTCGCGGGCGGGTTGGTCGCGGGGTACACGAATCCACCTGCCTCCTGTTCACCGACATGGATGATCCGGAGACGATGCGGCGCTTGACGGCTCTGGTCACGCATCACAGCGGGTTCGACCTGGCCGAGATCGATCTGCAACTGCGGGGCATGGGCGAACTCCACGGCTTCCGCCAGCATGGCAATGAGTTCAAGATGGCGAGCTTGCTCGATGCCGCGCTGATCAGCGATGCCCAGAGCGAGGCCGTCCGCCTCTTGGACCGCGACCCGACCTTGGCCGGCGAGCCGGCCCTCCGCCGCCAGCTTTCGGCGTATCGTCGGGTGTTCGCGCTGGACTAGCCGGTGCCGAGCCGGCGGGAGGGGACACCCGCGGTGACCGTCGCACTTGCGAGAGGAGCCAACCGACGGTGAGGCCGGCGGCGATGGGCAGACCGAGCACCAGGATGATCCCGAGCACCACGTCGACGACGACTATGCTGCAGCTCCTTCCTCGGCCGGATCCCGTGAATCGGGCCCGCCTGCTTTACTCATCGAATGTCGGGGCCCGCCACCCGCGTCACCGCCGGAGCGAGTCGAGGTCGGGTGCTCAAGACGCCACCCGGTCGAGCAACGCGTCCCACCACCTCACTCGTCCGGGAAGCGTTGTTCAACATCATCGGCGACAGCATACGCGGTGCGCGGGTACTGGATCTCTTCGCCGGGGCCGGCACGCTCGGCATCGAAGCGCTATCCCGTGGGGCCGCGTCGGCGACATTCGTGGAACGTGACCGATCCTGTGCTAACATCGTCGCCGAGAATTTGGCCGCAACCGGCTTCGCCCCCCAGGGCGACGTTGCCAGTGCCGATGCCATCGACTGGCTGAGGGCGCACGCGAGCGACCTCAAGACCTACAACCTCCTTCTGGTCGACCCACCCTACCGCGACGCCAGCGCGCTCAACCTGGCGCTGCAGGCGCTGGACCGCGGGCCGCTGCGTGACCAGGCGCTGGTGGCGGTAGAGCATCATCGCAGTCAACCCTTGCCCGCGCTGCAGCGACTGACGCACGTGCGGGAGCGCGACTACGGCGCCACCCGTCTGACGTTTCTCAGGTACGTATGATCACCGCGCTCTACCCCGGCAGCTTCGATCCCCTGACGCACGGCCACCTGGACATCGTCGATCGCGCGGCGCGAATCTTCGATCGGGTGGTGATCGCGGTGCTCGAAAATCCCAGCAAGCAGCCGCTCTTCACCACCGACGAGCGGGTTCGCATGATCCGCGAGAGCCTGGGCGAACGGCCGGGGGTCGAGGTCAGCACCTTTGACGGGCTGACGATCGGCTTCGCCCGGCAGGTTGGTGCCCGGGTGATCGTTCGTGGCCTTCGCGCCGTGTCGGACTTCGAGAGCGAGTTCCAGATGGCCCTGATGAACCGCCGACTGGAGCCGGAGGTCACCACCGTGTTCATCCCCACCAGCCTGCGGCACTTGTTTCTCAGCTCCAGCCTCATCAAAGAGCTCGCCGAGTTCGGCGGAGACATCTCGGAATTCGTCCCAGCCAGCGTCGTCGAACCGCTCAAGCAACGTCTTACATCAAGGGAGCACAAGCATGAACATCCATGAAGCCGTCGACCGCCTCGAGTACCTGATCGCGCACAGCCGGCAGATTCCACTCACCCGAACCGTCGTCATCGACCAGGAAGAAGCGCTGGCCTGCATCGACGACCTGCGACTCAGCCTGCCGGACGAAATCAAGCAGGCCCGCTGGACGCTGCAGGAGCAGCAGCGGCTCCTGTCCGAAGCGCAGTCCGAGGCCGCCCGGACCGTGAGCAAGGCGGGCGAGCGAGCCCAGACCATGATCGGGCAGCACGAGCTGGTGAAGCGCGCCGAAAAGCAGGCGGAGGTGATGCTGCGTGAGGCGGCGGCGAAAGCCGAGGAAACCCGCCGGGCCGCCGACCGCTACGCCTGGGACGTGATGCAGTCGCTGGAGGGGCAGTTGATGCGGACGATCGCCACCGTAAAGAAAGGTGTCGAGTCGCTCCGCCCCGCGGCGGCAAAGCCAGTCAAAGAAGTCGAGGTTGTCAGCGGGAGGTAGCCGCGCGCCCCTTATAATGGGCTGCTCATGGCTCTCCCAAAGACACGATATGCCCATGCCCGCCAGGGCGAGCGGCGCGCCCACCTGGCGATAAAGCGGCCGCCGCTCGTCGAGTGCTCGCAGTGCCACCAGGCGAAGCGGCCGCACGCGATCTGTCGTAACTGCGGCTACTACGACGGGCGCGAAGTCATCAAGACCGACTAGGTCCCAAGCCGATCACCGTCGCCTTCCTGTTCCCAGGCCAGGGCGCCCAATTCGTCGGAATGGCCCGTGACCTGCTGGAAGGGGATCCGGGTTCGGCCGACTTCCTCCGACAGGCCGAGGACCGGCTCGCGATTCCGCTCGGCCGGCTGATGGTGGACGGACCGGAGGCCGAGCTGCAGGCAACCGAGAACGCCCAGCCGGCCATCCTGTTCCACAGCCTGGCCTTACTTCGGCGGCTGGTCACGAATGGGATTGAGCCAGGGGCCGTGGCCGGCCACAGCATGGGCGAGTTTGCCGGCCTGGTGGCGGGTGGGGCGCTGGACCCGCTTGATGCGCTGGTGGCGGTTCGGGCGCGCGGTGCGGCGATGTCGGCGGCTGCCCCACCGGCCAGCGGAATGATCGCCGTGCTCGGGCTTCCCGACGACACCGTGGAGCAGATTTGCGCCGCCAGCGAGGGCCTGGTCGTCGTCGCCAACTACAACGCCCCCGGGCAGGTGGTGATCTCGGGGAGCGAGTCGGGGCTGAACGCCGTCAGCCCGAAGTTGCAAGCCGCGGGAGCCAAGCGCCTGGTCCGGCTGCCGGTGAGCGGCGCGTTCCATTCGCCGCTGATGGCCGGCGCCGCCCGGGTGTTTGCCGCCGCCTGGGACCAGATCCCGCTCCGACCACTGCGCCGGCCGCAGGTCTTCAATGCCGATGCGCAGGTCCACCAGGAAGCGAGCGAGCTGCGCCGGCTCATGGTCGGCCAGCTGACCGGCCCGGTCCGCTGGACCCAGTCGATCCAGCGGTTGCAGCAACTTGGCGCCGACACGTTCATTGAGGTTGGCCCGCGGCGGACGCTGACCGGGCTGGTCCGGAAGATTCTCCCGGGGGCGGTGGTCCACAATATCGAGGACGTGCCCAGCATGACCGCCTTCCTGCACGCCGCGCATGCCGGCTGAGCGTTTTGTCGACCAGGTGGCCCTCGTCACCGGGGGCAGTCGTGGGATCGGTCGCGCGGCTGCCACGCTGTTCGCTGCCGCCGGCGTGAAGGTGGCGATCACCTATCGGAGCCGCAAAGCCGAGGCGGACAGCTTTGTCGAGGAGGTTTCGCGCGCCGGCGGCCATGCCATGGCGATGCAAGCCGATTTTGCGGACTCCGGCGCACCCGGCGTGGCGGTCGAAGCCGCGGTGAAAGAGTTCGGCCGGCTCGACATCCTGGTCAATAACGCCGGGCTGACCCGCGACACCTTGGTGATGCGGATGAGCGAGGCGGACTGGGATGTCGTGCTGCAGACCAACCTGAAGGCGGCCTTCCTGGCGAGCAAGGCCGCGCTGAGACCCATGCTCAAGCAGAAATACGGCCGCATCGTCAACGTCTCCTCGCTTGCCGGCGTCGTGGGCAATGCCGGGCAGGCCAACTACAGCGCCTCGAAAGCGGGACTGATCGGCCTGACCAAGGCGCTGGCCAAGGAGGTCGGGTCCCGGAACATCACCGTCAACGCGGTCGCACCTGGCTTCATCGAGACCGAGCTGACCAGCGGGTTGCCGGCCGAGCTGCTGGAGCGGGCTCGCCAGGCCGCGGCCATCCCGCGGATCGGCACGCCCGCTGACGTGGCCCCGGCGATCGTCTTTCTGGCCTCTCCCGAGGCCTCCTACATCACCGGTCAAGTTTTGGGCATTGACGGCGGGCTTACCATCTAGCACCATTTCACGGGGACCTGACGGACGGCTTGGTCTAGAATTTGACCGCACTCGCACTAGCCAAAAGGGGAGTCGGATGGACGGGAGTAGTTACGAGAAGTTCAAGGGCATCATCGCCGAACAGCTCGGGGTCGAGCCCGCGCAAATCACGCCTGACGCCTCGTTCGTCGACGACCTGAATGCGGATTCCCTCGACCTGGTCGAACTGATCATGGAGTTCGAGGAAGAATACGGGATGGAGATACCTGACGAGGACGCTGAAAAGATTCAGACCGTCGGAGCCGCCTGGGACTACGTCCAAGAAAAGCTCGGCATCGCCACCTGAGCCGAAGCTCGCTCAGGCCGACGAGCCTTTACAAAAACTCCAGCGGACGCTCCGTGTCCGATTTCACGACGTCGCCCTGCTTCGGCAGGCGCTGACCCATCGCTCCTACAACAACGAGCACCCGGAAAGCGGATCCGCGGATAACGAGCGGCTCGAGTACCTGGGTGATGCCGTCCTCGAGTTGATCGCCGCTGAGCACCTCTACCACACCTACCAGACATCCGACGAGGGCGAGCTGACCCGGTTACGGGCTTCGGTGGTCAACACCAAAAGCCTGGCGCGGCTGGCATCGCGGCTCAGCCTGGGCGACTATCTGTTGTTGGGAAAGGGGGCGCATAAGACCGGTGCCCGCTCGTTGCAGTCGATCCTGGCCAACACCTTCGAGGCCGTCATCGGTGCGATCTTCCTCGACCAGGGCTACCGCGCCGCCTACCGGCTGTTCAGCCGTAGCTTGATCGACGTGCAGGCGTGGCCGGACGACAACTACAAAGGCCGGCTGCAGGAAGTCACGCAGGAGCGATTCTTGACGACGCCCCAGTACGAGATCGTCGGCGCTTCGGGTCCGGGTCATCGCCGCGAGTACACGGCGATGGTGAGCTTTGGCGACGGCATTCATGGAACCGGCTCGGGGCGGACGAAGCGCGCGGCGGAGCAGGTGGCGGCACGCGAGGCGCTGGCGACGCTGGGCGCCCTCGACCATCCACCGGCCAGCGACGAGGTGCTGGAAGCCGTCGCCGCCCACGAGGCGAAGCGCTCGCCCGCAAACTAAGGCCGCCGCCCCGCGTCCGCGCCGGTCCGGGCATTTCCTTGCAATTCCGAGGCTTTACGATAAAGAATGCCGCGAATGCTAGAGTTATGCCACCCAGCATATGGCGTCCTACAAGATCGGCGAGGTGGCAGAGCTCCTCGGAGTCAGCGTCGACAGCGTGCGCCGCCTGGCGGACAGCGGCCGGCTGGCGACCGTCAGGACCTCGGGCGGACAACGCGTCGTCGAGGGCCGCCAGCTAGCCAGATTCATGGCCGCATCGCCGGAGCAGAAACCGGAAACGACCGTCGGACGCTCGGCCCGCAATCACTTCCCCGGCATCGTCACGCGGGTGGTCAAGGACCGGGTCGCCGCCCAGGTCGAGATCCAGGCCGGGCCGCATCGCCTCGTGGCCCTGATCACGCGCGAGGCGGCCGACGAGCTGGGTTTGGCGCCTGGCGTGCGGGCCGTCGCGGTGGTGAAGGCGACCAACGTCATCGTCGAGCTTCCGAGACGGTAGTCGCCGCATGCGGTCGAGGGTCACGGCAGGGCTGATCGCGATACTCCTCGCCGCCTGCGCCGGGCAGCGCGCACCCGCGGCTCCGACGGCCTCCACCCTTACGGTCTTCGCCGCGTCATCGCTCACCGACGCCTTCACCCGGATCGGGGCGGACTTCCAGACAGCCCATCCGGGAACGACGGTTCACCTCACGTTTGCCGGCTCGTCCACCCTCGCCGCGCAGATCCAGCAGGGTGCGACCGGCGATGTCTTCGCCTCAGCGGACCAGGCCACCATGCAACGGCTTGCCGATGCCGGTCTCGTATCCGGGTCGCCTTCGATCTTCGCTCGCAACCGCCTCCAGATCGTGGTGGCCCCCGGCAATCCCCGGCACATCGGCGGGCTCGCCGATCTGAGCCGAGCCGGGCTGATCGTCCTGCTCTGCGCCCCATCGGTCCCCTGTGGGCGGTACGCGAGCCAGGCCCTGCACGCCGCAGGCGTCACGGTTACGCCCGCCAGCCAGGAACCCGACGTCAAGGCGGTGGTCAGCAAGGTCGCCCTGGGGGAGGCCGATGCCGGGATCGTCTACGTCACTGACGTCAAGGCCGCCGGGGCGGGAGTGCAAGGGGTCGACATTCCCGCGCGCTTCAACGTCACAGCTGACTACCCGATGGCGGTCTTACAGGACTCACGGCAGGCCGCTCTGGCGAGGGCCTTTATCAACTACGTGCTGGCGGGTGGCCAGCAAATCCTGGCCCGAGATGGCTTTGCCGCAGCCTGACGGCCGCCGCCCGGCCCCGGCACCGGTCCCATTCGTCATCCTGGCCGGCGCCGGCGCCACCTTCTTCGTCCTGCCGTTGCTTGGCCTTCTTGTTGGGGCGCCCTGGAGATCCGCCTGGGTGCTGTTGACCTCATCCGAAGCGCTGACGGCCCTCCGCCTGTCGCTGATCGCCTCGCTTTCGGCGACCGCCATCGCGCTGCTGCTCGGCGTCCCCCTCGCCTGGGTCTACGCGCGGGTTAGCTTCCCAGGGCGCGCGATTCTCCGCGCTCTGACGGTGCTGCCCATGGTCCTGCCACCGGTGGTCGGCGGGGTGGCGCTCCTGCTGGCCTTCGGGCGCCGGGGCCTGCTCGGCGGCTGGCTGGCGGACGTCTTTGGGATCCACCTGCCGTTCACCACCGCCGGGGCGATCCTGGCTGAGACCTTCGTCGCCATGCCCTTCCTCGTCATCACCGTCGAAGCCGGCCTGCGCTCGATGGATACCCGGTTCGAAGATGCCGCGCGAACGCTCGGTGCGCGCCGCTGGACCGTGCTCTGGCGGGTGACGCTGCCCCTCGTGCGGCCGTCGCTGGTGGCGGGTACCGTCCTCTGTTGGGCGCGGGCGCTGGGCGAGTTTGGCGCCACCATAACGTTTGCCGGCAACTTTCCGGGGCGTACCCAGACCATGCCGCTGGCGGTCTACCTGGCATTGGAGTCCAGCCCGCAGTCGGCCATCCTGCTCAGCCTGGTTTTGCTCCTGGTCTCGCTCGCGGTCCTGGTCGGGCTGCGTGACCGCTGGCTGGGGACGTCGTGAGCCTTCAGGCGCAGCTCCAGGCACGGGTGGGAAGCTTCGACCTGGATGTCGATCTCAGCATCGCACCAGGCGAGGTCGTCGCCCTGCTGGGGCCGAACGGTGCGGGCAAGACCTCGGTGCTGCGCGCCCTTGCCGGGCTGCTGACCATCGATGCCGGGCGCATCGCGCTGGACGGCATCGTGCTGGATGAACCGGCGAACGCGATCCGCATGCCCGTGGAGCAACGGCCGATCGGGGTAGTCTTCCAGGACTACCTGCTCTTCCCGCACCTGTCGGTCCTGGAGAACGTGGCATTCGGACTCCGGTCGCGCGGGGTGGGGCGGACAACCGCAACCGCCAGGGCCCGATCGTGGTTGGACCGCGTCGGCCTCGGCCCGGCGGCCAATCGAAAACCCGGCTCCTTGTCGGGTGGCCAGGCGCAGCGGGTGGCGCTGGTCCGGGCGCTGGCAACTGACCCGGCGCTCCTGCTCCTCGACGAACCAATGGCGGCCCTGGATGTCAGCACCAGGGTCGAGCTTCGCCGAGAGTTGCGACAGCACCTCGAGTCGTTCCGTGGCGTGCGGCTGCTGGTGACGCACGACCCGGTGGAGGCGATGGCCATGGCGGACCGTCTCATCGTGCTCGAGCATGGCCGCGTGCTGCAAACGGGATCGCCGGCGGAGGTTACCCAGCGACCTCGCTCGCGCTATGTCGCAGACCTGGTCGGCGTGAACCTCTTTCGCGGCACCGCACGACAGAACGTCATCACGATCAGCGGTGGCGGCTCGTTGACCGCCGTCGGCGTGACCGATGGCGATGTGTTCGCGGTCGTCCATCCCCGAACCGTCGCTCTCTATCGCGCGCGTCCGGACGGGACTCCGCGAAACGTGTGGGAGGGGCGGGCCACCGACCTCGACCTGCAGGGAGACCGGGTTCGTGTCCGGCTGCAGGCCTCGCCGTCAATCGTCGCCGAGGTCACGCCCGCGGCGGTGCGCGAACTCGGACTCGATCGCGGCGACCAGGTCTGGATCGGTGTAAAGGCGACGGAAGTCAGCGTGTACCCTGCATAGTCGCCGGCTCCTGCGGGGCGAAGTTACACGGTGACTTGACCGGGCGGTTTGTGCCGAACAGCGCTCATCACGTACTCGGCCGAAATGACGATGGCCTCGTGTTCGTGTACAAGCGCTATTCGGCACCCGCCCTTATGCGCCCGAAAGGGCGGCGCGCTGAAGCGCGCTAGCGCGGCTCGCCCTGCGGGCTCGCGGCGTGGTCTAATACACGGGTGACCCGCGCCGTGGTCCATGCTTACGTCACTGAAGGGCGCGAGAGCCCTGCCATGTCCTTCTTCATTTAGCCTGTGCATCTGAAGTCGCTTCGGTTGCAAGGGTTCAAGACCTTTGCCCGCCGAACCGAGCTGCCATTCAGTCGCGGCATCACGGCCATCGTCGGTCCCAATGGCAGCGGCAAGTCAAACCTGGTCGATGCCATCCGCTGGGCGCTGGGGGAGCGCAACGCGCGCGGACTGCGTGGGCATCGGATGGAAGACGTCATTTACTCAGGCGGGCCGGGCAAAGCCGCGGTCGGCATGGCCGAGGTCACCCTCACCATCGACAACGCGGACCAGCGACTCAACGTGGAGTTCACGGAAATCGAGGTTGCCCGCCGCCTCTTCCGTTCGGGCGAGAGCGAGTACCTGATCAACGGCACGCGCGCCCGCTTGAAAGACATCGATGCGCTGCTGGCCAGCACCGGGCTGCGCCAGGACGGTTACGCCGTCACGGCGCAGAACGACATCGATTTCGTCATCCAGGCTGTGCCGGCGCTGCGCCGCGAGCTCATCGAGGAGGCCGCCGGCGTGCGCCGGCTTCGCGATCAGCGTCAGGAGGCGTTGAACCGGCTGGCCGAGGCGGACCGCGACATGCGGCGGGCCCGCGACATCCTCAACGAGCTCAGTCCGCGGGCTGAAGAGCTCCGCGTGCAGGCGGTGGCGGCCGACGAATACCAGAAAGTGGCCGATGCCCTGAAGGTGTTGCAGGGCAGCCTGGCACGGGATGCCTGGCGGAAGGCGATGGTGCAGTTGCGCCGCACCCAGGCCCGCGTGCACACGGCGGAGAACAAGCGCGCCGCGATGGCTCAGGCGGTCAGCGAGTTCGAGCCGCGCTACGCGGAGCACCGGTCGGCGCTGCTGGCCGCCCGCGAGGCGCGCTGGCGTCATCAGGAAGCCGTGGCGGACGTTCGGCTTCGCCTGGCAGAGAGTCAACATCAGGCGCGGATCGCCCAGGAGCGGAACGCGGCGGCGGTCCAGGCCCTCGAATCGCTGCAGCGGGAGCTGGCGCAGCTGACGGCCTCGGAGCGGGCCGGCAGCCGCGTCGTCGATGAGCTCGCCCGCGCTGTTGAGGCCGCCCGGATTGAGCTCGGGGCCGCGGATGCGGCACTCCAGACCGCGGCGGACGGCGAGCGTACCGCGCGCGAGGCACAGGCCGGGGTCGAGGCTGAGCGCGCCGCCGCGCAGCAGCGGCGACAGGAACTCCAGCGCGAACGCGTCGCGATCGACGCCGAGCTTCGCCAGCTGGAAGGGCGGCTGCAGTTTCTCGGCGAACAACAGCAGCAGCTGCGCACGCAGCTGGAAGCCTGGTCGATCCGGCAGAGCACGCTGACCGACGAGCTCGAGCGGCGACGCGGCAACGTCGAGACCGCGGATCGCGAGTTGCGTGACGTCGACGCCAGGGCAGCGATCATCGAGGAAGGTGTGGGCGAGGCCGACGCCGGCCTCGAGGTGGCCCGCAAGGCGGTGGTGGAGCATGAGGCTCGGCTCAAGGCCGTCGAGGCTGAACTCGTGGCGCTGCGGACCCTGCTCGACCATGCCCATCGACGTGGCCCCATCAAGCGGGGTGACAACTGGGAGCGATTGCTCGAGCTCATCGAGGTCGATCCGGTCAATCGGGCCGCCGTTGAAGCCGCGCTGGAAGGATGGCTCCATAGCTGGGTGGCGCGTGATCGGGATGGCTTCGAGAGCGCGGCGACGGCACTGTCCGGCGCCGAGGACGCCCGCGAGACGCTGCTGTACGGCGAAGAATTGGATCCGCCGCTCGCGGTGCCCGGTGGCTTCACAGCGGTGGTCGACCTCGTGCGTGCCCCGGACCAGGTCGCCCGGCTGGTTGCGCGCTTGCTTCGCGGTGCGGTGCTGGTGGCGGATCGAACGGCGGGCACGCGCGCCGTCGCCGACCATCCCGAGCTCCGGGCGGTGACGCCGGCCGGTGAGATCATCACCGCCGTCTCCTATCGCGGTGGCATGGCGGCGGACGCGCTGTTGGAGGTCCAGGCGAGGATTCGTGATGCGGAGAGTGCGCTCGATCGCGAACGTCAGGCTGCCCTTCAGGCTGCGGATGAGGTCGAGCGCCGCGCGACACAGCGGTCCGCCCTGGCGCGCGAGCGGCAGACCATCCTCGCCCGGATCGACGCGCTGCGCACGGCGACCGCCCAGGCGGCCGGGGCTCTGGCCGCGGCAGGCGAGGCGGTCCAGCGCGAAACACACCAGGAAGCGCAACTCCGTCAGCAGCTGGTTCGCATCGGCGGACTGGTTGAGCAGGCCGAGCAATTACAGCTGGCAGCCCGAAGCCGGCAGGGGACCGTGGCCGAGGCGGAGACTGCCACCGCGCACGACCTGGCGCAGGCGGAGCAAGGGATTCACGAGGCGTCGGTGACGATGTCCACGCTGGTGGGGCGGCGCCAGGAAGCGGAACTTCGGGCGGCGCTCGCACACCAGCGGTCCGATGACCTGATCCGTCAGCTCGAGCGAGCTCAGCAGGTGCTCGATTCCCATGGCAGCGAGTTGAACCAACGCCGCGCCGCCGAAGGCGACCTTGCGGTGCAGCCGGCCATCATCAATGAGGAGCGGCGCCGCTGGCTCGAACAGGCCGAGATCTTGCTTGCCGAACTTGCGTCACTGGAGGCTGCGCAGCTGCCCGATAGCGCCTCGCTCACGGCGCTCGAGGCGCAGTTGCGGGAGGACGAGCAGGCGAACGTCGCGCTGCAGGTCGAGCTGGCTCACGCCGACGACGCCTGTGCCGCGGCCGCCGGCGAGCGTGAGGCGGCGCAGACCGAGGTGGAACGCTGCGCCAGCGCGCTGCGCGAAGGCGGCCAGCTGGTCGACGATGGCGAGGACACCATCGAGGAGGTCGACTGGCAGAAGACCGAGCGCGAGGTATCCAGGCTGCAGCGACGCCTCGACGCGATGGGCGCCGTCAACCTGCTGGCGCCCGAGGAGTATGCGCACGTGCGCGAGCGCTGCGAGGGGCTAGCCGGGCAGCTGGCGGACCTGGAGGCGGCGTCCGCCCAGCTGGGGGCGTTGCGGGAACGACTCGAGGCCGAGATCGATAGCCGGTTCCGCACCGTGTTCCAGGCGGTGGCTGTCAACTTCCAGGAATTCTTTGGAGAACTCTTCGAGGGCGGGCGAGCCACCTTGCGGCTCGAAACCCAGCCGGACGGCAATCCGCTGGATGACGGCGTCGAAATCCTGGCGCAGACGCCGGGCAAACGGTTGCAGCCACTCACGCTTCTGTCGGGGGGCGAGCGAGCCCTGACCGCGCTGGCGTTTCTGTTCGCCCTCCAGGCGGTCAACCCCAGCCCGTTCTACGTCCTGGACGAGGTGGATGCGGCCCTGGACGACGCGAACGTGGTCCGCTTCAACCGGGTGCTCAAACGCCTGGCCGCCGACCAACAATTCCTGATCGTGACCCACAACCACTCAACGATGGCGCAGGCCGAGGTGCTCTATGGGGTGACCCTCGCCGAGCACGGCATCTCTCGCATCGTGTCCGTCCGCCTCCAGCAGGACGCCCTGGTCCCGGTGGCTGAGCGCAGTGCGTAGGCTGCCGGGTGATGCCGGCTGAGCCGGAGACGACCGAAAAACCGGGCTTCTGGAAACGCTTCTCGAAGAGTCTCGAATCCGGCCGGCAGGCGTATGTCGCGGACCTTAAGGAAGTCTTCGGCCGACCGGCGCTCGATGCGGCGTTCTGGGACGACCTCGAAGCCGCGTTGATCGCTGCGGATGTGGGCGTTCCCTTAACCGAGCGCGTGGTCCAGGGCCTGCGTCGCGAGGCGGCGGGCGCGCACCTGCGCTCACCCGAGCAGGCGCTGACCCATCTGAAGGCCGCGCTGCAGAAGCAGATGGGCTCGAGGCCGCGTGCCCTCAACCTCGAGGGATCGCCGGCGGTGCTGCTCGTCGTCGGCGTCAACGGGTCAGGCAAGACGACCACCATCGGAAAGCTCGCGTCCTTGCTGCGGCGCGAAGGCCGGCGTCCGCTGGTGGCGGCCGCCGACACCTATCGCGCCGCCGCGATCGAGCAGTTGCAGCTCTGGGGGCAGCGGGCACAGGTCGAGGTCGTCGCCCATCGACCAGGCTCCGACCCCGGTGCGGTTGCGTTCGACGCCGTCCAGGCCGCACGCGCCCGCGGCGCCGACACGGTGATCATCGATACCGCCGGGCGGCTGCATACCCGGACAGACTTGATGGAGGAGCTCAAGAAGGTTCGCCGCGTGCTGGAGCGGCTGGACCAGCGGTCGCCGCAGGAAGTGCTCGCGGTGCTCGACGCCCACATCGGGCAAAACTCCGCCCAGCAGGTTAAGGTGTTCCAGCAGGCGATCGGGCTGACCGGCCTGGCGGTCACCAAAATGGATGGCAGCGCCAAAGCCGGTGTTGTGCTTAGTATCGAGGAGGATCTTGCGGTGCCGGTGAAGCTGGTCGGCATCGGCGAAGGCCTCGACGACCTCGATCGGTTCGACCCAGGACAGTACCTTGATGCGCTGTTGCGGATGGAGGAGAGCCCATGACGCAAAAGCCGGTCACGCAAAAGCAGGACTCTGAGGCGTTTGTCAAGTTGGTCACGGCCAATGGCTTGCCCGAAGCCGACCTGTGGAAGGCGGTGCTCGAGTCCTCGGGCATCCCGGTCTACTTTCGGAACGAAGCCGCCGCGGCGGTGATCCCGGAGACGGTTGGCGAGCTATCCGCCGTTGATCTCTGGGTGGCGCGCGAGCAGGCGGCCGAGGCACTCGAGATCCTGCAGGACGAGCGCGTCGAGCCGACCGACGAGGACGAACACACCTGACCGTTCTCATCCTTGGGGTGTTCGTCGGCCTGCTTGGGCTGCTCGCTCTGGGCGCCGCGGTGGTCGGCATTCTCTGGC
This sequence comes from Chloroflexota bacterium, assembly GCA_005881715.1. Lineage (GTDB taxonomy): Bacteria > Chloroflexota > Dormibacteria > CF-121 > CF-121 > CF-13. Next base: position 5,783 of record VBEE01000045.1, on the reverse strand, counting down.
TGATTCAGTTCATCGTCAGGAACGAGGAGCGGGGAGCCCGGGAGCGCTGAGGATATACTGTCAAGGCTAAATGCTTGACAGAACCCGCCAGCGGCAGCACCAACTGCGGCTGCTCGACCTCTACGGCGCCTTACTGACCGAGCACCAGCGTCGCATCCTGCACCTGGCCTGGGAGCTGGACTGGTCCTACGGCGAGATCGCGCACCGAGAGGGCGTGACCCGGACCGCCGTCTACGACGTGGTTCGGCGGACGACGACCAACCTCGACGACTACGAGCGCAAGCTCGGGTTGGAGCGAGCTCAGCGTGTTTGATTCCCTGACCGAGCGTCTCGACCAGGCGCTGAAGAAGCTCACCGGCCGCGGCAAGCTGAGCGAAGCCGACGTCGATGCCGGACTGCGAGAGGTGCGGCTCGCGCTGCTCGAGGCCGACGTCAACTACAAGGTCGTCAAAGACTTCATCGCCGGCATCCGGGCGCGCGCCGTGGGCGCCGAAGTGATGGAAAGCCTCAATCCCGGCCAGCAGCTGGTCAAGATCGTCGACGAGGAACTGGTGCGGTTGCTCGGCGAGCGCGAGCCAATGACCTACGCCCCGTCGCCGCCCACCGTCATCGTGCTGGCCGGCCTGCAGGGCTCGGGCAAGACGACGACCGCCGGAAAGTTGGCACTGTTCGTTCGTCGCGAAGGGCACCGGCCTCTCCTCGTCTCCACCGATGTCCGGCGGCCGGCGGCGATGGAGCAGTTGGAGGTGCTGGCCAAGGGCATCAACGCCCCGGCCTATGCCCCGCGCAACATCAACCCCGTGACGATCGCGAAGGACTCGGTCGCTGAGGCGCGCCGCGTGAACGCCGACGTGATCATCATCGATACGGCGGGCCGGCTGCAGGTCGACCAGGAGCTGCTCGACGAGCTCAGGCGGATCACCGAGGCCGTCCCGGCGCAGCATCGGCTCCTGGTGCTCGACGCGATGACCGGCCAGCAAGCCGTCAATGTCACCAGTTCCTTCCAGCAGACCATCGCGCTGACCGGGGCCATTTTGACCAAGCTCGATGGCGATGCGCGCGGTGGTGCCGCGCTGTCCCTGCGTTCCGTTACACACTGTCCGATCCAGTTCGTGGGCGTTGGTGAGAAGCTGACCGACTTCGAGGTTTTCCATCCAGACCGGATGGCCTCCCGCATCCTCGGCATGGGCGACGTGTTGACCCTGATCGAAAAGGCGCAAGAACACGTCGATGCCTCGCAGGCCAAGGACATGGAGAAGAAGCTGCGTGCCGGCCGCCTCACTCTTACCGACTTCATGGGCCAGCTCAAGCAGGTGAAGCAGATGGGGCCGCTCGAGGGGATCATCGGCATGCTGCCGGGTGCCGGGAAAATCAAGAATCTGGCGGGCGTCATGCCGACCGATGATCAGTTGAAGGAGATGGAGGCGATCATCCTCTCGATGACACCGGCGGAGCGGGAACGGCCGGAATCGATCGACGGCAGCCGGCGACGCCGGATCGCTCGCGGCGCCGGAACCGATATCGCGGCCGTCAACCGGTTGCTGAAGGGATTTCAGCAGATGCAGCAGATGATGAAGCAGATGGGGAAGGGGAAACACATCAGGGGATTGCCCATCGATCCCGCACAGCTCTTGAGAAGTTGAAGGAGGTCTTTGCTTGTCCGTAAAAATTCGACTGCGACGCATCGGGGCGAAAAAACACCCGTTCTATCGACTGGTGGTGGCCGATACGCGCTCGCCACGCGACGGTAAGTTCATCGAGATCCTTGGCACCTTCGACCCGATGACCGACCCCGTCAAGCTCAACATCGACCAGGAAAAGATCAAGGCCTGGCTGCAGAAGGGCGCGCGCCCGTCGGATACCGCCCGGGCGCTCTTGATCGACCAGGGGTTGCTGCCCAAGGAATCGGCCAAGAAGCGGCCCACCAAGCCGCCGAAAGCAGCCGCCGCGCCGGCCACGACCGCCGCTCCTGCGGCCACGCCGGCCACGCCCGTCTCGCAGGAGGCGTAGCCGTGCAGGATTACACCGACCTGGTGACCTACATCATCAAGGCGATGGTGACGAAGCCGGATGACGTGCGGGTCGCCATGGTGGAAGGCGAGCGCACCAACCGGGTTGAAGTGACGCTGGCCAACGAGGATGTCGGCAAGGTCATCGGCCGGGGTGGACGCAACATCGACGCCATCCGGGCGGTTGTACGGGCAGCCGCCTTGAAGAACCACGATCGGGTGATGGTCGAGATCGTGTGACGGCCCAGTCCGAGCCGGATCTTCGGATCGGCCGGGTTCTGAAAGCGCACGGCGTCAAGGGCGCCCTGCGCGTGGAGCTCCTCACCGACTTTCCCGATCGGTTTGCGCCAGGACGCCAAGTCGACATCGCAGGCCGGCGGATGACGGTTGCACATTCCGAAGGGCAGGACGGCAGCCTGCTGGTCATGTTCGACGGCATCGACGACCGCAGTGCGGCGGAGCGGCTGGTCGGCCTCTACTGCACCCTGCCGCTCGCGGATGCGCGGACGCTGCCCGCCGACCGCTATTACCACTTTCAGCTGGTCGGCCTGACGGTGCTCGATCGGCGGAGCGCTCGAACCATCGGCCGGGTAGCCGAGGTCCTGGCGTACGCCGCGAATGACGTGCTGCGCGTGACGGACGGCGACCGGGAAGTTCTGATCCCGATGCTCCGCAGCGTCGTACGTGCCATTACGCCCGAGGCAGGCACCATCAGCGTCGACCTTCCCGAGGAGACCGGGGCGTGATCATCGAGGTGCTGACCCTGTTTCCGGAGCTGTTCCCCGGCCCGCTGAGTTCAGGCGTGACCGGTCGCGGGCTCAACGCCGGATTGGTTTCGGTCCGCGTCCACAACCTTCGGGACTACACCCACGATCGACATCGGCAGGTCGACGACGTCCCCTATGGCGGCGGCCCCGGCATGGTGCTGAAGCCCGAACCAATCTTCGAGGCGGTGCGGGCCCGGACGGGAAAAGGGCCCGTGATCCTCTTGAGTCCCCAGGGTGAGCTGCTGAACCAGGGGTTGGTGCGAGAGCTCGCCCGCAACGAGGACCTGTACCTGATCTGCGGCCGCTACGAGGGGGTCGACGAGCGGGTCGCCGCGCACCTGGCCGACCGAGAGATCTCGATCGGTGATTACATTCTCAGCGGCGGCGAGCTGCCGGCCATGGTGCTGATCGACGCCGTCAGCCGGCTGGTCACCGGCGTGCTCGGATCCGAGGACTCACCCAAAGACGAATCATTCGCCGAGGACCTGGTCGAGTACCCGCATTTCACCCGGCCGCCTCTCTTCGAAGGTCACGCGGTTCCCGAGGTCTTGCTCTCCGGCCACCACGCGGAGATCGCGCGCTGGCGGCAGGCGCAGGCGGTGGAGCGAACCCGTCGCCGCCGTCCCGACTTGCTGAAGAACAACCTATAGCAGCACGTCTCGAGAACCAGGTCGGCGCTGACGGTGAATGGTATCCTTGTACGCCGTGTCCAACGTCATCAACCTGCTGGAAGCCGAGGCTCACCGGCCCAATGTCCCGACCCTGGCTCCTGGTGACACGGTGAAGGTGCATGCGAAGGTGGTCGAGGGCACCCGCGAGCGGGTCCAAATCTTCGAAGGCATCGTGATCGGTTGCCGGGGGAGCGGCGCCAAGGAGAGCTTCACCGTTCGCCGCATCGCGCACGGCGTCGGGGTTGAGCGCAGCTTCCTGTTGCACTCGCCGCGCATCGACCGGATCGACCTGATCCGGCACGGCAAGGTGCGCCGAGCCAAACTGTATTACCTCCGAGGGAAAGTTGGGAAGAGTGCCCGCATCCGAGAGAAGCGTCAAGCCGTTGCCAGCAACGTCCCCGCCGACCGAGAAGCAGCCGAAGAAGCGCCCGAAACCGCCGAAAGCTGACCGCGACCTCTGGGTCTTTGAGCGGCAGGCGTTCGGCCTGGGTTACGCGACGGTCGCCGGCGTCGATGAAGCTGGTCGCGGGCCGTGGGCCGGCCCGGTGGTGGCCGGTGCATCGATCATGCGGCCGTATTTTCACTGCGAGGGGATCGACGACTCCAAGCTGCTGACCGCGGAGGAGCGCGACCACTACTACGGATGCATCCTCGAGGGCGCCGAGGCCTGGGGCGTCGGCATCATTGAGGTTGACGAGATCGATCGAGTGGGCGTTGCCCGGGCCAACCGCTGGGCCATGGGGATCGCGCTCCAGCAGCTTGGCCGGCAGATCGACTACCTGCTGATCGATGGATTCTTGTTGCCTGAGGCGCTGACCCCGCAATTGCCGATCGTCAAGGGCGATCGGCGCTCGATCTCCATCATGTGCGGCGGGATTCTCGCGAAGGTCACGCGCGACCGGCTGATGATGCGGATGGCGGAAAAGTTCCCCGGTTACGGCTTCGAGGCGCACAAGGGCTATCCGACACCGGATCATCTGGCCGCCATGGACCGCCATGGTCTGAGCCCGTTGCATCGCCGCTCGTTCATTTCGATTCGCACGCGCGCCGAACTGGAAGCCGCCGCCTTTGCCACTCAATCCGTTAGGGATTAGCGGCGAGGCGCTCGCCGAGGACCACCTCCGTGGTCTGGGCTACGAGATTGTTGGCCGGGACGTCCGGACGCCGCTGGGTCAGCTCGACCTGGTGGCGAAGGACGGAACCACGCTCGTGTTCGTCGAGGTCAAGACGCGGACGGGACACGGCTTCGGCTTACCGCAGGAGGCGGTCGACGGCCGGAAGATCCGCAAGCTTCGGCAGCTGGCGCTGTACTACTTAAAGATGCAGCGGTACAGGGGTTCAGTCCGCTTCGACGTGGTCGGCCTCACGGTCAGCGACGGGCGCCTGGTTCGGGTCGATCACATCAAGAACGCGATCGACTAGGACGCGCCAAATGGTGAAGCCAGCCGGCCGGTTGACACCAGAGCGGACCCTGATGGCGACGGCAGCGGCGCTCGTTGGATTGGTTGCCGTCCTGTCCATAGTGCCGCCCGTCCTGTCACAGCTGGGCCGCGAGTCGAACTGGCTGTGGGTCGTGTATGCGGTCCCCCTGCTCGTCGTGCCATTCGCGCTCTTGATCCCGGCTGTGATCCGACCGCGATCCGTCCTCGCCGCGGTGGCGGCCGCGCTAACGGTTGGCCCCCTTTTCATCTTGGGAATGGGCATCCAACCGGGGACGCCGCCTCGCCTGACCATTCACCTCGCCGCGATTCTGTGCCTGGCGGCGTTGGTGCCCCATGTGGTTCGCGACATCGTCGACCGTCGGCTCCGCGTGCTATGGATCCTGGCCGGCTTGCTGTTGGGTGTCGCCATCGGATATCTCGCGGGGGGCCTGATGGGACTGCACATCGTTACCCAGTTCTGTCGCATGCCGCCGCTGGGGGCGGAGATCTCGTCGATTATCTGCAGCGGCTAGACAAGCGGCTTTTTACAAGGCGAACTTCGATTGCGCGGCCGCGTAGCGGCCCTCTTTGCGGAAGCTGTCCGCGTCGACACCCAGCCGGCGAGACACCTCCAACGCCAGGCATTGCAGTGGGACGACATTGACGATCGGAGCCAGCAGCTCGTCGATTGCCGGCGTCTCCAGTCGAGCCGCGGTGTCGGTCAAGCCGGCAGCGGAAGGACCGACGGCAAGCGTGGGCGTGCCGATCTCGTGGAGCGCCGCCGTCAGCTCTGCCGTCCGCTCCAGGCTGGCGCCGGGTTGGGCCATCACCACCGCCGAGTCCTCGGCGTTGAGGCTGATGAGCGGGCCGTGCAAGATGCTTTCCACGTCGTGACCCTCGGTGCTCACGTAGGCG
>VBEE01000070.1 GCA_005881715.1 Chloroflexota bacterium | reverse complement strand
GATGCAGACGATGCCGTCGTGGGACCAGACGGGCACGCCCTCGGGGCGGGAGGGCTTCTTCCACTTCACCTCTTCGATTACGCCCGGGTCGGCGCCCCTGATGAGAGACCGCAGTTGGCTCAGCCTCTCACCCCTCCAGCCAGCCGTCCTGCGGACTATGTCATCTATCTGTTGGGACGCGGATGCGTCGCTCATTTCGACGCTTTGCTGCGGGTGCTCAGCACCCAGCGGACCGAAGGGCTCAGTTCCTTGTCCTTGCGGTGGATGCAACCAAGCCAACAACACGGCCTCCGCTTCCCCTCCAACAGCTCGGATTGCAATCGCTGGATGTGCTGGCTCCTCGTTTCTGCTTTCTTTGGCCCGAGCACCCAGCAGATCCATTCATTGCGGGCAAGAGGGGTGAGGTCTTCCCACGCAGCGAGAACCTTTGGGTTGGCAATCAGGACGCGTCTCAAATCCACCGGGACTGTATGTACCACTCCGCCGGAGATCGCCCTGGAGCTCATCGATCGCCCATCGTAGCTTAGATGCGGTCGGAGGTAGCCGGCCCTCGGTGGTAGAGTCGGCACTTGATCCGCGCGCACCTCGCGGCAGAGCTCCTCGTCGAGGGCGAGCGCTTGCCCGTGTTCGTCTGGACGATCGACCACCCGGAGGGGCTCGTGCTCGTCGACACCGGGATGATCGACTCGAGGCCCGAGGTCGACGATTTGAGCCCGACGCCGCACCCCGAGAACATCCCCCGCGACGTCGCCTCCGTCATCAACACCCATCTGCATTTCGACCACTGCGGCGGCAACCGCCTCTTCCCGGGCGTGCCGATCCACGTCCAGGCGCGCGAGCTCGCGGACGCGCGTTCGCTCCACGACTACACGATCCGTGAATGGGTCGACTTCGACGGCGCGACGTATGTCGAGCACGTGGGCGAAGTGGAGCTGCTACCGGGAATCCGCCTGCTGCCGGCGCCCGGGCATACGGACGGGCACCAGGTGGTCGTCGTCGAGACCGACGCCGGCACAAACGTTCTCGGAGGCGACGTGGCCGTCTCGTTCCCCGAGCTCGGCAGCGGCACGACCGAGGGACAGCGTCGCGTGCTCGCGCTCGAAGCGCTTACGTGGCTCTCCCACGCGCCGGAGCCGAAGATCCCGGAACGTCAGCCGTAGGCCACGGGCCGCCTGTGAGCCGGTATTCAACGATTCGACCTAACGTTGGAGCAGTGCCGTTGCCGCGCTAACATGGGCTGCATTTGTAGGAGGACATGAGATGTTGAAATCACAAGACGTTCGCCGCTTCCAGGAGCGACTCAAGACGGAGCGCGATGCGATCGAGTCGCGTATCGCAACCAATAAACACGGTATCCAGGAAACGGTGCAGGACGAGTCCGGAGTGGGCGATTCAGGCGATGAATCAAACCTCCTTTACGAGCGAGAAGCAGAGATCGACGAAAATGCCCGGGATCAGAAGGAACTAGCTCAGGTCAAGAGAGCGCTCGACCGTATCGAACAAGGAACCTACGGACTGAGCGAAGTCTCCGGCAAGCCCATCCCAATCGAACGTTTGGAGGCCGCCCCCTCCGCGACAACGCTGGTTGGTGAGCGCCCGCTCGAAGGAGAGTAGCTAAGCCCACCGATTTCGAGGCAGAGTACGCCCGCGAAATAACGAGATCTTGGCGGCGCAGATTGGCTGATTGGGGATCGGATACCTACTTTCATTTCGGTTACTTGGCGCTGCAACGCTCTACCAGATACGTCACGAGCGTGAGGTACTCTTCCGCATCAGCCGAGCTCATCCGTCGCGACTCGTTTCCGGTGCACACGAACACGCCCAGGAATTCACTCACCGTCAATTTGTCGGTGCTGTCCCTGTTCATAGCGACATCATGGCTCGTCAACAGGGCTTGCGACATCCCCTGAGAGGCGCCCAACGCGACCGTACTTTCAGGTGAACCCACTCCCCCCCTACAGTGAATAATTGACAGAGGCTCAGTCCGGTAGCAGACTCGATTGGGGATGGCGCGGGAAGGTGACAAGCCCGGTGAGGGACTTAGACGAACGTGGCTCGCCAGCGAGCGGACGTATCTGGCTTGGTTACGCACTGGGTTCGCCGCGTTTGCCGTCAGCCTCGGCGTGGGAAAGGTCGTTCCGGCGCTGACCGGCGGTGCTCAATGGCCTTATGCCGTCCTTGCTGTCGCCTTTGCACTGCTCGGCGTCGGCCTCGTCGGGTATGGCGCGCTACATCTGGCGTAGAGAGCAAGCATGGTGAACCAATTCTTTTCTTGACAACATCGAGGTGCGGCCTACGATGAGGGCCAGGGGCGGATCGTAGCGGGCACGGCAGCAGGGAGGCACACCATGAAGATCGTCATCATCGGCGGAACCGGGCGCATCGGGTCGAAGGTCGTCACACTCCTGCGTGAGCGACGCCATCAGGCCGTGCCCGCATCACCGGAGTCGGGCGTCAACACGCTCACGGGCCAGGGCCTAGCCGAAGTCCTCGCCGGCGCGGCCGTAGTCGTCGACGTGTCGAACTCTCCCTCCTTCGAAGACGCGGCGGTTCTGAAGTTCTTCGAGACGTCGACGACCAATCTCCTTGCCGCCGAAGCGGCAGCGGGTGTAAGTCATCACGTCGCGTTGTCGATCGTCGGCATCGACGGGGCGCCGGACAGCGGGTATTTCCGCGCCAAAGTCGCCCAGGAGACGCTGATCCGAAACTCCTCGATCCCGTACTCGATCGTCCGCGCCACGCAGTTCTTCGAGTTCTTCAAGAGCATCGCAGACGAGGCCACCGACGGGAATACGGTGCGAATCGCTCCCGTGCTGTTCCAACCCATAGCGGCGGACGACGTCGCTAAGGCGGTAAGTCGGGTCGCCGTGTCGGCTCCGGTGAACGGCATCGTAGAGATCGCGGGGCCACAACAGTTCCGCTTTGACGAATTCATCAGACTCGGTCTCCGTGCCCGCCAGGATCCACGGGTGGTGGCCGCCGACCCGCAAGCGCGCTACTTCGGCACCGAGCTGGGCGAGCGGACGCTGGTGCCTGGTGCCGACGCAAGGCTGGGCGACATTCGCTTCGAGGATTGGCTTGCTCAATCCGCCGTCCACGCCGCGCCGGCCTGACGAGTCCGAGGAGAGCAGGATGCGAATCCTGAACGCTCCCATGGCAGTGTTGGTGGCCCGGCCTGCCAAGTATCGGCGGTCAGGCCGCTCGCCGAATCGTCCTCTGCGTGTCGCCGGAGTCACAGACGTCCTCCGGCGTTGTTGTCAAAATTGTTGGCAAACCTCGGAGCGGCGAACATGGCAAATTCCTGGAGTTCCCGGAGACTCCTCGAACGCTACGCGCTCCATGAATTCCGCCACGCCTCGCGGACTTAGCGATTGCTAATGTCAGAGAAGGAGGGCTCTGGGTGAAAGGGGCGGGGATCCTTGAGATTGGAGGCCGGGTCCAGCTTGTTGACCTGCCGGAGCTGGCGAGCTTGAAGTCGGACGAGGTACTGATGGAGGTTCACGCAGCCGGCGTCGCCAACTGGGATGACCTCGTTCGCACCGGTGGCTGGGATGTCGGAATCACGCCTCCTATGGCTCTCGGCGTGGAGGCGGCCGGCACCATACGCCAG
>VBEE01000110.1 GCA_005881715.1 Chloroflexota bacterium | reverse complement strand
CCGCTCGCTGGGTCACGAGTATGTCGCCCTGACCGACCACTCGCCGCGACTCACCGTGGCCAGAGGCCTCTCTGCGGAGCGGTTGCGCCAGCAGCTCGAGGAGGTGGAGCGGCTCAACGTCGGACTGGCACCCTTCCGCGTCCTCACCGGCATAGAGGTCGACATTAACGAGGACGGCTCGCTCGACCAGGAGGACGGCCTGCTCGACCGTCTCGACATCGTCGTCGCCAGCGTGCATTCGAAGCTGCGCATGCCCCGCGAGCAGATGACTGAACGAATGATGACGGCAGTCGCCAACCCGCTCACCAACGTGCTGGGCCACTGCACCGGTCGCATCGTCGTCGGCCGAGGGCGGCCGGAGTCGGAGTTCGACGCGGAGGACGTGTTCGCGGCTTGCCGGCAGTTTGACGTCGCCGTGGAGATCAACTCACGTCCCGAGCGGCTCGACCCGCCTAAGCGGCTACTCAGACTGGCAGTGGAGGCAGGTTGCCGCTTCGCCGTCGACACCGATGCTCATGCCCCCGGGCAGCTCGACTGGCAGATGGTCGGTTGCGAACGGGCCGCAGCCTGCGTCGTTGCGGCCGATAAAGTCATCAACACGCTGAGTGCGGCCAACCTCGTCGCCTGGGCGGATCGCGCCTAGACGCTGCGCCAACCACGAGCCTCATGGTTGGTGGCCCGACCCCTGCCGGCATTTCCGGTCGAGCCCAAGAAATCTGCGCACGGCTCGCAGCCCCCGCCGGTTCGGCCATTTCTCTTTTCGCGGCGCAGTTCTAGAGAGCTCGGCCCTAACGCCACTAGGGTCGCTGGAAGGTGAAGGAGCCTGACAGATTGAAGAATCGGCTTGAACTCGTGCCGAGTGTGCAGGGCACCCCGGCGACCATGATGTTGCTCCAGGTCAATTGGTTGGGATCGTACCGAGAGAAAGGACACACCGGCCACGGCCCAGCAAGCACTGGGGGCAGATGCTCCGTCCCTGGGAGAAAGTAATCGCCGCCAACCTGGTTGACACCGTCCGGCGCCGCATACCATTGGTTTGGCACTCCACGAAGTGCGGCGTTCATGAATTGATGCCAGATAGGTGCAGCCCCAACGATCCCGGTCGAGCTGTGACTGAGGGGCGTGCCGTCTGGATTTCCGACCCAGACTGCCGTCGCCAGTGTTGGTGTGTAGCCAAGCGTCCAATTGTCGCGGAAATCCTGCGAAGTCCCGGTCTTGGCTGCCACCTGGCGACCAGGAAGGGTGAGGTCGCCACCCGCCCCGAACTCCATCCATCGATTGCGATCGTCGGAGAGCATGGCGCCCATGATGAAGGCCACCTGGGGGCTGACCGCCTGGAATGTATTCTGGCTCGGGTCGTAATCGTAGATGGGATGACCGAGGGCGTCGCTGATGCTCAGGATCACTGTTGGTTCACGTCGTATGCCGAGGTCGGCCAGCGTCGCCGCGCCTAACGCCATTTCGATCACTGGCACGGGATAGGAGCCCAATGTAAGACTTGGGCCGTAGGTCGAATCAGGCTGAGTTAGGGTAGTGACGCCCATTCGTCGCGCGACGTCCAGCACCGCCGGGATCCCGGTGTACAGCTCGGCCTTGATCCCAGGAATGTTGAGCGAGTTCCCCAGGGCAATCTTCAGCGGCACCACCCCATGCCACCGGAGATCGTAGTTCTGGGGAACGTAGGGCCCGTTGTTTGGTCCGCCCATCGGAAACGCGAGCGGCGCATCGAGGACCGGACTGCTCATGGTCGCCTTCCGGTCCGCGATCGCCGCGGTATAGGTGAAGACCTTGAAGGCCGATCCCACCTGGCGCGTAGGAGAGGTCGCCATATCGATGTCGCCGTTGGCCCGATTGCCAGGTGCGCTGCCAACCATGGCCAGGATCTCGCCGGTGTGCGGGTCCAGGCTCACCAGCGCAGCATCGCGGAAGTTGTAGTACCGCCCTGGTCCGAGGACCTGGGCCTGAACCGCCTGCTCCGCCTGGTCCTGCAGGGCCACGTCCAGGCTGGTGAACACCTTGACCGCGCGGCGGGTCCAGGGTGTCACGTGAAACTTCTGCCGCAGGATGTTCAGAACATATCGGACAAAGTGAGGCGCGCGCACGGTATTGGCCGGGGCGAACATGCGCAATCGCGCGGCGCCGGCCAACCGGGCTTCCGTCGCACTGACATAGCGTTCTTTGACCATCGCGGCCAGCACCTCAAGCTGCCGCTGGTGCGCTGCTTGCGGATGCAGGATCGGGTTGTATGCCGTGGGTGCGCGCGGTAGCCCGGCGAGCAACGACGCTTGGGCCAGCGTCAGACTTGCTGCGCTGGTGTGGAAGTAGGTTTCGGCCGCGGCTTCGACGCCGTACGCCTGGTCGCTGTAGTAGATGGTGTTTAGGTAGGTCTCGAGGATAGCGCTTTTCGAATATCGATTCGTCAACACCATCGCGAGGATGGCTTCTTTCATCTTCCGCTGGAAGGTTGCGGGCGCGTGTGGTCCGATGAACAGTTGCTTGGCCAGTTGCTGCGTGATGGTGCTCCCGCCCTGGACGATGCGGCGACTTTTCAGGTTATCGAAGGCGGCCCTCGCAATCGCCACGAAGTCCAAACCGTCGTTGCGATAAAAGGTCCGATCTTCGATGGCGATCGTGGCTTTGAGCATCAGCGGCGCCACCGAGCCGAGCGGCACCACGATTCGGTGATCGCCCTGCTGGGCGATGTCGGCGAGCAGGGTTCCATGGCGATCGTAAATGAGCAGGTCCTGCGGAAGGCCTGCCGACGAGATATGGGCGATTGGCAATAGCGGAGACACCATCGCATCTGCGACTGGTGCTCCCGCGATCAGCAGCATGGCACCGACGGTGGCAATGACAAGACCGAGGGATTGCAGCTTGCGGATTGCCCGGCGGTGGTGGCGACGACGAGACACTCGACACGCAAGCGACAGCCTCGTACGCGTTGTCGGCTGGCGGAATGGCCCCACATTGGTGCGCCTCCGAATGCTGTTGGTGATTATCCGATCCACGTCGCCACCTGAGGCGGAACTGTGGGGCACCTTCGGCGCCATTGGAAGTACCGCACGGCTCATCGCCCTTCGGGAACCTGCTTTGAATGAACTGGGCCCTAAGGCACTGGTCTGCTTCGTCGCCTATACGTTGACCGGATGGCCCAACCCAAGCACCCCAGTGGCGCCTGCGACTCTTGTTGGCGGGTTGCTGCTTGCCCGAAGCGCCTTCTCACCGTGAAGGGGCGGCTGCGCCCGGGACGGGCAATCCCCACACATATATATGTATGTGTGTATGGCGTCGCCGGCGGGGCCTCCGGTGGGCCCTTTAGCTAGGCCGCGGGCTCCCTGACGCCATCGATGATCTTTCGGTAACCCGTAGGTAGTCGGT
>VBEE01000080.1 GCA_005881715.1 Chloroflexota bacterium | reverse complement strand
AGGTGATCGAGTTGGCGATCGTCGCCAGCATGTGGTACCTGGCGATGACCTCGATCCTGACGGTCGGCCAGTACTACCTGGAGCGTCATTTCGGCCGGGGCACCCAGCGCGGACTGCCACCCACGCCGCTGGAGCGCTTCCGCCGCATGCTCGTCACGTTCCATGCCCCGCCGCCGATTCCTCCGGAGACACCGGTGTCGCTCCCGAGCGAGCATCGCTGAGATGAGCAGCGCGCCAATGGTCAAGGCGGAAGCGGTCCACAAGAGCTTTGGCCGGCTCGAAGTCCTTCGCGGGATCGACCTGGAGGTCTCCCCTAAAGAAGTCATGTGCATGATCGGCCCGTCCGGCTCGGGCAAGAGCACCTTTCTGCGCTGCATCAATCACCTGGAGAAGATCGACGCCGGCCGGTTGTCCGTCGATGGCGAGCTCGTCGGCTACCGCCAGCGCGGTGACAAGCTCTACGAGCTGGGCGATGCCGAGGTCTGCCAGAAGCGTTCCGAGATCGGCATGGTGTTTCAGCGGTTCAATCTCTTTCCGCACATGACCGCCCTTGACAACGTCACCGAAGCGCCCATCCGCGTCAAGGGGGAAAGCCGAGCTGGCGCCGTCGAGCGAGGCCGCAAACTCCTCGAGCGGGTGGGCCTGGCGGAGAAGGTGGATGCCTATCCCAACCAGCTGTCCGGCGGTCAGCAGCAGCGGGTGGCGATCGCGCGCGCGCTGGCGATGCAGCCCAAGCTGATGCTCTTTGACGAGCCCACGTCTGCGCTCGATCCCGAACTGGTGGGCGAGGTGCTCGACGTCATGCGTGGGCTCGCCGAGGATGGCATGACCATGGTGGTCGTGACCCATGAGATGGGCTTTGCTCGCGAGGTTGGCGACAGCCTGGTCTTCATGGACGGCGGGGTCGTGGTGGAGGCCGGCAAGCCACGCGACGTGCTCAGCAACCCGCAACACGAGCGCACCCGCTCGTTTCTTTCGAAGGTGCTGTAGAGCCCCCACCCTGCCCTCCCCCAGAGAGGAGGGGAATCGCTATCGTCGGCGCTTGAGGTCCTTCAGAATCTCCCTCGAGGCGTTGCGGCCGTTGATGCCGCTGATGCCGCCGCCGGGGTGCGTTCCCGAACCACAAAGGTAGAGGTTCTTGATGGGCGTGCGGTAGTCGGCGTAGCCGGCCACCGGCCGCCAGGAAAACAGTTGGTCGAGCGTGAGGTCGCCGTGCATGATGTTGCCGCCGACAAGCCCGTACTCCTGCTCCATGTCGTATGGGCCGAGCACCTGCCGGTGTTCAACAGCTGACTTGAGGTTGGGCGCGAAACGCGAGTACCCATCCACCACCCGGTCGGCGTAGGCCTCCAGCTCGTCGCGATGCGGCGCCTGCGACCAGCTCGCCGGCACGTATTGCGTGAAGCAGCTCATCAGCTGCTTCCCGCTGGGGGCCAGGGAATCGTCGACCACCGTGGGGATCACGCCGTCCGAGTACGGCGCCGCCGACGGCTGTCCATACTTCGCGTCGTCGAAGGCGTGTTCCAGGTACTCCATCGAGTCGCAGAGCTGGATGAACGACCGGGCCGCGGTCATCGAATCCTCCGACTCGAGGCCGTCGAACCGAGGCAGTTCCCCCAGCGCCAGGTTGACCTTGACCGTACCGGAGCGCGATTTGTATCGTTCGATCGCGCGGACGAAATCCGACGGCAGCTGGCTCGAGTCGACGAGCTCGCAAAACGTGATCTTCGGGTGGGCATTCGACACCACGGCGCGCGACCGTAATTCGGTGCCGTCGACGAGCGCGACGCCCACCGATCGGCTGCCCTCGACCAGGATGCGCCCCACCCGTGCGCCGGTTCGAATCTCGGCACCGTGCTCGCGGGCATCCTCGGCGATCGCCTGGGAGACCGCGCCGGTGCCGCCTCGAACGAACGCCCACTCCGCCATCTGCCCGTCGACTTCGCCGATGTAGTGATGCAGCAGGACATAGGCCGTCCCTGGCGTGTAAGGGCCGCCATAGGTCCCGATCGCGCCCGAGACGCAGCGCGCCGCCTTGACCTGTGATGACTCGAACCATTCATCGAGTAGTTCGGCTACGGACAGCGTCATGACCTTGACGAAGTCGCTGGTGCTTTTCACGTCGAGACCCTTGAGCTGCCAGGCGAAGCGGGCTAGCTCCAGCAGGTCCGCTGGCGACTTGGCCCCAACAGCCGGTGGCGTCATCAGCAGGAGGGGCCGAACGATTCGGGCGATCGCCGCCAGGTATTCGCTGAACACCGGCCATGCGTCCGCGTCTTTCCTGGAGAATTTGCCGATTTCGGCTTTCGCCTGGCCCGGGTTTTTGGTCAGGAGCAGGTGAGAGCCATCGGGAAAAGGCACGTAGTAGTCGGCGGCAAGCGGGTAGAGCGTGAGGCCGTGCCGGTGCAGCTCGAGCTCGCGGATGACCTCGGGTGGCATCAGGGAGAGAACGTAGGAAAGAGTCGAGACGGTATAGCCCGGCCAGGGATGTTCGCTGACGGCGGCACCACCCAGCACATCCCGCCGCTCGAGCACCAGGGTTTTGAGTCCGCTGCGGCCGAGGTAGGCCGCCGTCGTCAGCCCGTTGTGGCCGCCCCCGACGATGATCGCGTCGTATTGGGCGGGCATGCGGCCAGAGTATATCGGCGGGCGATTTGGCCAGCCGTCCCTTGACAAGTGCCAGCTTCAGGTTCACATTTGCGCTCAGGCTCTGCCGAGGGCCAAACACGCAAAGGAGGGTAAGCATTGGCTTTACTAGAGACGTCGGCTGACGTCCTAGCCGAAAAACGCAAGCTCCGAAAGTCGCTGTTTCGATTCGACCTGATCTTCTTTACCGTCTGCGCCATCCTCGCCATCGATACCATCGGGCAATCGTCTTCATATGGGGCGCAGGCAATCTTCTGGCTCGCCGTCTCGGCAGTCACGTTCCTGATCCCGTACGGCCTGTTGACATCGGAACTCGGCACGACGTTCCCGGTGGAGGGCGGCCCCTATGAATGGGTGCGCCTCGCCTTTGGCCACATGGCGGGGGCCATCACGGCGGTCCTCTACTGGCTGAGCAACCCGATCTGGTTGGGCGGCACGCTGGCGGCAACCGCGATCGCGGCCATGGACCTCCTCTGGGGCACCAAGATTGGCGATAACACGGGGCTCTCGATTCTGGTCGGCCTCGCCTTTATCTGGGTCGCGGTGATGATGAACATCCTCTCGTTGCGGTCCATGAAATGGGTGCCGAACCTGGGTGCCGTTGTGAAGCTCGCTCTCTTCGGCCTGTTCGCCGTTCTCGTGATCATCTCGGGCACCCAGCACGGTTTCAAGGGAAGCCTTGGCGGGATGTTCGATGGCCTCGGCCCGGCATTCGTGGGGGTGCTCGGTGTCCTGGTGTTCCAGTGGATCGGCTTCGAGTTGCAGAGTAATGCGAGCGAGGAGATCGAGAACCCGCAACGGGACATCCCGCGAGCGGTGACCCTTGCGGGCGTGATTAGCGCCCTTGGCTACGCCGTTCCCATCATCGGCGTCATCCTGGTGCTCAGCAGCAAAGACATCACCAATGTGAGCGGCTTCGTCGCCGGCTACCAGACCGTGGTGACGGACGCTCTTGGTGGTGGCGCAGCGAATGCCTTGAACGGCCTCGTCGGTGCGGCGGTGGTCTTCGCACTGCTTTCGAGCGGCGTGGTCTGGCTGATGGGCTCCGACCGGCTGATGGCCATCGGCGCATTGGCCGGGTCAGGTCCGCGCACGATGGGGTACTTCTCGGCTCGGTTCGGGACGCCTGTTCCCGTCAACGTCATCTCGGGAATCCTGGCAAGCGTCTTCCTCGTCCTGAACTTCCTGATCACGGGCGGGGACCTGAAGAGCTTCTTCACAATCGTGCTCGGCCTGGTGATCTCGACCACCACGTTTTCGTACGTGCTGGTCTTCCCGGCGCTCGTCGTTCTCCGGCGCAAGTACCCCAACGCACGCCGGCCATACAGAGTCGGCGGCGGGACGATCGGGGCCTGGGTCGTGATGGTCCTTTGCGAGTTCTACGTGGTCGCGGCGACCATCTTCTCGCTCTGGCCGAACCTGTTCTCCAGTGACGTTACGAATGCGGTGAAGGTCGGTGGTGTTGGGATCGCTCGAGGAACGTACGAACTCACGGTCTTCGGCGCGACCGCCGTCATGCTCGTGATCGCGGTGATCTTCTATGCCGTGGGTCGCAGGCACGCTGTTCACGATCGCTGGCCCGATGAGGGGATAACCGCCGACCGCCGCGAAGTCGCGGGCGTACGCCGAGCGTAGACCTTCGTCGCGTGTCGATCACGCAAGACCGATCGGTGAGCGCGGGCGAGGATCTCGCCCGCGCTTTCACGCAAGCTACTTCTCGTAGACGAGGGCGCCGCCGACGATGGTCGCCCGAATCGAGGCGTTGACGATGTCGCCCGCCGGGATCGTGAACAGATCTCGGTCGAGCACGACGACGTCCGCGAGCATTCCCGGCTCGAGCGTGCCGCGGTCGCGCTCCTGGTGAGCGGCCCAGGCGCTGCCTGAGGTATAGGCGACCAGCGCGTCGGCGAGCGTCAGCCGTTCAGCTGGGAGCCAGCCGCCGGCAGGACGCCCGTCACGTGTCGTGCGGTTGACGGCGGCGTTCAGTCCCAGAAACGGATCGAACGAGACGATCGGCCAGTCGGAGCCGAAAGCCAGCCGGCCGCCGGCCCGCCGGATCGATCCCCAGGGCCAGCCACGCGATGCACGGTCGAGGCCGATCATCGACGTGTAGAGATCGAGCTGGGCCGGCTCGGGATCCGCGTGGTACGGCTGCATGCTCGCGACGACGCCAAGCGCCGCGAAGCGTGGGATATCGGTCGCATCGATCGTCTCGATGTGCTCGACGCGATGCCGCCTGTCCCGCGGCCCGCTGGTGGCGGCGGCCCGCTCGTAGGCGTCCAGTGCCGTGCGCACCGCGGCGTCGCCGATCGCGTGGATCTGCACCTGGCAGCCCGCCGCGTCGGCCAGCCGGACTGCCTCGCGAAGTTCCCCGGGCTCCCATTGCGGGTGGCCCAGGGCGCCCGGGTCGCTGGCCCGCTTCCCCTCGTACGGCGCCAGCATCGCCGCCGTTCCGGTCTCGATGACCCCGTCGGCAAACGCCTTGACGATCCCGGTCGAGATCCACGGATCGCCGCGATGGGGGAGGGCAAGCCGCTCGTACTCGACCAACCGTCGCTCCCAATCGACCATCGAAAGCCCCGGTTGCATCAGCAGCCCCAGGCGGATCCGGACCATCGGGTCGCCCGCGGCGCGCAGCGCGGCGTACAGCTCGAATTGCTCGAGGTCGGCACCGGCGTCCTGCACGCTGGTCAGGCCCTGCCGGTGGGCGAGCTGGGCCGCCTTGGCCAGGCTCTCGACGTCCTGGGCGGTGGTGGGGCGCGGCAGAGCCGCTTCAACCAGCTCCATCGCCGCCTCCTTGAGGATGCCAGTGGCGTGGCCCGCGCCATCGCGCTGGATCTCCCCGCGCGGCGGGTCGGCCGTCTCATCAGTAATGCCGAGGCGGGCGAGGGCGGCAGAGTTTACCCAGGTGGTGTGGCTGTCGTACGCCTCGATGGCCATCGGCCGGTCGGGCACCACCCGGTCCAGGAGCTCTCGATGCGGCATCCCACCGGGAAAGACGGCGTAAAACCACCCCCGGCCGAGCAGCCAGTCCCGATCGTTGTGAGCCTGGGCGAAACCGGCGACCCGCTTCAGGATGCCGTCGACAGTGGTTTCGCCCGATAGTTCAAGATTTCTTAGGTTGCGGGCGCCCATCAGGAAGTGGACGTGTGCGTCGTTGAAGCCCGGCATGATGAGCCCGCCGGCGGCATCGATCATCGCCGTTCCGGGGCCGGCGAGCCCCCGGATCTCGTCGTCGGTGCCGACGGCAACGATGCGATCGGCGGCGATCGCGATCCCGCAACGTCCAGGGGGACCCGGCCAAACCCTCCCGTTCACCACGGCGACTGCGACGCGTTCCAAGATTCCGAAAGTTTAGGTTGACGCCGAGATCGCTCCCTGCTACGTTTGGCGGAGTTCAAGGGAGAGGAGGGAACCTGCCCATGCCCGACGACGTCCTGACGCGTTCGCAGTCGACCGTTCCGACAGGTGGCAGTAGCCAGGAGGCGGCCGACGCGCATGACCTGGCCGGATTTGGCTACAAGCAGGAACTCAAGCGAATCCTCGGCGTGTATTCGAGCTTCGCCGTCGCCTTCTCGTATATCTCCCCCAGTACCGGCATCTTCACGCTTTTTGCCCCGATCGGCCTGGCGATTGCCGGGCCGTTCTTTTTCTGGAGCTGGCCGCTCGTCGCGTTGGGCCAGTTCATCATCGCGCTGAACTTCGCCGAGGTGAGTTCGCACTTCCCGGTGGCCGGCTCCGTCTACCAGTGGACGAAATATCTGTCCAACCGGGCGTACTCCTGGATGACGGGCTGGGTCTACCTGTTCGCCGGCATCCTGACCGTCACAGGAGTCATAGCGACGATTCCGGGCCTGGTGCTGATCCCGTTGCTCAACAACCTTGGCATCGGCATCGAAAACATCCCGCGCAACCAGATCATCATCGCGCTGCTCGTGCTGGCGAGCACGACGTTACTGAACGTCTTCGGCGTGCGGTTGGTCGCACTGATCAATAACACCGGTGTGGTGTTCGAGATCCTCGGCATGGTGGTCTTCGCGCTGATCCTGCTGATCTTCTTTCACCACCAGCCGGCGAGTGTCCTGTTTGACGCCAAGTATCTCGGCTCAAATAACCAGGTCGGGGTCTTCTTCGCCGCGATGTTCATGTCGCTCTTCGTCATCTATGGCTTCGATACGGCCAGCACCCTGGCCGAGGAAACGAAGAATCCGCGAGTGGAGGCGCCGAAAGCGGTGCTGGGGTCGGTCGTCGGCGCTTTCATCATCGGCACGATCTTCCTCCTTGCGTTGATCATCGCCATTCCGGACATGCAGAAGTTCGTCGCCGGAGCGGGCGCGGTGCCGGCGACGATCACGTCGCCCGCCAACATCCTGAACGCCGTCTTGCCCGGGTGGATGGCGAATGTCTACCTGCTCGTCGTGCTGGCGGCGATCTACGTCTGCTGCCTGGCGATTCAGACCTCCACCATCCGGCTGGCATTCGGCATGGCGCGCGACGGGAAGCTGCCGCTGGCGCGCTACTACAACAAGGTCAGCCCGACCCTGCACACACCCGTTGTCACCTGCCTGGTGGTCGGCGCGCTGGCGGCGCTGCCCTTCATCTACTACGCCGGCGCCGGTCTGATCGCCATCGTCGCCACCGGCATGATCTACCTCTCCTACCTGCTCGGCAACATTGCGATCCTGCTTGCCCGGTTGCGGGGCTGGCCAACGAAGGGCGCCCCCTTCAAGCTCGGCGGTTGGGGACTGGTCGTCAATTTGCTTGGTCTCGCCTGGGGCGGCTCGATGCTCGTCAACTTTCTCTGGCCTCGTCCGGCGAGCAATCCCAGCTTTAACACCATCCTGAATCCCACCGGCGCGGCGGGCGGCGCCAGCCTGGGCGGGTTCGGCGACTCCGTCCCGATCTTCGAGCTGGTGGTGGTCGTCATTGTCGTCGTCGGCGCTGTCTACTACTACCTGGCGCAGCGCGGCAAGACCGACCAGGTCGTCCGGGCCGCGTAGTCGAACACCCCCACCCTGCCCTCCCCCTGGAGGGGGAGGGTTATTAGGGGTGCCTGCCGCTGGAGGGGAGGGTTATGGCGGGCTGCCCTCCGCGCGATGGGACAGGGACGGGCGCATACCTACTTATAATGTCCACCACATGGCGGTCAAAATTCGCGTGCCTGGCGCGCTGCGTCAACTCACCCGGGGGGCGGCCATCGTCGAGGTCGATGCCGGGGACGTGTCGCAGGCGCTCGATGAGCTGAACGAGAAGTTTCCAGGCTTCCGGGAACGGCTCTACGACGACAAAGGCGAGCTTCGGCAGTTCATCAACATCTACCGGAACGACGAGGACATTCGGTTCGGGTCTGGGCTCAAGACGCCGCTGAAGGACAGCGACGATCTGTCGATCGTCCCGGCGGTCGCCGGAGGATAACCCCGGTGGCGCGGACGACGGTGCGCCTGACATTCCCCGGCGAAACCCTCAATGACCCGATCATCTACCGGCTTGGCCAGGAGTACAAAGTGGTGACCAATATCAGACGGGCCGACGTGGCCCAGGACAGCGGCTGGGTCGAGCTCGACCTCGACGGTGAGCCGGCCGAGGTCGAACGGGCGCTGGAGTATTGCCGGAGCCGGGGAATCGGGGTCCAGCGGCTGGAGCCGGCGTGAAAGTCGCCGTCGCGATGAGCGGCGGCGTCGACTCGTCGGTCGCCGCGGCGATGATGCGCGACGAGGGTCACGAGGTCTTCGGCGTCACGCTTCAGCTCTGGCCGAAGGAGATGGCGGCGCGCGACTTCGATAAGCACCACGGCTGCTGCTCGCTCGACGCGGTCGAGGACGCGCGGCGGGTCGCGAGCCGGCTCGGCATTCCCTACTACGTCTTAAACTTCGAAGACGATTTTCGGGCGGCGGTCATCGACCCGTTTACGGAAGCCTATCTCCAGGGGCGCACGCCGAACCCCTGCATCAGGTGCAACGAGACGATCAAATTCGGGTTGCTGCTGCGCAAGGCGTTGGCCCTGGGCGCGCAGGCGCTGGCGACCGGCCACTACGCACGCATCGAGCGCGGCCCGAGCGGCTACAGCCTGCGCAAAGCTGTGGACCAGCGCAAGGACCAGTCGTACGTCCTCTATCAGCTTGGCCAGGAGGAGCTTCGCGTCCTCCGCTTCCCGATCGGGGACTGGTCGAAGGCGCAGGTACGCGAGAAGGCCGCGGCGCTCGAGCTCAAGACGGCCTTGAAGCCCGAAAGCCAGGAAATCTGTTTCGTGGCTGACGGCAGTTATCGAACGCTGCTGAAAGAACGCTTCCGCGACCGAGTACGGCCGGGAGCCATTGTCGACGAGGCCGGCGTCGTGGTCGGAGAGCACGATGGGATCGCGATGTACACCGTCGGTCAGCGATCCGGACTCCGGCTGGAGGCAAGTGGACCGGCGTCGGCACCCCGCTATGTCAGCGCCATCGATGGAGTGACCAATACGATTCGGGTGGGCGCTGCCGACGAGTTGTTGCGGTCCAGTTGCCGCGTGGAGGACGTCCGGTACGTCGAAGGAATCGTGCCAACGGCGCCGTTCAACGCGACTGTGAAGATCCGCTCGCACGCACCCGAAGCCGGCGCGCTGATCACGCCCCTGGGTGACCAGGTGCGAATCGACTTCGACGTCCCCCAGCGGGCGCTCGCGCCCGGCCAGGCGGCGGTGTTCTACGACGGTGACCGGGTGATCGGCGGTGGCCCGATCGCCGTGAGCGACGGGTGAGACTGCTTGACGCCGCTGCTCAGCACCCGCTGCTGCCGACCTTCGCCCTGATCGCTCTCGTGTATCTCACCTGCCTCGGTGCTGTGCTTGCCGCCCGGCTGGCCTGGCGGGGGCGAACCGCGTACTGGTTGGTCGTTCTGGGCGCGTTCTCCTTCCTGCTCGGTGCGTTGTGGGGCCGCGGTTACCTCTCGGGAGGCGCCACCTTTACGTTCCTGAGCGCGGGGATCGTGCTCGCCGTGTTCGGCGTGGCGCTGGACTTGATCTTCGGACCGGCGCTGAGTCAGACCCGCGCCGAATAGGATAGGGCCGTGCCTGTCGATCACTCTGAAAAGTACATGGTGGTGCCGATTACCCGGCGGGAGGATTACTCGCCGACACTCTGGTCGGTCTGGATGAAACCGCCGGAGCCACTGGCCTTCAAGGCGGGGCAATATGTGGCCTTCGGAGTCGGCAACCACGACAAGGTGCTGGAGCGGGCGTTCTCGATCGTGTCCAGCCCTTACGAACCAGAGCTCGAGTTCTTCATCGAGCGAGTCCCCGAAGGCGCCCTCTCGCCGCAGCTGTATGAGCTGAAAATTGGCGACTGCGTCTTCATGCGTAAGAAAGCCAAAGGGATCTTCAACGTCGACGTCAAATCCGGGCACCCGCAGCACTTCCTGATCTCGACGGTGACCGGCATCGCTCCTTACGTCAGCATGGTCCGCACCCTGGTGCGCGACCTCAAGGAAGGTCGCTTAGCCGAGCCATTCCGCTTCGTGGTGCTGCAGGGCGTGTCGCGCTCGGACGAGTTCGGCTACGACCGCGAGCTGCTGGAGTTGGCCGACGAATATCCCTGGCTCACGTACATTCAAACCATCAGCCGGCCGTGGGAAGATCCGGAATGGAAGGGTGAGCGGGGGAGGGTGGACGATCTGATCCGAAAGTACGCCGACAAGCTTGACCTCACCCCCGAGACGACCACCGCCTACCTCTGCGGCAACGCCGGCATGATCGTGAATGCCCGCGGGATTCTGCGGCGATCCGGCTTCGAGCAGGCCTCGATCAAAGAGGAGACCTACTGGCCACCCGGTGAAGGCGAGGTCGAATACTGATTCCGGTCTCGCCAGTTAGAATCTGACGCCGTGCCCTTGATCGGCGCCCTGCCGCAGCCAATCACATCGGCGCCGCTCGTGATCCTGCTCTATGTCGTCCTGACCTTGATGATCGTCAGCGCGCTGACGAGCGTCCTGGTGCGGGACACGCTCTGGGCGATCGGCGCTTTCTCCTCCAGCATGGTGCTGATCGCGGTCCTCTACCTGACGATCGCACCCTTCCTGCTCTTCGCGGTCCAGCTTCTGGTCTTCACGACGGTGAGCGCGGCGTTGCTTATCGGCCTCTTGCGCCGCACGACCGGCCTCGGCCGGTCGACTCAAGGACCGCTCCGCCGGGATTGGATCGTCGGCGCGGCCGTGGTCGCGGCCCTGCTGGCCTTGCTCGTTGTGGTGCTGGCGACGACTTCGTGGCCGATTGGTCTGATCGGGAATGCGGGGCCCGGCGTTGGTGAGACGCTCGGCACAAAGTACGTTGTCGGGCTCGCCGTCCTGGTTGTGATCCTCGCGTCAGCCGCGCTGGGCAGCGGGTTGATGCTCGCCGCCCCCACCCTGCCCTCCCTCCGAGGGGGAGGGCCGATACGGGGGAGCGGCCCGCGCCGATGAACGTCGGGCTTAACCAACTGCTGGTTGCCTCCGCGGCGCTTTTTGCCGTGGGCGCCTTTGCTCTGGTCGCCCGGCGGAGCGCGATCGTCATGCTTCTCGGGACGCAGTTCATGTTCGCGGCGGGCGCGATCGCCTTCGTCGCCTTTGGCACCTTCGGCCTTGGTACGCGGACGCTTGGTGCGGGCGCCGCCGTGGCGCTGTTCGCCGGCGCGACCGCCGTGGCGGAGCTCGCGGTCGGACTCACCATGGCAGCGCTCATCTACCGTGAACACCGCAGTTTCGCCGTCGACGCGGACCGCGAGTAGGCCGGCAGGACCGTGATGCTCGCCCTGCTCGCCGCGGCGCCCAAGGGTCCACTCGACACCTGGAGCCCGACATTGTTCGCACTCCTCGCGCTGCTCTTGCCCCTGATCGCGCTCGTCATCGTGCTCGCCTTTACCGTCG
>VBEE01000079.1:19306-20880 GCA_005881715.1 Chloroflexota bacterium | reverse complement strand
GACGCGCTGGCCGGCCTCGAAGCATTTTCAAAGGCGGCAGACGCCAACGACCTCGCCGGCATGCAGGCGCAGCTGACCACCGTCGGCGCCGCCGTCCAGAAGTCCATCGACTTGTCCCAGGGCGCCTCGCTACCTCCAGGATTGACAACCGGTCTGAACAACTTCCAGAAGATGGTGAATGACCTGAAGGGGCTCGTCTCGGCCGCCCAGGCGCACAACGTGGCGGCGGTCGACAAATATGTGGCGGCGGTCGACGCGGATGGGAAGGCCCTGGAGGCGATCGACGAGAACGCCATTCAACAGGCGGAAACGGCGCTGATCAAACCGCTGAGCGACGCGTACGACCGCGACATGAAAACCGCGGCCGGCGGATGAGCTAGCGAACGGAGCCGGCGGCCGTCCCAGGTCGCCGGCGGTGGCGCCATTCCAGCAAAAGCGCCACCACGAACGCCACGACGCCGATCCGGATACCGGCATCCGCGATATTGAAGTCGGTCGGCCAGCCACGCACCCGGATGAAATCGACCACGGCGCCCAGCCTGACACGGTCGGCAAGATTGCTGATGGCTCCGCCGCCGATCGCGCCCAGGGCGGCGGCCCCCAGGGCGCCGGGCGCAATGCCGTAAACCACGATCACGGCGACCGCCGCCACGACCGCCAGCGATATGGCGATGAGGAGGCGATTATGGCCGCCGAGCAGGCCGAGCGTCGCGCCGCTGTTGCTGATGAGTCGAAACCACAGCCAGCCTGGGATGACCATGACGTCGTGTTCGCGCGGCAGCGCGGCCGTCGCCCAGGCCTTGCTCGCCTGATCTGCGGCGAGCACGAGGAACGCGCCTGAGGCTGAAATCGCAATGGCGGGACGTCGCGGCATTCGCGGCCATGCTAGCTGGCGATCGCGGCCGCCCGTCGCACAGGCTTCAGGACGTGCGGCCGAAGTCGACGTCCTTGGTCTCGACCGTCCCGGCCGTTCGCCCCGGCGCCCTCTGATCCGTCCAGTACAGGTTCGTGTGCGCAATGACCAGGTCCGGCGGCGGCGCTCCCCATGCCGTCAGGTCCTCGGTGGTATGGGCGTCTTTCACAAGGGTCGCGTCGTAACCCCTCACGAATGCACCGTGAAGTGTGGAGCGGACGCACATGTCGGTCTGCGCACCGACGACGACGAGTCGCCCGACGCCAAGGCCCGATAGCACGGTCTCGAGGCTCGTGTCCTCGAAAGAGTCGCCGTAGTTCTTCTCGACGAGCGGCTCGGCGTCGCCCGGACTCAGCTCGGGGACGATCCGCCACTTGTCGCTCCCACGCGGAAGCCCCTTGTCGGAGTGCTGCACCCAGACGACGGGGACCCGTTCTCGCCGTGCCTTCTCGACCAGGCTGGCGACGTTCGCCACGACTGCATCGCGCTCGTGAGCCCCCTCGACGACGCCGTTCTGCACGTCGATGACG
This sequence comes from Chloroflexota bacterium, assembly GCA_005881715.1. Lineage (GTDB taxonomy): Bacteria > Chloroflexota > Dormibacteria > CF-121 > CF-121 > CF-13. Next base: position 19,437 of record VBEE01000079.1, on the reverse strand, counting down.
AGGAGGGCGGTGTTCGGCCGGTTCCCGAGTGTGGTCATGGTCTCCCCTCGCTCACGCTGGACTCCTGGTCCACCCACGGTAGCACCACCGACCGAGAGCGGGCCACGTACAGCTAGTGCTTGGGCGTGGGA
>VBEE01000079.1:0-19267 GCA_005881715.1 Chloroflexota bacterium | reverse complement strand
GGATTCCCGTTCTTATCGTTCGGACCGGTCTTCTCCGCAGCTTGCAAGGCTGCGATCGCGCGATCGCGTGCCCGGCTGATCGCGGTCAGCGCGGTTTGATTTGTGACCTGGCCCTGCAGGCCAGCGAGCTGCAGCTCGTGCGTGGCAATCGCCTGCTCGAGACGACTCTGCATTTCGGCGGCCGCCGCCGGGTCGTTCTGCTTGGCCATCTGCACCAGCTGCGCGGCATCGTCGAGCTCGTTGTCGAGCGCGTCGAGCGCGCGGCCTGCCAGGTCAATCCGGTGCCGGGCAATCATCGCCTCCGCCTCGGCGAGCCGCGTTTGGGAGAGCTCGAGATGGAAGGCCAGCTTGTCCGACGGACTGAAGGCGAATGTCCCGCGTACCTGCTCCCAGGCGCCCTTCAATGGATACAGGGCGGAATCCGGCAGGCTATCGGCGGATGCGGCCAGCGCGCCGGCCACCAGCAGGACCCCGGCTGCAGCCGCGGCGAGCACCAGCCGCGTCACGGACACGCGTGGCCGGCGGGTCGCGGACTGGGTGACGCCGGCAAGCACAAGGTTCCAGCCGCGGATCTTCGCGCCCGGCGACGGCGCGATCGGATCGACGGCCCGCAGCCGCTCCGCCAGCGCTTCCAGCCGCCGCGCTTCAGGCATCAATTGTTTGTCCTTCCTTGCAGGGCCCGCTCGAGCGAGCCGAGCGCTCGATGCTGGAGCGCCTGGACGGCGCCGACCGATTTCCCCATGATGTCGGCTACCTGGGCTGCGGTCAGATCCTGGAAGAAGCGCAGGATCAAGACCTGCTGCTGTTCTTCGGTCAGGTCGCGTAGCGCAACCCGCAGGTCCTCGTTCGAGAGTTGCTCCACCGCGAGCTCCGCGGGATCTGCCGTTTGCGGCAGGACCGCGTTCTCCAGCGGGACGAGCGTGACCCTGCCGTTCCGGCGGTAATGATCAATGGTCGCGTTGTGCGCAATTCGATAGACCCAGGAGGAGAAGGCGACCCCCTGGTCCTGGAACAAATCGATGCGGGTGAGGCTCCGGGTCATCGTGTCGATGGCCAGGTCCTCCGCATCTTCGGCTCGTCCCAGCCGGGCATAAACATAGTTGTAGATGCGATCGAAGTAACGCTCGTAGAGGGTGCGGGCCGCGTCCTGATCGCCCTTACGCACCCGCTCGATGAGTGGGCGATCGTCATCGGACGCCGCCTTGCCCAGTGCGCGCACTGGGTGACATTATCAGCGCCGGTGAAATGGACAGACAGGCGGACGTTACGATCACGCTCCCGCATGGTCACCTTCTAATACGTGGGAGCGGGGGCCGGCCATATGTCGCGGCCAAACCTGAGTGACACGCTCCGGTAACGATCGCGAGCGGATTGTTACCTGGCGGGGGCCTCAGACGACGGTGATGACACCGGGTTCGCCGGCAACGAGTTCACCGACCTGCCAGCCGGCAGCCCCCTGACGCGTAAGGGCCTCGAGCAGGCGATCAACCTGCTCGGCGGGGACAGCGATGAGTAGCCCGCCGGAGGTCTGCGCGTCGGCGAGCAGCGTCCGCCGGGCGGTGGGCACGGCCGCCGACCATTGCACGCGCGAGGCCAGAAATCGCTCGTTCGATCGGGTGCCGCTCGGCACCTCGCCGGCATCGGCCAGCGCTTCCGCCCCCGCGATCAGGGGCACGGCCGCCGCATCGACTCGCGCGGCAACCGCCGAGGCGCGCGCCAGGTAGTGCAGGTGCCCCAGCAGGCCGAAACCGGTGATGTCGGTCGCGGCGTGCACGTCGACGGTGGCCATGGCGTCGGCGGCAGCCCGATTGAGCTGCAGCATCCCGTCGATGGCCGCCGCGGTGGAGGCCTCCGGCGCCACCTGGTGCTTGATCGCCGTCGTAATCACGCCGGTGCCGAGGGACTTGGTCAGGACCAGTCGGTCCCCCGGGCGCCCGCCGCGGTTGCGGATCACCCGATCGGGATGGATCGTGCCGGTGACCGCGAGCCCGTACTTCGGCTCGTGATCGTCGATGCTGTGACCACCGAGAATGTCGATGCCGGCTTCGCGAACTTTGTCCAGACCGCCGCGCAGGATTTCGGCGAGCAGCGAGGCGGGCAGCTCTTTCATCGGAAACGCCACCAGGTTCACCGCCATCAACGGCTTTGCGCCCATCGCATAGATATCGCTCAAGGCGTTGGCGGCCGCGATCGCTCCGAAGGTGTAAGCGTCATCGACCACCGGGGTGAAGAAGTCCGTGGTGACCACCAGGGCGAGGTCCGGTCGCAACCGGTAGACGGCGGCGTCATCGCCCGTCTCCAGCCCCACCAGCACATCCGGGTTCGCGAGCGTTTTGGGCAAGTGGCTCAAGACCTGAGCCAGGTCCTCAGGACCGATCTTGCAGGCTCAACCCGCGCCGTGCGACCACTGCGTGAGCCGCACTTTCTCAACCGTACTCACGATTGCACTGTACTCGACGCCTGGTAAGAGACCCCGATGATTCTCGTTGCGTTGATGTGCCGAGCCCGCTCTCATCTGATCGGCGGCGACCCTGGGTCCCGGTCGCCATCACCATCCTGGTCGTCCTCCTGATTGTCGGTGTCCTCGGGCATCACCCACAGCTCTTAAGGCAGGAGGCGCTCGATGCGGCACTCACCAAACAAGCCCAACAGACGGCTCGCCATGCCGCCAAGCTGGTTCGCGAGTCGGACCTGGAACGGGCGGCGTCGCGGTCAGGAGAGAACATTGGGCAGGATACGAGCCCTGACCACTTCATCTGGGTGATTGCGGTGTCAGGCGATTACGCGATCCGCGGCGAGTATATGGGGGGACCGCCGGCGACCTGGACGATTTTGGTCGTCAACGACCAGCGTCCCGCCCAGCTGTCGGCTACCTGGGGCGGCGGCCAGGGCAACTGGCCGCCGTTCTTTGATGGCCTTAACGACTTGAGTTGACGCGTCACCCGGTCTGCTACCGTCAACCCGGTGGAGGTCACCTTCCTGGGGACAGGCGCCGCGTTTGCGCCGCACGCGTACAACTCGTCAATCCTGGTCGATCGCAAGATCCTGATGGATGCCGGCGCGCCGCTGACCGTTCATCTGCCGAGAGCCGGCGTTTCACTCGACGAGCCGCGGGCGGTCATGGTCAGTCACTTCCACGCCGACCACACGTTTGGCCTTGCCTGGCTGATTCTCGGTCGGGCGTTGCTCAATGATCAAACCCCGTCGCTCAGCGTCTACGGACCCCGAGGAACAACCTCATACCTCGAACGGTTGCTCGACCTCGCCTGGGGCGAGGAGATGCGTCGAATGAGCTGGGAGCGGTTGCAGCTGAAGGTTCAAGAGCTTGCCGATGGTGATACGTTCCAGGTCGACGGCAGCCGCGGACGGGCATTCAAGATGCAGCACGCCAGCCGCCTCGCCTGCCTCGGCTTTACGATCGAGCGTGACGGGGTCAACCTCGGGTACACGGGCGACGCCGAAATGTCGCCGCAGCTCGACGCCCTGGTTTCGGCGTCGGATCACGTGATCATCGAGATGACCTATGACGACGAGGGCGGCGAACTCCATCTCGCTCGGAAGGACATCGAGGCGCTGATGGCGCGCCATCCGTCGGTTCGCTTCATCCTGACGCACCGCGGCGGCGAGAGCACGGTCAATGGGGCCGTGATGGCTCGGGACTTTCTGACCCTACAGCTTCCTCTGCGCTGACCACGCGGCCCTGGCGAAGGGCGTCGCGCCAGGCTCGCGCCACCAGGCCGGCGTAGCGGCCGCGGACCTGAGTCCAGGCCTTCCGAGCCTCGGCGAGCTCTGTCGGGTTGAGCCCTCCGCGCCGGAAGCTGGCGCGCGTGTAGAGGGTCGCCAGCCGCCGGACCTCCACATCAAGCGCCGGCATCGAGGCGGCCAGCCGTCCACCGAATTCTTGCGGGGTATCCCCGGTATAGCGGGGGACCTTCAGCCGGTCCCCGAGGAAGAGCAGCCGGCGCCAGATGCGCGGCACGTCTCGAACCGCCATCAGCCATCGCAGGGCGAGGAGGAAAGCGATGAGCGCCAGGAGCAAGAGGCCGGCGCCAACCGTCAGCAGTGGGCGCCAGATATCCGCGAAGGGTGTCGTCGCATTCGATGTCCCCGACGGATCCGAGGGCTCGCGCAGGCCGGGCGGAATCCGCGCGCTGGGCTGCGCGCTCGCCGAATCCGGCGCATTGAGGGCGTCCTTGGTAGCCGGCCGGTTGACCGGCACGTTGAGGCCGTCCGGGGTGGGCTCGAAGGGGATCCAGCCGTACCCCGGGAAGAAGACCTCCACCCAGCTGTGCGCGTCCAGGGAGTTCACCGTGTACTGGTGGGTCTTCTCGTCGAAGACGCCCTCGCCGAACCCGCTCATTTGCCGGCTCGGAATCGAAAGGGTCCGCAGCATGACGTTCATGGCCGTGGAAAAGTCCTGGCAGAATCCCTTTCTTGAGGTAAAGAGAAAGAAGTCCAGCGGCCGCTCCCCCGCCCTGGCGAGCGGCGGCTTCAGGGTATAGGTGAAGCGCCCCTTGGCCAGGAACCAGGATTCGATCGCCTTGGCCTGGTCATACGGCGTTGTAGCGCCGGCCGCCCGCACGATCGATTGGGCCAGCGCCTCGATCTCGGGATCACGGGTTGTCGAGTAACCGGGAGCGACTCGGCCGTCCTCGTAGAGCCTGGCGTACGGTGCCAGCCACGCCGGATATTCAGTACCGGCGCTCTGCAGGTCCTGGACATCGACGTTCGGGACGGCTTCACTGACCGAGTAGTTATAGGGTGGCTGCAGCCGCTTCGCGAATCGGATCCGGTCAATCGTGTCGAAGCTGGCCCCGCTATCGCCGGCGACATTCACCAGCGACGGGTTGGGCCCGGGCGGCGCCGGAACCGAGGTCATGATGCCGCGCACGGTTGTTGGTTGGTTGTCGACCGAGAGGATCTCGCCCGCGCTGAAGACAGTACTCAAGGTCTGCTCGGGCGGCACCACGACGTGAAAAGAGTTGTGGAGCACCTGGGTGCGCTGCGAATCCGCCGGCATATCATCCCGTGGGAGGCTGGCCCGTGCCGCGACCAGCGGCTGCTGGTGCACCGGGACCTGGGGGCTGCTGGGCAGCTCATACCAGGTAATGCCGTCCCAGCCCGCCAGCGCGATGCCTCGCCAGTAGGGATAGAAGACCGGAGTGTCGCCGGTGACCACCATCACGGTTTGGGATTTCGCCTTGAGCTGCGAACCCGGCCGGACGACCTCGCTATAACCGATCGAGCCGATCGTCCCAGGTTGCGAGTTGCTGCTGCCGATCCCGAACGGGTGGATGGCGTCGGGGTTCATCGCGCCGGGGATCAGGGCGGCGCTGATGTCGGTGCTGCTCAAGGGCGGAATTAGCAGGAACGCCAGGACGAGGATGGCCGCGGTCGCCTCGATACCGACTTCACCGAAGGTCCAGCCGGTATCGGCCGCGCGCGGGAGGTGGCGTGCTCGCCAGCCTTCCTTGAGCGCCACGAAATTGAGCCGGAGCAGGACCGCCGCGGCGGCGGTCAGCCAGACCAGCGTGAAGAGAGTGAGGCCCGGGCTCTGGTCGTTGATGATCTCCACGGCGAGGATAGTGCCGCTGGGCAGCAGCGCCACCAGCCCGTTGCGCCGGTTAAACACCCACCAGCTGGTCCACAGCCCGGTGACCACGAACATCACCAGCAGGGAAAGCAGCAGGAGGGTGTTGGTGTGATTCGGTAGCGCCAGAAGCCACGTACGGATCGCCGGCAGGGTTCCGCCCGAGGTCAACGGTGATGGCGCCAGCAACGCCAGGCTGCCAAACACGGCCAGGCCGGACATCGCAGCATAGGCCAGGCGCGATGCGCGGGAAATCGCAAAGATCCATCCGAGCCCCGTCCCAATCGCCAGCGCCGGTACCAGCCGCCCTCCCGTCTCGGGCACCCACTCCGACCGCTCCACCGCGATCGCCACCGCCCAGCCCATGAGCAGGACGAATCCCAGCAGCAGCCAGGTATCGCGGAAATCGATCGCGAGCAGCGCCCGATCGGCCCGCAAGATCCGGATCGTCAGGCGGCCACCCTCGTACTGCGGGCGAAGCAACCCGGCCGCCCAGGCGCCCCCCAGGAGCGCAAGGAGCAACAGGACGATCGTCGCCGGGCTAACCTGCGGCAAGCCGCCGCTCCGAAACAGGCTCCAGGTCCTCCGGGCCGCCAACCATCCACCAGTTCAACGCCTGCCGCCACCGCCCGGCCGATGCCAGCGTCGGCTGGCTCCCGCCAAAGCCGCGTGGGTCGAGGTAGACGACGAGACTGCGGTGGCCTCGCACGCCGAGGTCGAGCAGTGCCTCCACCCAGTGCGCGTCGGCGGAGGGCGTGATGACGACCAGCCCGCCGCGATGCCGCCATTGCTGACGTTGCGAGGTCAACAGCGTGGCCAGCGACACCGTGCCGTCGGCCTGCGCCAGCGTGAAGTGCTCGAACAGCTTCTTCCGCTGCTGGTCGCCACGGGCGGCCTCGATCACGCTGAGGCGGCTGTCGTTGCTGACCAGGCCGATGGCGCTGCCGCGGCGCAGGGAGGCGTCCGTGATCGATGCGGCCAGGCTCATCGCATACTCGAGCGTCGATTCCGGCGCTTCGCCGGCGTGGACGGAGGCCTGCAGGTCGAGGACGATCCAGGCGTCGCCACCCTCGCGCGTCTCGAAGCTACGGCTCATCAGCCGGCCCAGCCGGGCCGAGGATGCCCAGTGGATCCGCTTCACGCTGTCGGTCGGGACGTATTCTCGAATCGTGGTGGCATTGGGCGGGATGTCGAGCACGCGGCCGCGCAGCTGCTCGTCCCCGGCGGTGCTCGGCGCCAGCGCATCCAGCCCGCCAACCGGCCGGACCACCGGGTAGACGACTACCGAACGGCTGCCGGCGATCCGCAGCGTGCGGGTAAAGAGTCCAAACGGATCGCCGTAGCGCAGCTCAACCGGGCCGAAGGTGAACAGGCCGCGTTGCTTGAAGCGGCCCCGCGATGTCCAGCGCCGCGCCCGGCGCCCCTTCAAGCTGAACACGCGCCCCGGGTTGTAGCCGGGCAGGTTGGAGAAATCCGTCAGCTCGATCAGCGGCACCGGGATCCAGGAGCGGTTCTGGATGACAAAGGATTCCTCAAATGGATCACCCACCTGATACTGTCCCTCCGGGCTGGTCCGCTCGACGATGAGGTTGTCCGCCGCCAGCCGGCTCCACAGGTAGCTGACGACAAAGAGCAGGACGAGCGCGTAGAGCAGGCTGTAGGCTAGCCGCACGCCCGTGACGTAAGCAAAGAAGAAGAGAAGCGCAAGCGCCGTGACCAGGGGGAGGCGCGGCAGCCGCATCCGAATCCCGCCTAGCTTGCTACCCGGCGCCCGTAACGTGTGACCACGTTCGGGGGCGGTACCGGTTCCGACTCCAGGATCTGATTCAGCACCTTGACCGGCGTCAACCCGCGCAGCTCGGCATTGGCTTTGAGGATCAGGCGGTGCGCCAGGACGGGGTGGGCCAGCGCCTTGACATCATCCGGGGTGACGAAGTCCCGCCCCTCGAGGGCGGCTCGGGCCTGAGCGCTTCGGAAGAGGCCCAGCGATCCGCGAGAGCTGGCTCCCAGGCCGATGTCGGCGTGCGACCGAGTCCGATGCGTGACCCGGGCGATGTATTCCTTGAGCTGGTCATCGACGTAGATCTCCTGGACCATCTTCTGCGCCGCCAGCACCTCGTCGGCTGTGACAACCGGCGCCAGTTGCTCCATCGGCGAGTCCCGCTGGAAGCGGTCGAGCACCTGCACCTCGTGGGCGATGTCGAGGTATCCGACATTGACCCGCATCAGGAACCGATCGACCTGCGCCTCTGGCAGTGGGAACGTGCCCGCGAACTCCACCGGGTTCTGCGTGGCGAGCACGAGGAAAGGTAGGGAAAGCGGGTAGGTGGTCCCGTCCACGGTAACCTGCCGCTCCTCCATCGCCTCGAGCAGGGCCGACTGGGTCTTGGGGGTGGCTCGATTGATCTCGTCCGCCAGCAGGACCTGGGTGAAGATCGGGCCCTGGCGGAATTCGAACTGTTGGGTCGAGGGGCTGTAGATGTTGACGCCGGTGACGTCCGAGGGCAGGAGGTCAGGCGTGAACTGCAGGCGCTCGAACGAGCAGCCGAGGGACCGGGCCAGCGATTTGGCCAGCATCGTCTTGCCCACACCAGGAACGTCTTCGATCAGCAGGTGGCCACGGCTCAAGAGGGCGATCACGCAGAGCTCGATCTCTGCCTCTTTGCCAACCAGCACGCGGCTGACGTTCTGGACGATCTTTCCGCCAAGCGCCTCGACCGAGTCGTTCTCCACCTGCATCCTTCTTACTTCCTTTTCGATAATCCGGTTCCGAGTTTATCCTCGCGCACTGGTTGAACGGTGACCGCCGCCGGTTTGTTACCGCAGGTTGAGTCGTCGAGCGCCGCCGGCCGCCAGGCCGCCGATCGTTCCCCCGGTCAGGACGAGCACGTCATCGATAACCAGGCCAACGGTGTCGAGTCCAGCGGACCCGAGTGGGCCGACAGGGCCCATGGCCCCAGCCAGCTCCTCCACCACGATAAAGCCAACCGCCACGATAACGCCATTCCAGGCGGCGCCGCCAAGGGGTCCGATAAAGCCGGCCAGGAAGCCACCGGCCAGGAGTGCGCCGAAGGTTAGCAGCCCCTGCGACACCAGCGGGCCGCGATGATTCCCGAACAACAACGTGCCACCGACCAGCTGGATCACAACCGACAGGACCAGTCCCAATCCGGCCGCGAACCAGTCGACCCTGCGGCCGCCGCCCGCTTGAGACCTCGCCATGGGAGCCGACTAAGTGTATCGGTCAGACGGCGCCGACAGCATGAAGGAGCCCGCTGAGGAGCGGCGCAACCACCAGCGCCGGCAAGAAGTTGGCGACCTTGATCGCCTTCAGGTCGAGCAGTCCAAGCGCGATGCCCACGACGATGATCCCCCCGGCCGCGGTCAGCTCGGCCGTCTCCAGTTCGGACAGCCCGGCATGAGCCAAAAAGGCGATCAAGGTAAGGCTTCCCTGGACGACCAGCACCGTGACCGCCGACAGGGCCACGCCCCAGCCGAGGGTCGCCGCGTAGACGACCGCGCTGAAGCCGTCCAGGACGGACTTGATCGCGAGCACCGCGACGTCACCCCGCGTCCCATCGAGAAAGCTGCCCAGAATGGTGAGCGGCCCGACGCAGAACAGCAGGCTGGTCGTCACGAAGGCGAGGCTCACCCGTCCCGGCTCGCCATCGCGCCGGGTGCGCCGCTCTGCCCACCGTCCAAGCGCTTGCATGCCGTCATCGAGGTGGAGCAATTCGCCGATCACGACGCCCGCCAGCACGCTGATCAGAAGGATGAGCGGGTTTTTCGTGTGGAGCGTCATCTGTATCCCGTAGACGGCCACGAAGAGGCCGAGACCGGCGCGGATCGTCTGCTGGAGGCCGGCGGGGATGACGCGGCCCAGGCTCAGGCCAATTGCCGCGCCGGCGAGCACGCTGGCCGCGTTGAGGGCGGTGCCAAGGCCCGGGGTCATGGTCGAGCCGGCGGCGGCGGGCGGCCGACCAGCTACAGCTTCTCGAAACGGTCGACGTTGACGATGAAGACGGTCGCCCCACCCACCTGGACCTCGACCGGATAGGGCACAAAGAAGTCGCCGGGCTCCACCAGAGGCGGCATCGGGTTCATGAACTCACTCCGGGTGCGGCAGTTTTCCTTGATCAGACCGAGGACCTCTTCGATACGGTCGTCGTCAATCCCGGACATCAGGGTCACGTTCTTGTGCTGCAGGAAACCGCCCGAGCTGACAAAGCGCGTGACGGAAATCCCGCGGTCGTTGAGCGCATCCATCGTCGACGAAGCATCCTCACTGTGAACCACCGCGATCAGGAGCTTCATGCGGACCGCCGCTGGGCAGGATGGATACCTGCCTGGCGCAGCGCATCCAGGGCCTCCTCCAGGACGCGCCGGGCAACCTGGTCGGGGTCGGCCGAAGCATCGACCTCCCGCCACCGTTGCGGTTCCTCGGCCGCCATCTGCAGGTACCCCGCATGCACCCGCTGGTGGAAGGCGACGGTTTCCCGGTCGAGCCGGTCCTGCGCATTGCGCGGAATTCGCGCCAGCCCGGCTTCCACGGGGAGATTCAGCAGGAGCGTCCGATCGGGCGTAAGGCTTCCGGTGGCTTCCGTCTGCAGCCGCCGCAGGGTCTTGAGGTCCAACCCGCGGCCGAAACCCTGATACGCAAGGGTTGAATCGCTGAAGCGATCGCAGAGGACGACTTCGCCGCGCTGCAATCGTGGTCGGATCACCTCGTCGACCAGCTCGGCTCGAGCAGCCGTGAAGAGGAGTGCCTCCGTCCAGGGCGAGAGCCGACTCTGCCGCGCCCCCAGTAAGAGCGGCCGGATCATCTCGCCCAGACGCGTGCCGCCGGGCTCACGCGTCGTCCAGACTACGTAGCCCTCTTCGGCAAGGCCCGCCGCCAGGCGATGGATCTGCGTCGACTTCCCGCCGCCCTCGGGCCCCTCAAAGGTGATGAAGAACCCGCCTGGCTTCCCCGGGGCATCCATCGTTTTGCGAGCACTATAGCGAGTTCAGTCCGCCGTGGTGTAGATACGCAACCGCCGGTTTGGCTCTTTTCCGGTGCTGCGCGCCGTCAACTCGTGGCGCTCCACCAGCTGGTGTTGCAGCCGGCGGACGTAGGCGTTCTGCGGCGAGAGTTCGACCATCGAATTCGTCGTTTTCGCACGGCTGATCCCTTCCAGCGTTTCCTGCAGCGCCGACTCGGTCGGATCGGGCGTGTCCAGCTGGTACATCCGGCTGAGCGCGTTCTTGATCTGGGTGATGGTATTGCTTTTCAACACCTGGATCGGGATGCCGTCGGCCTCCGCCTCTTTCAAGGGTGAGTCCTTCCGGCGGTAGTAGTTCTTCAGGGTGACGATCAGGTCGGCCTCCTCGATGTGGTTCTGGACCCGGATGGGCACGTGCAATTCGCTGATCGCCTGTTCCAGGTAGTTCCGGCTGACACCGTAAGGAAAGACCGAGACCGTCTCGTGCAGGCTGCGCGATCGCGGAGCTTCCAGCGGTTCGCGCACCGCGGCGGTCCGCATCGGCGCGGTCTCGGCAATCCGCGCGATGATCGCGCCATCGGCGCCGCGGATCCGCATCTGGGGCGGCTTCAGGGTGCCGCGCAAGGCCGCATCGACCACCTCGGCCAGGGGCTGATGGATGGCCAGACGATCACGGTCATGAATCTCGACGAGTACGTCGAAGGTGGGCGGCGACTTGCGTTCGAGTACGGACTTCTGAGTTCCGCGACGGCGCGCCTCCTCGTCGGAGAGGGTGACGGTCTGGATGCCGCCCAGCAGATCGTTCAGGGTGGGGTTGACCAGCAAGTTCTCGAGGGAATTGCCATGCGCGGTGGCCACCAGCTGCACCCCGCGCTCGGCGATGGTTCGGGCCGCCGCCGCCTCCAACTCGGTGCCGATCTCGTCGATGACGATCACCTGGGGCATGTGGTTCTCGACGGCCTCGATCATCACGGCATGCTGCAGCGCCGGAGTGCGAACTTGCATCCGCCGAGAGCGGCCGATCCCGGGATGCGGGATGTCACCATCACCGCCGATCTCGTTCGAGGTGTCGACGATGATCACCCGCTTCTTCATCTCATCGGCCAGCACGCGGGCGCACTCGCGCAGCACAGCAGGATGCTCTTCCCGCCGATGACCATGTCCTTGATGATGTCGATCGTGCCGGTGATGGCCCGGCCGACCCGGCAGGTGACGCCCACGATCTGGCCGCCGCGATTGCGGATCACCGAGATGCGGTGGAGCGTGCGCTCGATGCCAGCCCGGTTGTCGTCACCGAACGATCCGACCCGGCTCGAGACGAACTCGAGGTCTTCCGAGGTGACCGGCGTCTCGTCGAGGATCACCTCGTGGTCGGGAAAGCGGGCCTCGGGCTCGCGGCCCAGGTCGAGCACCACTTCCAGCAGCAGACCCTGGTGATCGAGGCGTTTGACCGCCCGGTTGATGTGCGGCGGCAGCGCCTGGAAGAGCTGGTCGAGCTCAGCCGGATCGGCGTCGGTCAGGCCATTGTGCGATCGCCTCAGTTCGTGCATTGCTTCAGCCATATTGCGGCACCAACCGCTTGTCCTTGATTCTTACCCGCATCCGGGCAGGAACCTTCAACGGCAGCTCCCTGACCATCAACATTTGCGAAGCGATCACCTCGAAACCTTCCTTCTGGAGTAGCCGGATCCCGGCCTCATCGTAGTGACGGAGGCTGCACCAGACCGGGCCGGGTTGGTGCTCGGCAACGTAGGCAAGGCTACGCTGAACGAGCAACGCCCACAGATCGGGGGGTTGGGGCGCGGCCATCAGCCCCAGGCTGTGCGGCCGGCCACCGCCGCCTGTGACCAAACTCATCCACCCGACCACCTGGACCCGCTCGACAACGAATCGCGGCTGGCCGGCACGACGTGGAATGCGGGCGCTGAAGGAGCCCGGCTGAAAGCTGCGCCGCCACTCGGCGAAGTTGGACGCCTCGACGCCGGCTACCGACTTCGGCGTGGTCGCAACATATAGAAGGTAGAGGCCGAGCTCATCCTCGCGGCGCATCGGCCGCCAGCCGGGCAGCGGAGGCGCCGGACGCGGGTCAATGGTTTCCTTGAGCAGAGCATGCTCGGTCGCATAGGCGCTGAATCCGCGGGCCTTGAACAGGTCGGCGATCGGGTCACCGACCGGTACCCGGACGATGAACTTGGTGACGCCCCGCTTCAAGCCTTCATTGAAGAGGTGATCCAGCAGGGCCGTGCCATCCTGAAACCGGTCCAGGTCGGGACTCAGACACAGGTTGAGGATCTGCCAGACATGCGGACCAAGGGCAGCGTTCTCCGCCTGGACGAAACCCTGGATCATGCGATGGCGGCCCTCCTCCATGACGTAGACATGGTCCGCCGCCGACGTGATCGGCAGGATCGCGGCGAAGGTGTTGTTTAGCAAGAACCAGAGTCGGGTCGATGCGAACTGGCGCTTGAGGGGTGGGCGTTCTGCCTCCCGAGCCTGCTGGCGGTAGAGCGCTTCAATGGCGCCCAGATCCTTCAGCTGTGCTGGGCGCACCTGCTGGGTCATCGATCCTCACCATCGAGCGTCAGGAAATACTGATGCCACCGCCGGTCCGCGGTCAATTCAGGATGGAAGGCCAACGCCAGCCGGTTGCCCTGCTTGACCGCGACCGTCTGGCCGGCATGACTCGCCAGCTCCTGAACGTCGGGCGCCCGCTCGGTCACCTGAGGGGCGCGGATGAATACCGCTGGGCCGGCGCCACCGATGGCGGGAGATTCGACGACCGCCTCGAAGCTGTCGATCTGCCGACCGTACGCGTTGCGCCGAACGCCGATGTCCATCAGCTTGAGCGGCTCCTGGTCGGCCCGTCCGCCCTGGATGTCGCGGGACATCAGGATCATCCCCGCGCAGGTGCCCATCACCGGCATCCCCGCCGCGCTGCGGTGCTGGATCGAGGCTTTCAGTTCGGGTTCCATGAGGCGCGCCATCGTCGTGCTTTCGCCGCCGGGCAGGACCAGCGCGTCGACTGCATCCAGATCACTCGCCAGGCGGATGGGCACGCCCTCGACCTCGCAGGCGCGCAGCGCCGCCAGGTGCTCGCGAAAATCCCCCTGCAGCGCGAGGACGCCGACGCGGCGAGGACCTCTCAAACGCTCGTTTGGCACGTCCCGCGCCACTCGCGTGGGGCGAGGCCCCGTACTCACCAGCCTCTGCCGGCGAGCAGCTCCTCCTGGGGAATCGCCCCGATCTCCAGCCCCTGCATGGCCTTGCCAAGGCTCTTGGACGCATCGGCAAGGATGTCCGGCCGATCGAAGTACGTGGTCGCCGCCACGATGGCCTTGGCGCGGGCGGCCGGATTCTCGGCTTTGAAGATGCCCGAGCCGACGAAGATCCCGTCGCAGCCAAGCTGCATCATGAGGGCGGCGTCAGCCGGCGTCGCGATGCCGCCGGCGGCGAAGTTGACGACCGGAAGCCGTCCCAGGCGTGCGGTCTCTTCGAGCATGTCTGCCGGCGCGCCGATTCGTTTGGCCTCCATGACGATCTCCTCGGGGCCGGCGCCATGGAGCTTGCGAATGGCGCCCGTCACGGCCCGCATGTGACGGACGGCCTCGACGACGTTTCCGGTGCCGGCCTCGCCCTTGGTCCGGATCATCGCCGCACCCTCGGCGATCCGTCGCAGGGCCTCGCCCAGGTCTCGGCACCCGCAGACAAACGGGATTTTGAAAGCATGCTTGTTGATGTGGTGCTCGTCGTCGGCCGGGGTCAGCACCTCGCTCTCATCGATGTAGTCGACGCCGAGCGATTCCAGGATCTGCGCTTCGACGAAATGCCCGATGCGGCACTTGGCCATCACCGGGATGGTGACCGCATCGATGATCGCCGCGATCAACCCCGGGTCGCTCATCCGCGCCACCCCACCCTCACGCCGGATGTCCGCCGGGACCCGCTCCAGGGCCATGACCGCCACCGCCCCGGCGTCCTCGGCGATCTTGGCCTGCTCGGAGGTGACGACATCCATGATGACGCCGCCTTTGAGCATCTCGGCCAGCCCCGCTTTGACTTTCCAGGTCCCCCGGCGGTCGGTCAGCGCGGGGGTCAACTCCTCCACGACGACATTTTACCGCCCCCTCCTTACAATTCATCCGCAATGCGGGGCGCCCGGCGGACGCGGCGGCAGCAGGTGATCGCCGTGATCGTGGCCGTCACGCTGGGCCTCCCGGCCCTATTCGGGATTGCCGTGCTGGTCGGGCTCATCATCACGCCACCGATTGACGACATGCCGAAGCGGGTGGATGCCATCCTGAAGGAACACGGTGGCACGCGCGTGCCTCTGGCCCAGGTTCCGGATCAGCTCAGCGAAGCTCTGATCGCCATCGAGGACGAGCGCTTTTACCAGCATCGGGGGGTCGACACCCAGGGGTTGATCCGTGCAGTCCTGACCGACCTTTACCACCATCGGGCGCTCGAGGGCGGCAGTACCCTGACCCAGCAGCTGATCAAACTGCTGTATATGGATAACGACGACGACGGTTGGCGGAAACCGGAGGACCTGATGTTGGCGCTCAAGGTCGAGGCCCGCTTCGACAAGCACACGATCCTCGAGAGCTACCTCAACGCCGTCTACTACGGTCACGGCGCCTACGGCATCGGGCAGGCGGCCCAGGTGTATTTCCATCAGAGGCCCGACCAGCTCGACCTGGCCCGCGCGTCGATGCTCGCCGGCCTGCCCCAGGCCCCCTCGTACTACGACCTCTATCGCAACCCCTGTTCGGCGCGGGCTCGCCAGTTCAACGTTCTGGCCCAGATGGCACACGACGGCTACATCAGGCAGGAGCAGGCGGCTGCCGCGTACAACGAGTCGATCGGCTTTCCGTGCAAATATTGAGCGTGCCGCTCGATCTCGTGCTCCTCGGCCCGCCGGGGTCCGGAAAGGGGACCCAGGCAGCCCGACTCGCAGCGAAATACGGGATCCCAGCGATCGCGACCGGCGATATCCTCCGGGCGCAGGTGGAAGCCGGCACGCCGCTCGGTCTCCAGGTCAAGGCGTATCTCGACCGGGGAGAGCTCGCGCCTGACAAGCTGGTCATCGACATCATCCGGCACCGCCTCTCAGACCCGGACACGCTGCTCGGGTTCATCCTGGACGGCTTTCCCAGAACGGTCCGCCAGGCCCAGGCGCTGGACGCGCTGCTGGCCGAGCTGGAGCGGCCGCTCGATGCGGTGCTCTACCTTCAGGTCGACCGGCAGTCCCTGCTCGACCGGCTCGGGCACCGCGCCGAGATCGACCAACGCAGCGATGATCGCCCGGATGTCATTGCTCACCGGATCGACGTCTTCCTCGACCAGACGGCGCCCTTGATCGACTACTACCGCCAGCAGAGCAAGCTCAGGCTGATCGATGGAAGGCAGCCTGCGGACCAGGTCGCGGCCGCCATCGACGGCCTGATCGGCTCGCTCCAGTAGCGGTCGTTTGGCGCCCGCCAAATTGGGCATAAACGAAACATCTCGCGGGTTGTTCCCGACGAGAACACTGAGGAGAAGCAACAAATGCCTGAACTAAAAACTGAACTCATCCCCCTCCTTCCGCTCAACAACGGGGTAGTGCTGCCGAACATGGTGGTCACGGTCCCGCTGGAGCGCGAGGAGGCGCAGGCCGCCGTCGCCGCCGCGAGCGAGGGCGACCGTCTCGTCCTGCTCGTTCCCCGAGTCGAAGGGCGCTATGCCAGCATTGGCACGGTCGCCAGGATCGAGGATTCGCGCAAACTGCCCAATGGCATCGAAGTGGCCATCCTGCAGGGGCAGTACCGCGCTTCTGTCGGGAGTGCCGCCGCCGGCACCGGACCGGCCCTGCGCGTTATGGCGCAGCCGGCCGCCGACGTCAACCCGCTGAGCGAGACCTCGCACGTGCTCGCCCGCGAGTACAAGGCGCTCATCGAGAACCTGCTCGAGCTGCGTGGTGCGGGGGAGGTCATACAGATGGTCCGTGGCATCGATCGCCCCAGCCAGCTCGCGGACCTGGCCGGTTATTCCCCCGATCTTTCGCTCGAGCGGAAGGTCGAGATCCTGGAAACCCTCGACGTCGAAACTCGGCTGGGCAAGCTGATCGCCTGGACGCGCGAGATCCTCGCCGACGCCTCGCTCAAGGACAAGATCCGCAACGAGGTGCAGGAGGGGATGGAAAAGCGGCAGCGCGAGTTCCTGCTGCGCCAGCAGATGGAAGCCATTAAGAAAGAACTTGGTGAGTCCGACGGCGACGTCGCCGCCGAGTATCGCAAGAAAATTGAAGATGCCGGCATGCCGGAAGCCGTCCGCAAGGAAGTTGAGCGTGAGCTCGACCGGTTCGAGCGCACCAGCGAGCAGAACCCCGAGGCCGGCTGGATCAGGAATTACCTGGATTGGATGCTCGACATGCCCTGGAACAAGCGCACCGTCGACCAGTTCGACGTGGTGGAGGCCCGCCGCGTGCTGGACGAGGACCACACCGGGTTGGAGGACGTCAAGGACCGGATCATCGAGTTTCTCGCCGTGCGCAAGCGGCGCGATTCCCGTGGCCTCCAGGTGATCGGTGGTCGGGGATCGGGCGCGATCATCACCCTGGTCGGACCGCCCGGCGTCGGCAAGACCTCGCTCGGCGAGTCGGTGGCGCGCGCCCTGGGGCGCAAGTTCACCCGTATCTCGCTGGGCGGCATTCACGATGAAGCCGAGATCCGTGGACACCGTCGGACCTACGTCGGTGCGCTGCCCGGCCGGATCGCCCGCGCCTTGAAGGAGGCGGGCACTCGGAACCCGGTAATCATGCTCGACGAGATCGATAAGGTCGGGAGTGATTGGCGCGGTGATCCGTCGTCGGCACTGCTCGAAGTGCTCGACCCGGCTCAGAATCATTCGTTCCGAGATCACTATCTGGAGGTCGACCTGGACCTTTCGGAAGTGCTGTTCATCCCGACGGCGAACGTGGCGGACACCATCCCAGGACCGCTGCTCGACCGGATGGAGATCATCCGGCTGGACGGCTATACCGAGGAAGAGAAGCTGGCCATCGCGCGCGATCACCTGCTTCGCCGGCAACTCGACCGCAACGGCCTGAGCAATGACGAAGTCATGGTGGACGATGAGGCGCTGCGCCGCATCATCGCGGACCACACCCGCGAGGCCGGGGTCCGCAACCTCGAGCGCGAGCTCGGCCGCCTGCTCCGCAAGGTCGCGACCCAGATCGAAGCCGGGAAGGTGGTAGCCCCGGTGAACGTCGGCGGCGAAGCGGTCAAGACCTACCTGGGCCGCGCCAAGTTCCACGCGGAAGTCGCGGAACGGACGGAGGTCCCGGGCGTGGCGACCGGGTTGGCCGTAACGGGGATTGGCGGCGAGGTCCTCTTCGTCGAAGCGGCAGCCATGGACGCGCAGAAAGGTCTGACCCTCACCGGCCAGCTTGGCGACGTCATGAAGGAATCAGCACAGATCGGCCTGTCGTACGTCCGGTCGCATGCGACTGCGCTGGGCATCGCGCCCGGGTTCGAAGAGAAGGCGATCCACGTGCACGTGCCGGCGGGTGCCATTCCGAAAGACGGACCGTCAGCCGGCGTCACGATGGTGACGGCACTGGTCAGCCTCTTCAGCGGGCGGCCGGTGAAGAGCACCGTGGGCATGACCGGCGAGGTGACGTTGCAAGGCAAGGTTCTCCCGATCGGCGGCGTCAAGCAGAAGTTGCTGGCGGCCCACCGGGCCGGCTTGACCGAGGTCATCCTGCCTTATCGCAATGAGGCGGATCTCGATGATCTGCCGCAAAGCGTGCGGGAGGCTATGACGATCCACCTGGCCAGCGACGTACGCCAGGTGCTGGACTGGGCCCTGGAACCGAAGAGCGTTACGCTGCCTCAGGCAGCGTAACCTCGCCACGGCCGCCGTCCGTCTGTGAGCCGGGCATTCGTCAGGGAGGGCGATGGAGCGGCCAGCGGTTCGGCGATCGATCGTTTCTACCAGGGCGTGCTCGGCCTCAGCGATTCGGCCCGGACCCTGATCGCGAAGCGGCAGCAGCAGGCCTGGCTTCAGGCGAGTGACCAGGTCGTGCAAGCGCGTGAAGCGGCGCGCACCGCGCTCGGCGCCGACTCCTTTCGCGAGATCTTCGAGGCCGCTGCCCAGCGAGCCGGTGATCCGCCCCAGAGTCCGACCTGGTGGGCTACCGGCGATGCGGCGATTGCACTGGCTGCGCGCCGGCATTTAGCCCCGGAGCAGTTCGCGGTCCTGGTCGGGCCGCTCAGCGTCGCGCTGCCCTGGCTGAAGGATGCCGGGAGCCCCCCTGCCTCCGCGTTCAGCCAACGCACATGATGAGCTGACTGTCACAGCTGGGGCATCGTTCCATATCGCAGCCAAAGTGGTGAACGCCGCCGGGCTTGACTCCACAGCTATCACATCGCTCGGTGGCGCTTCCCGGATGCCGGACACGGTCGAACGTCTTGCCCTCGACAACGATGGCAAGGGTCGTCACGCAGCTGGGGGCCAGGCGCATCTCGCGCTTGCAATCCGGGCAAGTAGCCATATGCTCGACGCTAGCAGCCCACTTTGACAGCTGTCCGCCGAAGTCCGAACCGCATTGTGTTTTTTTGACTGAGCGCAAAGCGAGCACATCATTGGGTTATTGACAGACAGCTGTCAAAGGCTGGGCTCATCATCGAAGCATGGCCGCATCAGGCAGCGTCGTAGA
>VBEE01000044.1 GCA_005881715.1 Chloroflexota bacterium | reverse complement strand
CCGACATCATCACCGGCCTGATCAAGGCGAACATCCCATCCCGGATCGCGTTCGCCGTCAGCTCCAGTATCGATTCGCGGGTCATCCTCGACGAAACCGGGGCGGAGAAGCTGTTGGGCCGCGGCGACATGCTGTACCTGCCGGTGGAGGCGGGCAAGGCCACCCGCCTGCAGGGCGTCTTCGTCTCGGACCGGGAGATGAAGGCCATCATCGACTTCTGGAAGGCCCAGGGAAAGCCGCAGTACCAGGAAGAGATCTTCAACGTCGAGGCGACGGTCTCCTGGGTGAAGGAGGGGGCCAAGCGCGATCCGCTCTTTGGCAAGGGTGCGCACGTGGTCGCCACCGAAGGCCGCGCCTCGGTGTCGCTGCTGCAGCGCAAGCTCAATGTCGGTTACACCCGGGCGGCGCGGATCGTCGACCAGCTCGCCGATCATCGGGTCATCGGGCCGTATGAGGGAAGCAAGTCGCGCGACGTGCTGATGAACCTGCTCGAGGTGGATGAGCTGGTCAAAGACCTTGACGACGCCAACGCGTGACGACGGCCCCCACCCTGCCCTCCCCGCAAGCGGGGGAGGGTGATGGAGTTCGGGAAAGTGCGACAGACAGCTGTCAAAATGGCCGGTTAGCATAAGCCCCAATGGCCCAGGATTACTCGTTCGATGTCGTCTCGCAGTTCGACCGGCAGGAGCTGGTCAACGCCGTCAACCAGGCGCAGCGGGAGATCGTCACCCGCTACGACTTCAAGGACACGGGCGCCTCGATCGACCTGGGGGAGAACGACATCACCCTGCATGGTCCCAGCGACTTCAAGCTGAAAGCCATGATCGACGTGCTGCAGGGCAAGCTGGTCAAGCGCCAGCTGTCGCTCAAGATCCTGAAGCCCGGCCCGATCGAGCCGGCCGCCAAGGGCACGGTGCGGCAGACGCTCGAATTACAGCAGGGCATCGACGATGAGCTGGCCCGCAGCCTGGTCAAGCAGATCAAGCTGGTCTCGCCCAAAGTGCAGTCGCGCATCCAGGGCGACGCGATCCGGGTGTCGAGCCGTGAGAAGGATCTGCTGCAGCAAGTGATCCAGGCCCTGAAGACGAGCGAGACACCGGTTCCGCTGCAGTTCATCAACTACCGGTGACGCGTGCCCCCCGATTCCGAGGTTTTCGCGCTGGCCCAGCAGGTGGGGGAGAGGCTCCGCCAGCGGGGACAGTGGCTGGCGGTGGCCGAGTCCTGTACTGGCGGGCTGCTGGGCGCCGCCCTGACGGATGTGCCGGGCAGCTCGGCCTATTTCCTGGGCGGCATCATCTGTTATGCGGATCGGGTCAAGGTCGACCTGCTGCGGGTGCCGGAGCCGACACTGCGGCAGCATGGCGCGGTGAGCGAACAGACAGCGGCTGCCATGGCCGAAGGGGTCCGTCAGTTGCTGCGGGCCGATGTCGGGGTTTCGATCACGGGTGTCGCCGGGCCGGACGCGGAGGAATCCAAGCCGGCCGGGCTGACCTTCATCGGCATCGCGACCGACGTCTCGAAAACGCATCGTTTCCAATGGAATGGCGATCGCTGGGACAACCGGCGTCGCTCGGTGATCGCCGCGCTGGAGCTGCTGGTCCGGGCTCTGGAGCTATAGCGTTGACAGTTACACAAATTCGTATTACAGTGGAGCGGACGGGCCAGGCCGACCACGAAGCAAGGGGAGTCTAGATGTCAGAAAAAGAACGGGCGTTGACGGCTGCGCTCAGCCAGATCGAGCGGAGCTATGGAAAGGGCGCCATCATGAAACTTGGCGAGGCTGCGGCACAACGCAACATCGACGTGATCCCGACCGGATCGCTCACCCTCGACATGGCTCTGGGCGTGGGTGGAATTCCGCGGGGGAGGGTGGTCGAGATCTACGGCCCGGAATCGTCCGGGAAGACGACGCTGGCGCTGCATGTCATCGCTCAGTCGCAAAAGCTGGGCGGGGTCGCCGCCTTCATCGACGCCGAGCACGCCCTGGACCCGGTCTACGCCGGGCACATCGGGGTGAAGACCGAGGATCTGCTGATTTCGCAGCCCGACACCGGCGAGCAGGCGCTCGAGATCGTGGACGTCCTGGTGCGATCGGGGGCGGTGGACGTCATCGTCGTCGACTCCGTGGCGGCCCTGGTGCCGAAGGCCGAGATCGATGGGGAGATGGGGGACAGCCACGTCGCCCTGCAGGCGCGACTGATGTCACAGGCGCTCCGCAAGCTGACCGGCGCCATCTCCAAGTCGAGCACGTCGGTGATCTTCATCAACCAGCTGCGCGAGAAGGTCGGGATCATGTTCGGTAACCCCGAAATCACGACCGGTGGCCGGGCGCTGAAGTTCTACGCCTCGGTCCGGCTCGACATTCGCAAGGTCGATTCGATCAAGAACGGCCTGGACGTGACCGGCAATCGGGTCAAGGTCAAAGTGGTCAAGAACAAGGTGGCCCCGCCGTTCAGGTCGGCGGAGTTCGACATCCTCTATAACGAGGGGATCTCCTACTGGGGCAGCGTGCTCGACGCCGGCGTGGACGCCACGCTGGTGGAGAAGAGCGGCTCCTGGTTTTCCTACAACGGCCAGCGACTGGGCCAGGGCCGGGAGCAAACCGTGGGCTTCCTGAAGGCGAACCAGAAGCTGGGCGAGGAAGTGGTTGCGCGGCTGAAGGGCAGGGCAGCCGAGAAGGTCCTCCAGCCGGCGTGAGATCTGGCAGCCGGCGAGCGTCGCCGACTGCCCGCCAGCCGGAGAGCCCGGAGGCCGCCTACGCCGAGGCGGTCAAGCGGCTGGCCCGGCAGCCCCAGTCGCGGGCTGCGCTGGCGCTCAGGCTGGCTCGCCTGGGCTACGCCGAAGATGCGGTTCGGGGGGCGCTCGAACGGGCCCAGGCGGACGGCTACCTCGACGACCGGGAGTTCGCCGCCTCGGTCGTCCGCCGCCGGTCACAGGGCCGAGGGCATGCCATGATCGCCCAGGAGCTGCGGGCGAAGGGGATCGAAGACCCGGACGCCGCGGCAGCCCTGGCCGACGCTGAACCGGAGAACGAGCGGGCGCTCAGCCTGGGAAGGGCCCTCCTGGCGCGAAAGCGACCGGCCAATCCAGAGGAACTACGAGCCATCGTCGCTCCGCGGCTGAGCCGCCGGGGGTTCAGCAGCGGCCTGGTCTACCGAACCTGCCTCACGCTGAGTGACGAGTGGCAGGCAGCCGGAGCCTTTGACAGGGTTTAGTTTCCCAACTAAAATGGTCAAGATTTTGTCGTGTAACGACTAGTCCCGCCGCGCCCGGCGGCGCGGTGAGAAGAACTTTCACAAGTCCATAAGAGAGGTGTAACTATGCCCAATCCATTACTCCTGGTCATAGGGGTCGTGGTGGGTGCGGCGCTGGGTGCCCTCATCGCCTACGTCTGGCTCGGCAGCGTCCGCCGCCAGCGCGATCTCGTTTCCACGGCGGAACGGGAAAAGCTGCTGTCGGATGCCGAGACCCAGATGAAGGAGATGGTCCTCGAGGCCAAAGAGGAAGCCCACCGCATCCGCATGAGCCTTGAACAGGAGGTACGCGAAGCCCGTGCTGAGATCCAGCGTTCGGAACGCCGGGTGCAGCAAAAAGAAGAATCGATCGACCGTAAGCTCGAAGATCTCGACCGAAAAGAGCAGGCGGTTACCGCAAAAGAGTTAGAGATCGGGAGGACCCGGGAGCGCGTCAACGATGCCCTCGCCGAGCAGGTGAAAGAGCTCGAGCGGATTTCAGGGATGACGCGAGTCGAAGCGAGGACGACCATCCTCACCAACCTTGAAAAAGAACTCAGCCAGGAGATGGCCCAGAAGATTCGACAGGGCGAGGAGATCGTCAAAGAGGAGAGCGAGAAGCGCGCCCGCAACATCCTGGTGACCGCGATGCAGCGGGTTGCCGCCGAACAGACCGCGGAGACGTCCGTCTCGGTGGTGGCCATTCCAAGCGACGAGATGAAGGGCCGCATCATCGGTCGGGAAGGTCGGAATATCCGAGCGCTGGAACATGCCACCGGGGTCGACCTGATCATCGACGACACCCCGGAGGCCGTCATCCTCAGCGGTTTCGACCCGGTTCGACGCGAAGTGGCCCGGGTGGCCCTCAATCATCTGCTCGTCGATGGCCGGATCCATCCGGCTCGGATCGAGGAAATGGTGGTCAAGGCCCGCAACGACGTCCAGAACCGGATCCGCGAAGAAGGCGAGCAGGCGATGTTCGAGACCGGGGTGACCGGTCTGCACCCGGAGCTGGTCAAGTTGCTGGGGACGCTGGCGTTTCGGACCAGCTACGGCCAGAACGTCTTAACCCACAGCAAGGAGGTATCGTTCCTCTGCGCGATGGCCGCAGCCGAGATCGGGGCCGACGTGGCGCTCGCCCGGGAGGCGGGCCTGCTGCACGACATCGGGAAGGCGATCGACCACGAGGTCGAGGGCTCCCATGCCATCATCGGCGGCGAGCTGCTCAAACGGCTCGGGAAGCCGGAGACCCTGGTGAACGCGGTGGCCGCTCATCACATGGACGTCGAGCCGAACAGCCTGGAAGCGATCCTGACAGTGGCCTGCGACGCCGTGTCGGCGGCCCGGCCGGGAGCGCGCCGCGAGACCCTGACCACCTACATCAAGCGGCTCGAAAAGCTGGAGAGCATCGCGAACTCCTTCGAAGGCGTGGAGAAATCGTTCGCCATCCAGGCGGGTCGCGAGATCCGCATCATCGTCAAGCCCGACACGATCGACGACAGCCGGGCCCAGATCCTCGCCCGCGATATCGCAAAGCGCATCGAAGGCGAGCTCAGCTACCCCGGTCAGATCAAGGTGACAGTGATCCGTGAGACTCGGATCGTCGAATTCGCCAAGTAACGCAGGAGGCGACCCCGCTGGGGCCGCCTCTTTCTTTTACGGCTGGGCCACAAGGCGTCGGCCTCGCGACTCTATGCTGGGTCCGTGGCAACGCTGAGGGAGCGGGTCAAGGCTGACCTGGACGCAGGCCGCCTCTGGAAAGCCCGGGACCGGCTTGCCGGCGTCCTTCGCGTCGATCCCACCAACCAGTGGGCGCTGGATCAGCTCGGCGACGTGCACTACAGGATGGGTGATCTGCCAGAAGCCGGACGCGCCTGGTTCTTGACGGCCCGGACCGGACCGGAATGGGATGCCGCAGAAGCCGCTTTCTACGAGCGTTATGGCAACAGGCCGGCCAACCTGGTTGCCGCGCTCCGGGTTCGGGCGCCGATCGACCGATTCCCGCCGGCCGTTCAGGAGCGACTCGGATTATTGCAGCGGCGTCTGAAGGCCGAGGGCCGATTCTGGGAGCCTCGCGTGAGTGTTGTTGCACCCGTGAGCGCGAAGCGAAGCCTGATGAGCGGCGCGCTGGGAGGTGCCGTCGTCATCCTGCTACTGGGCGCACTCCTCATCGGGTTGGTCAGCATTGTTGGATTCGTTATTGGTTTGCTGACCGGCCGCTGATCGACAGGGCCTGGCGCATGCCAAGCCGAAACGCCGTCGCCCCGGCCTGAGCCGGGTGACGGACATACTGCGCCCGGTCACCAAGGACCTCGGCAGCGACGCGGCCAACGGCGATCAGTAGGCGTGGCTGTGCGATGTCGATCAGTCGTTCTGCGTACCCGGCGCCGGCGACCATTTCTGCTCGCGTCGGCCGACGGTTCGATAGGGGGTTGTTCGGCACATGCGGATGCGTGGGCACGGTGTTCCAGAGGATGACGCGGCGCTCGGCACCGAGCTCTTCGAGGATGCCGTGGACGATCGTCCCCGACGGCTCCTTCCACGGTCGCGGGCGGCGGCTCGAGCGGCGGAATGGATCGCCCCAGCGTCCGAGGTCGTACTCGCTGGTGAAGGCGATGCCGGACCAGCGCATGCCCTGGTAGCCGGCCGCCTCGCCGATCGCCACCACGTCGGCGGCGGCGCGTTCGTCCAGGTAGTGGCGCAGGTTGGCCAGCCGGATTGCCGGCCCGTCGGGGAGGTCATCGCTCCCTACCTCCCGGAACTCGTTGAAGGTGGCCCCGATGGTCGCCTGCGAGAGATCCCGGAGCAGGGCGTCGAGCGCCGCCGCCTTGTTACGATCGGCCAATGGTCGTGACCGTGTTGGCGATCGGTGACATCATCGGTCGCCCGGGGCGGGAGGCGGTGGCCAAGCTCCTGCCGCAACTACGCCGCGAGTTTGCCATCGATCTGGTAGTCGCCAACGGCGAGAATGCGGCCGGAGGTTTCGGCCTGACTCCCAAGATCGCCGACGATCTCTTCAGCCTGGGGATCGACGTGCTCACCTCCGGCAATCACATCTGGGATCAGCGGGAGATGATGAACGGTTTCGAAGATCATCGACCTATTCTGCGGCCGCACAACTACCCGTCGGGGGCACCGGGGCGCGGATGGTTCTGTTATGACCTCGGCGAAAAAGGCCAGGTGCTGATCGGCAACGTCCAGGGCCAGTTGTTCATGCCACCGATCGACTCACCGTTCAGGGCGGCGGACGAGGTCCTGCGCCAGGGCGCCGGCACCAAGCTGCGCCTGCTGGATATCCATGCCGAGGCCACCTCGGAAAAGATCGCCATGGGCTGGTACCTGGACGGCCGGTGCAGCTTCGTGTTCGGCACCCACACGCATGTTCCCACCGCCGATGCCCGCCTGTTCCCCGGAGGCACGGCATTCGTCGCCGATCTGGGGATGGTCGGCCCGAGAGACTCCGTGATCGGCATGGACAAAGAGGCCAGCCTGCAACGGTTCCTGACGGGCGTCCCCTATCGGTTCAAGGTGGCGGAGGGGGTGGTGCAGTTCAACTCCGTCATGGCCCGAATCGATGCCCTTTCGGGCATGGCCACCGCGATCGAGCGGCTGGATCGGGAGGTTGAGCTCGATTAGGCGCTTGACGACCCCTGAACTTGGGGTTAAGGTGTCGGGGGGCAACCAAACGTTCGGTCACCGAACCTCCGTAGAATATATGGACACTCTGGAAACAACACCGCCATCGAACGGCTCGAAAGGGGAGAGAACGTTATCAGCCAGCCCGGCGGCTGGTGTTCCCCGAACAGCGCGTGCTGCGATTGAGATCCTGAAGGTTTCGGCGACCTCGAAACCGGTGGCCGTCGCGGGCGCGATCGCCGGCGTGGTCCGCAGTCAGAGCCGGGTGGAAGTCCAGGCGATCGGCGCCGGCGCCATCAATCAGGCCGTCAAGGCGATCGCCATCTCGCGCGGTTACGTGGCGGCCGGCGGCTTCGACCTCGTCTGTATTCCATCATTCATTGACATCTCCATCGACGGTGAGGAGCGGACCGGGATCCGTCTGCTGGTCGAGTCCCGCTAAACTCGGTCGATGCCTGAGTCGACCGCCCCGCCGAGGCTACGGGTTCCCGGCGCCCCCTTAACCTTCGAAGCACGAAGTTTTTCACGCCCCCGACCCAACGGGCACAAGCGCCCGCCATCTGGCCAGCGGTTCCACCTCTGGGTCAGCGGCTGCCAGATGAACGAGTCGGACGCTGACTATCTGACCCAGGGAATGACGGCCGCTGGCTTCACGGCGGTCCCCGACCTCGACCAGGCGGATATCGCGATCCTCGTCACCTGTTCCGTGCGACAGAACGCGGAACAGAAGGCCTATGGCAGGTTTCGCGAGCTGAAGGCCTGGAAGCGCGCTCGCCCGGGTCGCGCCGTTGCGATGACGGGCTGCATGGCCAACAAGGAAAAGGACCGGCTGTATGACCGGTTGCCGGACCTCGACTACCGGTTCGACATGCGGCAATACGAGGCGTTCATCCAGGATCTGCAAGGTGAATATGAGACGGATCCGGCGCAGACCGGTGGGGCCGTTCTCCAGCATGGGCTGACCGCGTATGTCCCGGCAATCTTCGGCTGCAACGAGGTCTGTAGCTTCTGCATCGTCCCCTTCGTCCGCGGGATCGAACGCAGCCGGCCCCTCGACGATGTGGTGGAAGACGTTCGCCGGTTCGCCCGGCAGGGGGTGCGAGAGGTGACGTTGCTGGGCCAGACCATCAACTCGTACCGCGACCCGGAGCGTGGAGCGCGCCTGGCCGAGCTGCTGGAAGCCGTCGAGCGGGTGCCCGGAATCTGGCGGGTTCGCTTCCTTACCTCGCACCCACGCCATGTCCACGATGATCTGCTGTTCGCGATTCGCGACCTGCCGCGCGTCTGCGAGCACCTGCACCTGCCGTTCCAATCCGGCGATGACGCGATTCTCAAGCAAATGCGCCGCCGCTACACGATCGAGGAGTATCGCGCCATCATCGCCCACGCGCGATCACTGGTCGTCGACCTCTCGGTTTCAACGGACGTGATCGTTGGCTACCCGGGCGAGACTGAGGAGCAGTTCCAGCGCACGCTCGACTTGCTCGAGGAGATCAAGTTCGACGTCGTGCACATTCAGGGCTTTTCTCCGAGGCCGCGCACCACCGCCGCCCGCCAGGCGGACGACGTCTCGCCTGTGGAAAAGAAGCGCCGCATTAACGTGCTGCTGGACGCGCAGCGACGGATTGCGGAGGCCGCGAATCGGCGCTGGCTGGGACGAACCGTGGAGGTTCTGGTCGAGCGTGTTGAGGATGGCGAGTTCAGCGGGCGAACCCGACAGAATAAGGTCGTCCTCGGGGCCGCGCCGCTGGGAGCCGACGTGGGCACGGTCCGACTGGTGCATGTCGAGCAGGCCACGGCCTGGCAGTTGAAAGGCCAGGCTCTTAACTAGGCCACAGCGCTGAAGCCGGCCCCCGTCCTCGAGCAGTACCTGAGGGTGAAGCGCGAGCACCCGGATGCCATCGTGCTGTTTCGACTGGGCGATTTCTACGAGACGTTCGGTGAGGATGCCGAGCGGGTCGCGCCGCTGCTCGGCATCACGCTGACCTCGCGCGAACTTGGCAAGGGCCAGCGGTTGCCGCTGGCCGGCGTGCCCTATCACGCCTTCGAAACCTACGTCGGAAAGCTGCTCAAGGCTGGACTCCGGGTGGCGCTCTGCGACCAGGTCGAAGAGGCCGGCGCGTCGCGCGGGCTGGTCCGCCGCGAGGTCGTCCGCGTCCTGACCCCGGGGACCGTCGTCGAGGACGCCTTCCTGGAGGGGAGCGCGAACTACGCGGTCGCCATCTGCCTCCGGTCGCATTTCCACGGCGTGGCGGCTCTGGATTGTTCGACCGGGGAACTCGCCCTCTTGCGAATCGAGCCGACCGACGAAGCGCTGCGCGATGAGCTCGCTCGGCTGCGGCCGGCGGAGCTGATCGCCTCGGAAAACGATCGACCCCGACTGATGAACCTCGTGGGCACCACGCCGGTGAGCTGGGTCGACGCCCAGGACTTTGACGCTCGCGCCGCCGTTAGCCGGCTCTTAACGATGCTTGGGGTTGAGACGCTCGCCGCGTTTGGCTGCGATGAGTGGCCGGAAGCGCTCGCCGCCGGGCATGCCCTTTTGCGCCACGCGGAGCGCGCGCACCTGCAACTCAGCCCAGGGATGCTGCGGTTGCATGCGGAGCATCCCCAGGCATTCATGCACCTTGATCCACCGACCCGCCGCAGCCTTGGACTCTCCGCTGACCGGCTGGCGAGCGCGGACGACCTGGCCGGCTTGATCATTCGGGAGGCTTCCACCGCGATGGGCTCGCGCGAGCTGCGACGCTGGCTCGATCAGCCGTTACGTGACCGCGAGCGACTCGAGCAACGACTGAATCGGGTCAGCGTGCTCCTGGAGGATCCGCTCGCGCGCGGCCGGTTGCAGGTCGAGCTTCGTGGCCTGCCCGACCTGGAGCGAATCACTGCTCGCATCAGCCAGGGTTTCGCGACACCCCGCGACCTGTTGGCGCTGCGCAAAGCCCTGGGCGCGCTGCCGGGCATCCGGCGCATCGCGGCGCAATGGCCGGAGCTGGCCGCGCCGCTGCCACCGCCGTCCCTCGAGGAGGTCGCGCGCGCCCTGGGGGACGCCCTGGTAGACGACTTGCCAGCCACGCTCAAGGATGGCGGGGTATTTCGGGCCGGCTTCGACGCCGAGCTGGACGGCATCCGGACGGGCTCGAGTGCGGCCCGAGACTGGATCGGCGGCCTCGAGCAAGCCGAACGACAGCGCAGCGGGATCCGGTCCTTGAAAGTCGGTTTCAACCAGGTATTCGGCTACTACCTCGAGGTGAGCCACGCCAACCGTGAGCCGATCCCGGCCGAATACGTGCGCAAGCAGACGCTGGTCAATGGCGAGCGCTACATCACGCCAGAGCTCAAAGAAAAAGAGACGCTGGTCCTCAACGCCAAGAGCGCGACGGTCGCGCGCGAGCATGAGCTCTTCGCTGAGCTCTGCCGACGGATCACAACCGCGGGGAGCGACCTGCTCGATTCGGCGGCATGGCTCAGCCAGCTCGACGCGGTCGCCGCGCTGGCCAGCGTCGCGGGGCGGCAGCGTTGGGTGCGGCCGGTCCTGCGTGACGAGCCGGGCATCGAGATCATCGGTGGACGCCACCCGCTGGTCGAGGCCGCACTCGGACCGGGCCGGTTCGTCCCAAACGACGTTCGTCTTGGCGCGGACTGCACGGTCGTGCTCCTGAGTGGGCCGAACATGGCCGGCAAGTCGACCTATCTCCGGCAGGCCGGGATCATTGTGCTGCTGGCCCAGGTCGGCAGCTTCGTCCCCGCCGAGCGCGCCGTCATTGGTCTGTGTGACCGCATCTTTACTCGGGTGGGCGCCCACGATGAGCTGGCGCGCGGGCTCTCCACCTTCATGGTGGAGATGGTGGAGACCGCCCACATCCTGGCGCATGCCACGCCGCGGAGTCTGCTGATTTTCGACGAGGTCGGCCGTGGCACCAGCACCTACGACGGGGTCAGCATCGCCCAGGCAATCCTCGAATACGTGCATGAGGCGCCCCAGCTGCAATCGCTGACCTTGTTCGCGACGCATTACCACGAGCTGACTGCGCTGGCCCAGCGCCTGCCGCGACTACGGAATTTTCGGATGGAGGTTCGGGAAGAAGGGGAGCGGGTCATCTTCTTGCACCAGGTGGTTGAGGGTGGCGCGGACCGTAGCTACGGCATCCATGTCGCCGAGCTCGCCGGCCTGCCGCGCCAGATCGTGGTCCGCGCCCGCCAGGTTCTTTCCGAGCTCGAGGGGCAGCGGCCGCTGGAACGGCCGGCCGCCAGCGCCCAGTTGAGCCTGCCGCTCGATCACCCGGTGGTCGCCGAGTTGAAGCAACTCGATCTGGAACGCCTCTCGCCGCGCGAGGCGCTGGAAAAGCTCTATGCCTGGCAGGGGAAACATGTCGCGCCCTGAGGTTGGGATCGAACCCGGCCAGCGAATCACGATTCTTCCCGCGGCGGTCGCCGACGGCATTGCCGCCGGGGAAGTCGTCGACCGGCCGGCCGCGGTGGTCAAGGAGCTGGCCGAGAACGCCATCGATGCCGGCGCCGCCCGGATCGACATCCGGGTCGAGGCCGCCGGCCAGGGCCTGATCGAAGTGGTGGATGACGGCCAGGGCATGCAACCCGAAGACCTGCCGGTCGCGTTTGCGCGTCACGCAACGAGTAAGCTGCGCGCGCTCGAGGAGCTGCGTACGATCCGAACCCTCGGCTTTCGAGGTGAGGCGCTGGCCAGCATCGCCGCCGTCGCTCAGGTCGAGGCGGTCAGCCGGCGCCGCGATGGGGGAGAGGGGTTTCGGGTTCGCATCCGAGGAGGGGAATTGCTCACCGCTGAGCCGGTCGGCTGTCCCAACGGCACCCGCGTCACCGTCGAGCAATTGTTTTTCAACACCCCGGCCCGCTTGAAGTTCCTGAAGCAACCGGCCACCGAAAATGCTGTGATCAGCCGGCTGGTCGGCGAGCTCGCCCTCGGGAATCCGACCATTGCCTTCAGCCTCCAGGTCGACCGGCGTCGCGTGATCGAGACACCCGGTACCGGTGATCTCCGAGCCACCTTCGCGGCGGTCTACGACAGCGAGACGGCCACGGCGATGCTGTCCATCGACGAGTCAGGTGTGCGCGGATTGATAAGCCCGCCCGCCCTGCATCGCGGCACTCGGGATCACGTCGTCGTCCTGGTAAATGGCCGGCGCATTCAACATCGCAACCTGGTGTTCGCCATCGAGCAGGCGTATCGGGGCTTGCGCGAGCCGGATCGTTTTCCCCTTGCCGTGCTGAATGTGCTCGTCGATCCGGCCGAGGTCGATGTCAACGTGCATCCGACCAAGCGCGAGGTTCGATTCCGAAACGAGCGGGCCGTCTTTGCGGCCCTGGAGCGGGCCTGCTACCGTGCCCTGCGGCAGAGCCCGCTGTACGAGCTCCAGGCGAGCGCCGGCGGGCCGATGCTCGAGCTGCGGGAGCTTACCCCCCACCCTGAACGTCTCAAACGCTCGCCTGGCACTGACGCGCCGCTCGCGTGGGCCGACGGGCCCGCCCCGCGAGGGGGGAGAGAGGACGGCCCGCGACTGCCACCGCTGGCGTACGTGGGTCAGCTGCTCAACGGCTATCTGGTGGCTGAGGCGCCCGACGCCGTGGTGTTGATAGACCAGCACGCCGCACACGAGCGCGTGCTGTTCGACCGGATCCTGCAGCGACTCGAGGGTGGTGAGCCTGCCAGCCAGTTGCTGTTGATCCCGCACGACCTGGACGTGACACCGTCCCAGCTGGCCGCGTTCCAGCAGCAGGAGTCGTGGCTAGAGACGCTCGGCTTCGAGGGTGAGCTGTTCGGGCCGCACACCATCCGGCTGCGGGCGGCGCCCAGCGATATGCCGGAGGGGCGCGTGGAGCGTGTTCTCGGCTTGCTTCTGACCGACCTGGCCGGGGAGCGCACCCCTGACCGGCGACTGCGGGAGACGGCCGCTTTGATCGCCTGTCACAGCGCCGTCCGTTTCGGTGATGCCATGAGCCCCGAGGCGGCGCGCCAATTGCTCAGCTCGCTGGCGGTCACCGAAGAGCCGATCAGCTGTCCCCACGGCCGGCCGACGACCCTGATTCTCCCGGATGACCAGTTGAGGCGGCTGTTCAAACGCCCCTAGGCAACCGGCGCGTGGTCGCGATCGTGGGTCCCACAGCCAGCGGGAAGACGGCCATCGCGATCGCGGCGGCGCATCGTCTCAACGGCGAACTGGTCTCCGTCGATTCGCGGCAGGTCTATCGCCACTGCGACATCGGCACCAATAAGCCGACGCCGGACGAGCTCGGCGGCGTGCACTGTCGTTTGCTCGACGTGGTGGATCCAGGCACCCCGTTCACGGTGGCCGACTACCAGCGGCTGGCCATGGCTGCTGTGGCGGATGTCGAGCGCGGCAGCCGGCTGCCCATTCTTCAGGGTGGAACCGGACTCTACCTGCGAGCGCTGCTCGATGGCTGGAACCTGGGGGACGCCCCGCCCAACCCCGAGCTGCGGGTCGCGCTCGAGCAGCGACTCGAGCTGGACGGCGTGGAGGCGCTCGATGCCGAGCTCCGACGCATCGACCCGGCTGCCGCCGAGCGGGCCCAACGGAATCCCCGGCGGATGATCCGCGCGCTGGAGATCCACGCCGTCACCGGCCGTCCGCCCAGTGTGGCTCGCGAGTCCGATCCGCCGCCATGGTCGACCACCATCATTGGGCTGGACGTGCCGCTAGCCGAGCTCGATCAGCGCATTGGGGCGCGCGTCGCCCAGATGATCGATGCTGGCTGGGTGGACGAGGTCGCTCGCATTCGCCGGGAGTTTCCGGCGGCCGACCTGCAGCGGCTGGGGCATGGCTACCCGGAGCTGGCCGCACACCTCGACGGCCGGCTGTCGCTGTCGGAGGCCCGCGATTCGACGACGCGCCAGGTGCGGCAGTATGCGCGCCGCCAGCTCACCTGGTTCCGCGCGGACCGTCGCGTGCAGTGGCTTCCCGCCGATCTGGACATGATTATCGAGCGTCTGCGCGTGGGTATCATGACGGCAGAGGCGAGTTGATTCGGAATTCCAACGGCAGGCAGGAGCGCGCCTACCTGATGTCCCTTGATCATGAGGATCAGGGCCTGGCAGCCATCGAAGAGCAAATGCTCGAGCTGAGCGAACTGGCCAGGACTGCCGGCGTGGTCGTGGTCGGGACCGATACCCAGCGGCGACACAAACCCGATCCGGCGCTCTTCATCGGGAAGGGGAAGGTCGAGGCGCTACACGCCCTCAAACACGAGGCGGACTACGACCTGCTCGTGGTCAACGAAGAGTTGTCACCACGACAGCAACGCAATCTCGAGCGCACCCTCGAGGTGAAGGTGATCGATCGCACCGAGCTGATCCTCGACATTTTTGCGCAGCGCGCGCGCACCAAGGAGGGCCGCCTGCAGGTCGAGGCGGCGCAACTGCATCATCTGCTGCCGCGGCTTGTCGGCGGCCGCGACCTGTCCGGCCTGGGCGCCGGCGTTGGAACGCGCGGCCCGGGCGAGCAAAAACTGGAAAGCGATCGCCGGCGCATCCGCCACCGTATCCGCGAGCTCGAGAAAGACATCAAGGAGATCCGCAAACAACGGGCTCTGCGGCGCGAGGGTCGCCGGCGGATTGCCTTTCCGGTCGTCGCCATCGTCGGTTACACGAACAGCGGGAAGTCGACCCTGCTGCACGCCCTGACCCAGGCGCAGGTCCAGATCGAGGACGCCCTGTTCGTCACCCTCGATCCCACCACTCGCCTGGTCCGGCTGCCCAACCGGCGTGAGGTGCTCTTCACCGACACCGTCGGTTTCATCCAGAAGCTCCCCACCGACCTGGTGGCAGCTTTCAGGGCGACCCTCGAAGAAGTGCAGGAAGCCGACCTCCTGTTGCACGTGCTCGACGCCACGCGATACAACGGCCGCGATCAGATGGAGGCCGTGCACGAAACGTTGCAGGACCTGGGCGCGCTGGAAAAACCTAAGCTGCTGGCTCTCAACAAGGTCGACCAACTGCGACCGGCCGCGGTTGAAACCCTGCTTGGCGAAGACTGGTCACCGTATCGCGCGGTGGTGCCGATCTCGGCCTTGCGGAAGACCGGGCTGCAGGCTCTGGGCTCGGCGATTGCCCAGACGCTTCCTGGTGAGATGGTGCGCATCGAGGTGCTGCTGCCGTACACCGAGAATGCGCGACAGGCGGAATTTCATGCCCACGGAAACGTTGAGGCGGTCGATTACCGTGCCGACGGGGTGGCGATGCGAGGGGCGTTACCGCGACGGCTGCTGGCGAAGTTCGATCGTTTTCGAATCTCCGAGGCGAACGGGACCGGCTAGTGACTCAGCGGAGCAGGCGCACGAGCGCCACCACCTGGCCCTCGAGTTGGGCGGTGGTGCTGTAGATCGGTTCGTAGCTTTCGTTCTCCGGTTGTAGCCGTACCCGGTTGGCCTCGCGAAACAGCCGCTTGACGGTGGCGGTGGATTCGTTGGTCTGTTCGTCCTCCAGCCGAGCCACCACGATGCTGCCGTTGGGCGCATCCTTTCCGGGGCGCACCACGACAAGATCGCCGGCGAGGATGCCGGCATCCTTCATGCTGTCGCCGCGGACCTCGAGGGCGAAGGCGTTCTCGCTGCCAACCAGTTCCTGGCTCAGCACAAGATGATCGTCGATGTTTTCTTCGGCGAGGATCGGTTGACCGGCCGCGACCCGGCCCACGAGCGGCACGGCGACGACCTTACTGAGCTTGGCCTGCAGCTCGTCGACGTCGACGACTTCGATGGTGCGGGACTTGGTGGGGTCCCGGCGAATATATCCCTTGCGCTCCAGCGTATTGAGATGGTTTTGAACCGTGGAGCTGGAGGAGAGGCCAACGGCCTCACCGATTTCACGAACCGTGGGAGGGTAGCTGCGGATCTTCTGGCGAAAACGAAGGTACTCCAGGATTTCCCGCTGCCTGCTGGTCAACGGTTCCGGCATATCGTCCCCTCCCTTGTGCGCCGAAGTCGATGGCCAGGAGCCGATCATCTCGCACCCAGCGCCGTCCTAAACGGCGCGTCCAGGGAGGGGAGAGGAGGGGTTCTCAGGCCGCGATCAACGCATCGTAGCACAGCGATTTGGCTGCCGACATCGGTTGATTTCGCCGGGCGGCGCGGCGCTCGCGACCCGACATCGGTGTGCAAAACGGGGCCATCCTAGCACATCCGTTCGCCCCATGCAAACACTTGTTCGTGCAAGCTATTGACGCGAACACCTGTTCGTGTTATCGTCGCTGTCGAACGCATGTTCGTGCAGGACGGCATTCAAAACGCTTATCCACGACCCCGGCGCCGGCGCGGTTGGGGCCGGGTTCTGGTGCTGGCGGCCGTGCTGGTCGTGGCGACCGGCCGGCTGGCGTATGGCAGCGCACCCGCGAAGACGGACAGCGTGGTGGTCACCCCGGGGGACACGGTATGGAGCATCGCGGCCACGTACTATCCGGGCGATCCGCGGCCCCACGTGGAGGCGATTCTGCAGGCCAACCACCTGACCTCGCCGCTGCTGATGCCTGGCCAGGCGCTGCTGATTCCGCGCGAGTAGGCTCGCTCGTTACTACGATGAGCACATCGCTAGTCAGCCTCGCGGCCTTGGTGAACGCGTTTAACCCGGTTACGCCGCAGCTGCGGGTGGCGGCACTCATCGTCCAGCGGGGCCGGATCCTGCTGGTCGAGCATCGCAAGCGGGACCAGCGCTACTGGGTGCTCCCGGGCGGCCGGCTGCAGGGCAACGAGACGCTGGACGCGGCGCTGCAGCGGGAGCTCCGCGAGGAGCTGGGACTCGAGGCGCGCGTCGGCCGGTTGGTGATCGTCTGCGAAACGCTGGCGCCCGACCGGCACATGGTCAATCTGATCTATCAGGTGGAGATAGGGGAGAAGGCGGAGCCGCGCCTGGACCGCAGTGACCCAGTACTGGCCGGCTGGCAATGGGTGTCGGTGGACCAGCTCCCCCGGCTGGATTTCCGCCCACCCATTGCCGATGCCGTCCTCGAGGTCATTGCCGAGAACTTTTCCGGACCCGTCCGGATGCTAGGGGATACATGGAAACCGGAGCCGCGGTAGAAAAATGGCCCCTACCGTCGATCCAGGTCCAAGGTCATTAACTCACCAATTTGCGACACACGCAATAGGGGTTGACGCTGACGGGCGGCTCGGCGGGTCGCCAGCCGGATTGACCCGCCGGGGTCTAAAGATGCGCCTGGATGACTTTGGCCAGGCTGGGCCCCACGTCCGGCAGCGCCGAGGTCACGAAGACGATCATCAACAGCAGCACCATCAGCAGAGTTGCCACCCTGGTGCTGACCATGCGCTCCAGCCGCTCGCGGTCGCCGACCTCGCTGACCGGCTGGCCGGTCTGGACCAGCAGCCGCATCTCATTGACCACCCCGTCCGCGTCGCTCGCCGCCCGCACCGTCTGATTCATGCCGCTTCGCCCCCCTTGGTCAATTTGCGACGTTGGCCCCGCGACCGGCGGCGAAGAGCAGCCCCAGCCGCTCGGCCAGCAGCTGCACCAGCAGCAGCTCGCCGGCCGAGTAGGCGCGTGGCAGCCGGCGCCCCAGCTGCAGGGTCCCCTCCATCCCCGCACACTGCAGCGGCGCGACCGCCAGTTGGCGCAACCCGGCCGGCACCCCGAACAGATCTTCCGGCCGGCGGCCGGTGAGCGGCTCGCGCAGCGGCTTGCCCTGGAGCAGCGCCTCGGCGGTCCGCGTCCCGGCAAGCGACAGCCAGCCGGGCGCGTGGCCCTGCAGGGGATCGTTCTCGCCGATCACCAGCCGGAGGCGGTCGCCCTCCACCCACTCCAGGTGCAGGCTCTCGGAGCGAAGCGTATCGGCCAGCGCCGGGCGGATGGCCTCGAGCGCCGCCACCTCGTCGGCGGCGTGGCGGGCGGCCAGCCCGGCCAGCCGGTTGGCCTGTTCCATCGCCTCGGTGTGCTGCCGCGCGTCATCGACGGCCTGCAACCGCTGCAGCGTCGCGCCCATCTCCTCGGCCACCGCGCGGACCGTGGTTCGAGTGTCGGGACCCAGATCCAGCGGCCGGCCGGCCACGGTGATCAGGCCGGTGAGCTCGCCCTCGGCGGCCGCCGGTTGCAGCAGGGTGCACTCACCGGCGCTGGTGCCGGGCAGCGGACCGTTGATCAGCAGCGGCGCGCTTCGGTCGGGCCCCAGCGTGGGCGTGAAGCTGAAGCCGGGCAACTCGCCGTCCGGCAGGCCGGCCCAACGGACGGCGCGAAATTCGTCGGTGCTCGGCTCCCGGATCCAGAAGGCCCAGGCGCATTGCGGCGCGAGCGCGGGAGCCTGGCCGGCCAGCTGGGCGAAGAGCGCGTCCTCGTCGCGGACCCGGGCCAGGCTGGAAATGAGCACCGCCATCAACCCCTGGCGGGCAATCGCCTGCTGCGCCCCCGAGACCGCGGTGGTCAGGTGGACCACGAGCAGCATGGTCATGACGACGGCAAAGGCATCGAGCAGGATGGTCAGCAGCGCGGCGTGTCCGGCCACCTCGAAGGGCACCAGCAGCAAGCCGCCGACCGGCAGGATGCGCGGATCGCGAAAGCGGGCAGCGATCCGGGCAGCGGCGAAGAAGACCAGCCCATGCGCATAGCCGACGTAGGGAATCGACAGGGCGCCCAGCGCCGCCACGATCGCGCCATCGGCCAGCCCCAGCAGGACGCGCCGGCCGCGGATCGGCCGCTCGATGCGGGCTAACTCCGCATAGAGATAGAGGTAGGCCACCCCGGCCAGCCCGGCGCTGTAGCGGACGGGCAGCGGGATGCTGGGCTGCGCCACGACGGCGGCGGCGACGCTGAAGACCGCCACCCACAGCGCCAGGGTGAAGATGAAATCGCCCTGGAGCAAGCCAGGGAGGGCGGCTTGCCAGCGGCGCATCTCGTCGAGCACGGCCACCGCGGTCCAACGTACGGTCTGGCGCCAGCCATCCGATGGCCGGCGCCATTCCGCCGCCACGCGCTGCAACACTGAGTGCTGGACCCGGGTTCGAAGCCGTGCCAGATCGAGCTCACTCAGGGGCTGCGCATCCACCGGCTCCAAGTCTGTGAGGAAAAGGCTGCGATCCGGTCCAAGAGTCGGCCACAAGCTGTGGCGGGGAAGAGTCGAAACCTTACAAATTGTGTAACGGCGTTCGGGCGTTGGAAAGCTCCGAGGAATTGCCTAAGCTTGAAAAGGCATGCCCCTCTCCCCTCTCCGACGCTCCTGGGCGACGGTCCCTCTGCGGTCTCGGGTTACCGGCGTCGATGCCGAGACGCTGCGCCACTGGCTGGCGGACCTGCCGCCGCCGCCGGGCTACGGCGTGTCTGCCCGACCGCTGCGCTACCGGCAGGCTCCCCACCTGGCGGCCTTCTGCTGGTACGAGGAGCGGCTGATCGAGCTCCAGGTCCCGGAGCCCTTCCGCGCCTGGGAGGAGCGGGTCTACTACCGGGCCCGCCGCAAGCCGGGGCGCCGGCTCGCCTTTCAGTGGTTCAGCCGCCGGGTTCGGTTTCGCACCCGGCGCGAGGTGCTGCGCTTCGTCTATTGCCACGAGTTCTATCACTGGTACCTGCGCGAGGTGCGCGGCGGCAAGGCCTCGGCGGAAACCGCCTGCGACCGCTTCGCCCTGGCCCACTTTCGCGCCCGCCATGCCGGCCTCGACTGGACTGCCCTGCTGCCGGGGTACGATCCAACCCGCCGGCCGCTGAAGCGCGCGGCCTGAGCGCCCGGCCCGGACCCGACCCGAATACGCAGGTCTGCGCAATCGCGTTATACTTATCTGCGTAATGCCAGCTCGCGTAAAGCCGCCGCCCAGCAACCCGTTCCGCTTCGGCCGGATCGTCTCCGGGGACGCGTTCACCGACCGCGAGGCCGACCTGCTGGTGTTGGAGCGCGAGCTGCGCGGGGGCCAGAACATCCTGATCGAGGCGCCTCGCCGCTTTGGCAAGACGTCCCTGATCCTGGAGGTGAAGCGCCGCCTGCAGGTGGCGGGGATTCCCGTCGCCTATCTCGATTGCATGCTGGTCCCCTCCCGCGCCCGGCTCGCCGACCGGCTCGCCTCCGCCTACCTCGACGCCTTTCGCAGTCCCGCCGAGCGCGCCGAGGACTGGGTGGTACAACATCTCAAGACGTTTCGCGTCCGGCCCACCCTGACGATCGATGACCACGGCCATGCCCAGCTCGCCTTCGAAGCC
This sequence comes from Chloroflexota bacterium, assembly GCA_005881715.1. GTDB lineage: Bacteria > Chloroflexota > Dormibacteria > CF-121 > CF-121 > CF-13. The sequence continues at coordinate 8,386 of VBEE01000044.1, read as the reverse complement.
GGCAGCGCCGGGACCCCCAACCTCGACGCCCTGCTCGAGCAGCTCTTCGAGGAACCCGAGGCGATCGCCCGAGCCAGCAAACGAAAACGGGTGGTCGTGATTCTCGACGAGTTTCAGGACCTGATGGAACTGGGCGCGACGCTGCTCCGGCAGCTTCGGGCGGTGATTCAGCACCAGCAGCATGTCAGTTACGCGCTGCTGGGGTCCCGCCAGGCGTTGCTGCGCAAGGCGGTGCACGAGCGTAGCGCCCCGCTCCTGAAGATGGCGCGGCCGTATCCGCTCGGCCCGCTGCCCCGCGAGGACTTTGCCGCCTTTCTGATGGCGCGCTTTCGGGCGAGCGGGCGCCCGGTGCCCAAAGACGCGGTTTACGGGTTGATCGATTTCACCGGCGCCCACCCCAATGACACCCAGGAGGCGGCCCATTTTCTCTGGGAGGTGGCCCTGCTTCCGCTGACCAGCCAGGAGCTGGTGGCGACCGCCGTCGACCGGGTGCTGGATGCCGAGGCGGCGCAGATGACGGTGCTCTGGCACGACTCGGCCCCGGCCCAGCGCAATTTGCTGGTGGCGCTGGTCGAGTGGGGCGGACGCAACATCTATAGCGAGGATTACCGGCGTCGGGCCAACCTGGGGGCCGCCACCACGGTGCAGCGCGCCGTCCAGACGCTGGTCGAGCGCGAGCTGGTCGACCTGGAGTCGAGCGGCGCCTACATCATCAAGGAACGGTTCTTCGAGGAATGGATCCGGCGCAGGGTCGTCCGGGGGGAGTTGTAGGAACGCTTAGACTTTCGCCCGCTCCTCGGACAGGATGGACTGGATCTCGGTCTTCGCCCGGCTGATGACGTCGCGGATGCGGCGCTGCTGCTCGGGATCCGGCCAGCGGTTGCGGGCCTCGCTCGCTACCGAACGGCCCAGATCGCGCATGTCGTTGCGCAAGTCGTGCATGAGTCGCTGGGCCTGCGGGCCCCACTCGGCGCCCCAGCGCTCTTTCATGCGGTTGAAGACTTCGTCGACCTGCGGCTGGCGCTCGTTCATGAAGCTCCGACCGGCGTCGGTGATGCTGTACACCTTGCGGCCATCCTGCTGGACGGAACTGACATATCCCATGTCCTCGAGCATCTGCAGCGTCGGGTAGACCGCACCCGGGCTGGGGGCATAGAAGCCACCGAACCGCTCCTCGAGCGCCTTGATCAGCTCGTAGCCGTGGGCAGGCTTGTCTTTGAGCTGCTCGAGGATGACGTACTTCAGATCGCCGCGCTCGAACATCTGGCGCCGAAACTGGTCGAACCGGAATTCACGACGGGACCACATAACGGGCTCTGCCTCCTTGAAAACACTATCACGATATATCGCGATACTACAGGTGGGCGAGCCAAATTGTCAAGGGAAGTGCCCAGCCATCGGGGGAGCCGTAGAATCGCGGGCAGCAGCGTGCCCACCGTCTCCCCCACGTCCACCACGCAGGCACCGCCCGTCGCGCCGGCGCTTATGGAACGCGTGCGCCGATTCCTCGAAGCGTGCGAGGTCGACCGCAACCTGAGTCAGCTGACGATTCGCCAGTACGAGCACTACCTCAACCACCTGCTCACCTGGGTGGAGCGCGAGCAACCCGACGTCCACGACCTTCCCGAGCTGACCACCGAGGTCGTACGGCAGTACAAGCTGGGGCTCGCGCGCCATGTCAACGAGCACACCGGCCGGCCGCTTTCGCGCGCCACCCAGACCTACTTCCTGGTCGCGCTTCGCTCACTGCTGCGTTACTGGGCGATGCAGGGCCTCGACGTGCTCGCGCCTGACCGGGTCGAGCTGGGCAAGGCGCCCTCGCGCTCGCTGAAATTCCTCGACGGTGATCAGCTGCGCCGCCTGCTCGACGCGCCCGACATCAACGACCTCCGTGGGCTGCGCGACCGCGCCCTGATGGAGACGTTCTTCAGCACTGGACTGCGGCTCTCGGAGCTGGCTCGGCTCGACCGTGACCACATCAATTTGCGGACGCGAGAGTTCGGCGTGATCGGCAAGGGGCGGAAGCCCCGCATCGTCTTTCTGAGCGATGCGGCGACCAACTGGCTGGGACGGTATCTGCAGGCTCGGCAGGACCGCTGGAAACCGCTCTTCGTCCGGATGAAGGGGAAGCCGGACCTGGCCCCCGGCGGCCCGGGGATGCGGATGTCGACCCGGTCGATCGAGCGGCTGGTGGGGAAATACGTCCGCCTCGCCGGCCTCGGCGTGAAAGCGACGCCGCACACCCTGCGCCATTCCTTCGCCACGGACCTGCTCTCCAACGGTGCCGACCTGCGCGCGGTGCAGGAGATGCTGGGCCACGCCAACCTCAACACGACGCAGATTTACACCCACGTGACGAACCCCCAGTTGCGCGCGGCGCATCGCAAGTTTCACAGCGGCAACCGCGAGTAGCCCCCGCCCCGCGAGCGGGGGCGGGAGACGTGCTGTGAAATGTTCGCTGGTAGCATCAAGTCAAGATGCTGTCGGCGCGCGAGCGGCTCGCCTCCACGACCTTCGACTACTACCCGCTCTTAAGGCTGGCGGACTCCCGTATCGGCGATCCGCGCCGCTTGCCGGTGACTGTCAAGATCCTGCTCGAGGGCCTGCTGCGCGGCGTCGAACGCGGCCAGGTCAATGACGTCAGCCTGCGCGCCCTCGCCCGCTGGCCAGAGCCTCCGCCGGCCCGTGCCGAGGTGCCCTATCTCCCCTCGCGCATCCTGCTGCAGGATTTCACGGGCGTGCCGGCCGTCGTCGACCTGGCGGCCATGCGATCGGCGATGCAGCGTGCCGGCAAGGATGCGGGCCGGATCGATCCCATGGTCCAGGTGGATCTCGTCATCGACCACTCCGTCCAGGTGGATGCGTTCGGCTCCCTGGGTGCCTATGCCCGCAACATCGAGCGGGAGTACGCGCGCAATGGAGAGCGCTACGCGCTGCTGCGCTGGGCGCAGCAGGCGTTCCACAACTTCACGGTAGTGCCACCCGGGATGGGGATCTGCCATCAGGTCAACCTCGAGCGATTGAGCCGGGTGGTGCGGACCGCCAAGGATGCGAAGGGCAGCTACGCGCTTCCCGACACGCTGCTCGGCACCGACTCGCATACCACGATGGTCAACGGCCTGGGCGTGCTCGGCTGGGGCGTCGGCGGCATCGAGGCGGAGGCCGCGCTGCTGGGCCAGCCTACCTACCTGCCCACACCAGTCGTGATCGGGGTCCGGATGACCGGGGCCTTGCGGCCGGGCGCCACGGCGACCGACCTGGTGCTGACGCTGACGGAAATGCTGCGCAAGCACGGCGTCGTGAACAAGTTCGTGGAATTCTGCGGTGCCGGCCTCTCCAGTCTCTCGGTACCCGACCGCGCCACCCTTTCGAATATGTGCCCCGAGTACGGCGCCACCTCCTCCCTCTTCCCCGTTGATCAACAAACCCTCCGCTATCTCGAGACCACCGGTCGCGAGCAGCAGCTCATCGAGCTCGTGGAGCGCTACACCCAGGCTCAGGGGATGTTCCGCACCGACGACTCGGAGACGCCGGTCTTCAGCGAGCTGCTCGAGCTCGATCTCAGCACCGTCGAGCCCAGCGTGGCCGGGCCGAAGCGGCCCCAGGACCGGGTGTCGCTGCCATCGGTGTGGGAGAGCTTCACCTCCGCCTTTGCGGTGGATGAAAAACCGGCCAACGATGACGTCGCCCGATTCGACTTCGAGGGAGGCGCGGCGGACGTGGCCGGCGGCCGAGCGCCTGCCACCGCCGTCATGGCCCGGCCCACCCAGCGGGTGCGCAACGGCTCGGTCGTCATCGCCGCCATCACCAGCTGCACCAACACCTCCAATCCCTCGGTGATGGTCGCGGCCGGCTTGCTCGCGAAGCGCGCCGTCGAGCGGGGACTGCGGGTGTCGCCGACCGTGAAGACCAGCCTGGCGCCAGGCTCCCGGGTCGTCACCGACTACCTGAAGGCGGCGGGCCTGATGGCCTACCTCGAGGAACTCGGCTTTTACCTGGTCGGCTACGGCTGCACCACCTGCATCGGCAACAGCGGCCCGCTGGCGAGCCCCGAAGTCGAGGCGGCCGTCGAGAACGAAAAGCTCAACGTGGTAGCCGTGCTCAGCGGCAACCGGAATTTCGAAGGACGCATCCATCCGCTGGTCCGAGCCAGCTACCTGGCATCGCCGCCGCTGGTGGTGGCCTACGCGCTGGCGGGCGACATTCGCCGCGACCTATCGAAGGAGCCGGTGGGGAGCGACCGGGAGGGAAAAGACGTCTACCTGCGCGAGCTGTGGCCTTCCGCCGAGGAAGTGAACGAGGCGATTCGCACATCGCTGAAAGTCGAGATGTTCACCCGCGAGTACGCCCGGATCTTCGACGGTGATGAGAACTGGCAGCGGATGTCGGCGCCGACCGGTCCCATCTACGAGTGGGATCCGAAGTCGACCTATGTCCGGGAACCGTCCTTCTTCGAGGGCATCGGACCGCAGCCGGACGCGCTGTCCGACATCATCGGGGCGCGCGCGCTGGTGATTCTCGGCGACTCCATCACCACCGACCACATCTCGCCAGCCGGGAGCATCCCGCCGGACAGCCCCGCCGGCCGCTACCTGATCGAACACGGAGTGGAACGGGCGGAGTTCAACAGCTACGGCGCGCGCCGCGGCAACCACGAGGTGATGGTGCGCGGTACCTTCGCCAACATCCGGCTGCGCAACCAGCTGACCAGCCGCGAGCGCTTCTGGACGACGCACCTCCCCGACAAGAAAGAGATGACGATCTTCGAGGCGTCCGAGCGCTATCGCGAGGAGAACGTCCCGTTGATCGCGATCGCCGGCACGGAGTACGGCTCCGGCAGCTCACGCGACTGGGCCGCTAAGGGACCGCTGCTGCTGGGCGTGCGGGCGGTGATTGCGGAGAGCTTCGAGCGGATCCACCGGAGCAACCTGGTGGGGATGGGCATCCTCCCGTTGCAGTTTCAGCCCGGAGAATCGCTCAAGTCGCTCGGCCTCGAGGGGACCGAGGCGTTCACGATTCGAGGACTCGAGGCCGGACTCAAACCGGGTCAGCGAGTCGAGGTGGAGGCCACCCCCGACGGCGGATCAGCCCGGCGATTCAGCGTGAGCTGCCGGCTCGACAACCAGACCGATGTCGAGTACTTGCGCCATGGCGGGGTGCTGCCCATGGTGCTCCGCCAGGTGATGGCACGCTGAGCGACGTCGCTAGCGGCTGAAGACCGCCAGCTGCGACAGGTCGTGCACGTCGCTGAAGGGTAGGGCCGTCTCGGTCTTGCTCTTCAGGCTGTAGGCGAGCACCTTCCCCGACGTCTCGGATGGCCCGCCGAGGCACTCGCTCTGGCAGGCACGCTCCTCCAGGAACCACAGCGTATCCGAGCTGACGAGGATCGGATGGGATCGCGCCGCGGTCACGGTTGCGATCACCTGTTTGGTCTGCAGGTCGTAAAGGCGGACGTGGGGCACGGACTGGGCGTCGATGTCGACAAACGCCAGCCATCTGTCATCCGCCGAAGCCGCGGGATCGTACCAGCGCAGGCCATTGACCAGGCTGCCGACACTGGTCACTCCTGCGTCCCAGGTCCGCACCCCAACCGCGTCGCGGTAATAGAGTCGATCGCTGCGCGCGGCCCAGGTGGCCATGGTGCCATTCGCGCTGACCCCGGACGGCGGCAGGAAGGCCACCGTGTTGTCGGCCGCGCGAAGGACCAGGAACTGGCCGGTCTGTGGGGCCTGCGCCTGGTTGCCAACGAAGGTGTCGACCATCAGCAGGTACTTATCGTCGGGGGCATACTCGAGCCGCAACTCGTCATCCCGCCCCACACCACGGCCCGGGATGGCATTGAGGTTGAACGTAGTGTCCTTCCCTGCGCGCCGGACGTGCAGCGATGCCTTACCCACCGCCGGGTCGTGCGCGAGGTAGGCGAGCATCGTACCGTCGTGGCTGTAGGCGAAGGCGGGGATGTCGCCGCTGGCCACCGCCTCCGTCGTGCTGGCCCGGGTGCTCAGGTCGAAGTTGACGATGCGGTTCGATGCCGGATTGGTGCGGTCGGCGTAAGCAATCTTCTGGGAGGAGATGAACCGGGCGTCCGGTGGCGGACCGGCGCCCAGCGCGACCACCTGTTGCGGGGTACTGCTGGCCGAGTCATAGAGGAAGATCTCGCTGCCGCTGCTCGTTGAAGCAGTGAAGAGCACCCGATAGCCGGCTGCAGTTGTGGGGCTGGCGGAGGGGGAAGCACTACTGGGGCTCGGCGAGCCGGAGATTGCGGTGGGCGGCGCGCTGCAGGCCGCCAGCAGCGCCAGGAGGATGATCATCGAGCCGGGCTGGAACCGTTTCAGGACGCTGATCTCGCTCAAGGCTTGCGAGATTGTAACGCGACCAAGCCGGCGACACGGCGGTTTCGCGATCCCTTCGCGACATGCCACAAACCGGTGCGCATCCTTACGTTCGTGTATGTCTGGCATTCCGTGCGGCGTTTTACCGGCGGGGAGTTTTATGCAAACTGTAATGTTTTCGCGGGCGCGGAGGCGTACGCGCGGTCAGACCATGACCGAGTTTGCGCTCGTCGTCCCGGTCCTGATGCTCCTGATCATGGGGGTGCTCGATGGTGCCCTGCTGATGTTTAGCGTCGGCACCGCCCGCTTTGCCGCCGCCGAGGGATCCCGGGTCGCCTCAACACTCGGCAACGCCGCGACGGCGGACACTCAGGCGGTGCAGACGATCCGCGACAACGTCGGCACGACCCGGCTGTTCACTGTCACGGAGGTCGATATCTACAAGCTCAATCAGGATGGCAACGGCAACCTTACTCCCGACCCCACCTACTTCAACCGCTATGCGCTCGATGGCACGCCGATGACGTCGCCGGTGCCCTGGCCGCCGGCACAGCGCAACGTTGGTAACGGCACGAGCGACTTCATCGGCATCACCGTCAACTACACCTACACCTGGAAGGCCGGCTTCTTCGCGCCGTTGGGACCGATCCGCACGACGGCGGTCTCGTACGTGCGCCTGGAACCGCAGAGTTACTGAGATGAACCACCACTATGGTCTGCGCCGTCGTCGCGGCCAGTCGCTTGCCGAAATGGCCGTGGTGATTCCCGTGTTGTTTTTCGTGCTGATGGGCGGCTTCGACGCCACGGTCATGCTCGCGGATCGGGTGACGGGCGGCTTCGCCGTTCGGCAGGCCGCGCGTCTGGCGGCGGAGCTGGGCGGATCACAGACCAATCCGAACGCGACCACCTCACAAATCGACATGCAGATCGTGCGGAATGCGCTGGCCGTCGCTCGCGGGCTGACCTCTGCCACAGTGAGCGAGATCGACATCTACGCGCCCTCGCAGGCGGATGGGACGTACCGCGCCGGCGATCCCGTGGATCAGTACTTCGTCAACGGCGGCGCGGTCAGCCCGGGTACGCAAACCTTTCCCATCCAGAACCGCAACCAGACGCCCCCGAACGAGACCTCGATCGGCGTCCGCCTCGTCTGGACCTACGCACCGCCCGCCGGCATCTTTCCTCAGAATATGCGGATCGTGGAGTACGCCGTGATGAAGGCGTCTCCACTACTGCTGTGAGTGCCCGCGCCACGCGGTCTGCCACGGCGCCGCCTCGGCGCCTGCGCGGCAAGGCCGGCCAGGCGATCGTGCTGCTGGCCCTCACCGGGACGTTGATGATCGGTGGGGTTGGGGTCGCGGTCGACCTCGCCGTCGGGTACATGTACAGCATTGCCGCGGAACGGGCCGCCTCGGCGGCAGCGCTGTCCGGTGTCGTCTTCATGCCCAACCAGTTCACGAGCGCCCAGGCCATCCCGGCCGGGTCGCGCAACGACGCCACGGATCGCGCCATCGACGAAGCCAAGCGCAACGGCTTCGACCCGGCCAACACCCAGGAAGGCGTTGTGGTGGTGCCCGCCGTTATCTCCGGGCGGAGCAATCAGCTGCGGGTGACCGTCGCCAAGCAGGCGCCGGTGTTCTTCATGCAGCTCTTCGGCTTCCGACCCTACCTGGTAGCGAGAACCGCGGTGGCCGCCTACCTGCCGCCCATCTCCCTCGGCCAACCGGGGAGCCAGGCCGGCTCATCCCTTGGCGAGCTCGGCCGCACCCGATTCTTCTTCACCCGCGAGGAAGGCTGGGCAACGGGCCGCACCCAAGGTGACGCCTATACGCCTACCCCGGCGGGCTCCAACGATGTCCATCAATTGAGCTACACGAACGGTACCGAGCCGCGCGACCTGACGGTCGCGGACCGCGGTGGCTATGACTACCGCGTCACCGTGCCGAGTAGCGGACCGGGTGGCGTAGTCCAGGTCTACAACGCCGCCTTTGCACCGGACGGCACGGGAGGAACGGCGAACTTCTGTGACAACAACAACCAGAATCCGGCGGCTC
>VBEE01000043.1:1217-57484 GCA_005881715.1 Chloroflexota bacterium | reverse complement strand
GGAGGCAGTTGATGGCGCTTCGCCGCAAGACCGCGTACGAGGAGTGGGCGACCCGGTATCGAGCCGGGAAGCGGGCCCCGAAGGAGGCTGCCACCACGCTCTCCGGCCTGCCAGTGGAGCCGCTCTATACACCGGAAGACCTGGCCGGCTGGACTTACGACGACAAGCTCGGCTACCCCGGTGAATTTCCCTACACGCGCGGCGTCTACCCATCGATGTACCGGGGCCAGCTGTGGACCATCCGTCAATTCGCTGGCTACGGTACCGCCGAAGAGACGAACCGCCGCTACAAGTTCCTGCTCTCGCAGGGCCAGGCCGGCCTGTCGGTGGCCTTTGACATGCCGACCCTGATGGGCTACGACTCCGACGATCCGCTGAGCGAAGGCGAGGTGGGCCACTGCGGAGTTGCGATCGACTCGCTGGAGGACATGGAAACGCTCTTCAGCGGTATCCGGCTGGACCAGATCACCACCTCGATGACGATCAATTCGCCGGCCGCCATCCTGTACGCCATGTACATCGCCGTCGGTGAGAAGGAAGGGTTGCCTCAAAAAAGTCTTGGGGGCACGCTGCAGAACGACATCCTGAAGGAATACATCGCGCAGAAGGAGTACATCTTCCCGCCCGAGCCCTCGATGCGGCTGGTGGTGGACACGATCGTCTTTGCCGCCCGCAACATGCCCCGTTGGAACGCGGTCTCGATTTCCGGGTACCACATCCGCGAGGCCGGGTCGACCGCCGTCCAGGAGCTGGCCTTCACCCTGGCAGATGGGATGGCCTATGTGGAGGCGTCCGTCAGGGCCGGCCTGAGCGTCGACGAGTTCGCCCCCCGGCTCTCCTTCTTCTTTGACTCCCACATCGATTTCTTCGAGGAGATCGCGAAATTCCGGGCAGCCCGGCGCCTGTGGGCACGGATCATGCGCGACAAATACGGCGCCCGCGATCCCAGGTCGTGGATGCTCCGTTTCCATACCCAGACCGCCGGCGTCTCGCTGACCCGGCAGCAGGTGGAGAACAACATCAGCCGCACCGCCTACGAAGCCATGGCCGCCGTGCTTGGCGGAACGAACTCGTTGCACACCAACTCGATGGACGAGGTGCTGGCGCTGCCGACCGAGCGAGCCGCACAGATCGCCCTGCGTACCCAGCAGGTGCTGGCTCACGAGACCGGCGTCACGAATACCATCGACCCGCTCGCCGGATCCTTTTTCCTGGAGCGGCTCACCGACGAGATGGAGCGGGGCGCACAGCAGTACTTCGATCGGATCGAGGAGCAAGGGGGCGTGCTTCGCTGCATCGAGAATGGGTTCTTCCAGCGAGAGATCGCCGATGCGGCGTTCGAATTCGAGCGCAAGCTGGAGGCGAATGAGCGGATCATCGTGGGCGTCAACGCCTATAAGGAGGGCGAAGGCGCCGATGTGCCCACCCTCAAGATCGGGCCCGAGACCGAGCGGGGCCAGGTTGCGCGGCTCAAGGCGCTCAAGGCTCGCCGCGACAACACCAGCGTGCGCAACCGGCTGGAAGAGCTCAAAGTCGCGGCTCGGGGCAATGACAACCTGATGCCGCCGCTGCTGAACTGCGTCAAGGCGTACGTCAGCGAGGGTGAGATCATGGCCGCGCTCAAGGAGGTATTCGGCGTCTACCGTGAGCCGATCCTCTTCTAAATGATTCGGCTTCGTTTTTCGTTGCTCGGACGGGTGATGGCGGCCATCGTCGTCGTTGTGATCGTCGCCCTCTACGTGATGCGGCACTGATGGCGCCGGCAGAGACGTCCACCAGGTCGCAAGCGCCGATGAATCAAAACAAGCGCTGGCGAGTGCTCACCGCGAAAGTCGGCCTCGACGGACACGATCGCGGCGTCAAAGTGGTGTCGCGCGCCCTCCGCGACGCGGGCGTCGAGGTGATCTATGCCGGACTTCGCCAAACGCCCGAGATGGTCGTGGAAGCGGCGATCCAGGAGGACGTCGACGCCATCGGCGTCAGCCTGCATAGCGGCGCGCATATGACCCTCATTCCACGGATCCTCGAGCTCCTCAAGGAACGCAACGCCTCTGACATCGTGATCTTTGGCGGCGGCATCATCCCCCACGACGACGCCACCGAGCTGAAGAAGATGGGTGTCGTGGAGATCTTCGGGCCGGGGAGCACGCTGCAATCGATCATCGATTTTGTGAACCACGGATTCAAGGCCGCGTGATCGCGACGGCGCCCAGAAAGCTCGGCCGCTTCGAGCTTCACTGCGTGAGCGATGGGATCTGGCGCATGGACGGCGGCGCGGTCTTTGGCGTCGTTCCCAAGGTCATGTGGGAGAAGCTGAAAGCCCCCGATGCGCGCAACCGGATCGCCATGGCCACCAACTGTCTTTTGGTCCGGACGCCGGACGCCAATATCCTGATCGAGGCCGGCATCGGGCCCAAACTCTCCGACAAGGAACGCGACATCTACGCCTACGAACGGGATCCGGGGATTCCCGATGCGCTTGCCCGCGTCGGCTTAAAGCCGCAGGATATCGATCTGGTCGTCCTCAGCCACCTGCACTTCGACCACGTGGGCGCCCTGGTGACGCCAGGCCGCGACGGTGAACTGACGCCACTGTTCCCGCGTGCCCGGCACGTCGTGCAGGCTCGGGAGCTCGAGGCGTGGCGCCACCCGGATCTCCGTAGCAAGCCGTCATACAAGCCCGAGAACCTTGGCCTTCTCGAGGAGGAGGGGCGGCTTCAGGTTGTGGACGGCGACGAGGCGATCGCGCCCGGCGTCCGCGTCCGTGTGACGGGCGGCCACACCGCGGGACACCAGGCGGTCTACGTTCAGGACCAGGAACAGACCGTCGTGTTCACCGGCGACTTCCTCTTCATGCGCGCGTTCATGAAGGCGAATTGGGTGAGCGCCCTGGATCTCTTCCCGCTGGAGGCCATCGAGCGCAAGGCGGCCTTCCTCAGCGAAGCCGCCCGGGAACGGTACCTGATCTGGCTCTACCACGAGACCGAGCAGATGCTCGGCTACTGGACTGGCGAAGGCTTCACCAGCGCGGAGAGCCTTAGCTCACGATAAGAAGAACTTCTGCGCCACAGCGCTCGCACTCGCCGCGCACGACGTAGTTGCCTGTCTTCAAATCCATGGCGGAGGGGCGCAAAATCGCGACCGATTGCCGGCACGCCCGGCAGTTGGCCTTCATGGGCGCGACCGGGATCTCCGGCGCCTGGAAGGTCCAGGTATGCGGTGCCAGCTGGTGCATGGTCGAGTTGGCAAGGGCCATATGTGAGCTCCTACCCTCTCTAACGCGCAGGCTCACAAAAGGACGTCCGCCCTTTGGCCGGTCCCCTTACGGCAAACCGCGTAGAGGCCCCAGCGCACCCGCCCGGTTAGCGAGGCCGCAGGCCGAGCCGCCTTTCGCGCGAGTCAGGGCGGGCGCGGAACAGCGTCCTGTACCACGCTCACGACGCCAATGGAATTTCGGCCGAGTGCGTGATGGGACGCTGGGCGGCGCACCCGCCCGGTTAGCGAGGCCGCAGGCCGAGCCGCGCTTTCGCGCGTGTCAGGGCGGGCGCGGAACAGCGTCCTGTACCACGCTCACGAGGCCAATGGAATTTCGGCCGAGTGCGTGATGGGACGCTGGGCGGCGCACCCGCCCGGTTACGTCAGTAGACGATGACGGGGGTGCCGGTCGGCGTCCAGTTCCAGAGCCAGACCATATTGCTCCAGGGGACGTTGACGCAGCCGTGCGTGCCGGTGTCTTCCCCGGTTGGGTCATAATGCGGGCCATTGGTGCCCGGACCGTACCGGGAGCGCCAGGACGCGTCGTGAATGCCGTCGCCGCCGTTGAACCACATCACCATCTGGACTTTGCTGTCCGGGTACCAGTACGGCGAGCCCTTCGGCCAGGGTGAGTGCATGGTCCAGGGCGAGACCTTCCAGTAGACCTTGAAGCTCCCGGCGTCGGTCTCCAGGCCGGGGCGCCCGGTGGTCACGTAGGTCCAGAACACCTGCTGGCCGTGTGAATAGGCCCGAATCACCTGCTCTTTCAGCGAGATGGTGATGGCCTTCTCCGGGAGGTTCTGGCTCATCGCGGTCTGCAGGACCTTGTCCTGCACCGTGAGGCCAGCGTTGACCTGTTCCAGATCGGCGACGGTCGCCGTGCTGCCCAGCTGGGTCGCCAATTTCTGGACATGCACGTCGACGATCGCCACGTCCATCTGGAAGATCCGCGCCGTCTGGAGATCGGCTCGAACCTGGGCAAGGGCGGCATTCGCCCCCGCCCGCGCCAGGCCGGCGTCGCCGTGGTCTTTCGCTGCCGCCTGCGCGGCGTATTCGCCGACGAGCTTGTTGGCGGTTTCCTGGTCGGCGACGATGAGCGAGAGTTTCGAGAGCGGCGCCTTCAGCTCGCTGTTGACGGCGCGAAAGGCGCGGACGGTGGTGGCGTTGTTGACGTCGTCCTGGGCCTTTACCGGGAGGCCGGTAAATTCATCCAGCAGCTGCTCGTCGACACCGAGCTGTCTGGCCTTTCCCAGGTTGAGGGACAGCTGCCTGGTCGCCGCCTGAGCCGCATCATGGGTCTCGGCCAGGAGCTTCTGCATCCGCGTCTCGAGCTGCTCCTTGATATCGGTTTCCTGGGTGGCCGCCCGGGAGAAAAAGGCGATCCGCTCCTCGTTGAAGGGCGCCGTGACGCTGGGTGGGACTTCCGCCGCGGTCGTCAGCTCCTGGCGCTGCAGGTCTGAATATTCGGCCGTATCCAGCCCGAGCTGCGCGGCACGCGCCTGGGCCTTAAGGACCTGGGTGCGGGCGCTCTGGTAGTCCTGCTCGGCGAAGGCTTCCCGCATCTGCTGGACGAAGATGAAGCTGGCCACCAGGGCGAACGTCCCCAGCACCACTCCTATTCGGAGCGCGTTTCGACGCAGAAACTTAAGACATGATGCCAGCATCGTGTGTCAGCCGATTCTAAGGACTTCGGCCACTCAAGGTAACGGCCAAACGGCGGAAAAGTTCCGGTGAAGGGCCGTTCAGCGGTCGCCAAAGGCTGTGTTAAGATGGGCGCCGCCGAATTCGCGCCGAAGGAGAAAACCTCTGGCCACGGCCACCCCCGTTACGCTCAAACTCGAGCCCCGTGAGGATCGGGGAAAGCACACTCGGACCCTCCGTCGCCAGGGCCGGCTGCCTGGCGTCGTCTATGGCCACAACGTCGACGCCGTGACGGTGGCGGTGGACGGCCGGGAGTTCGTCAAGGCCTTCCAGAAGGTGGGGCGCAACCAGCTCCTCGATCTCCAGGTCGGCGATGAGCCGGTACGCAAGGCGCTCATCCGTGAGGTTCAGCGGAGCCCGCGCGACGGCGATCTGCTGCATGTCGACTTCTACCAGGTCAATCTCACCGAGAAGATCGAGTCGGAGGTGCCGATCGAACTCGAGGGTGAGATCGAACTGGTCGTCAAGGGGGAGGCCGATCTACAGCGAGGCTTGCATGCCCTCAAGGTCGAATGCCTGCCGACGGATCTGCCGCCAGTGATCACGGTGGATCTTTCCGGTTTGAAGGAGATCGACGACGAGATCCGCGTGAAGGACCTGACGATTCCGCCGGGCTGCGAGATCCTCGACGAGCCCGATGACCTGATCGTCAAGGTCGCCGCCCACAGGGAAGAAGTCGAAGAGGTCGCACCGGCGCCGGCCGCCGCCGAGGTGCCGACGGTCGGTGAGACGCAGGCTCCTGCCGAGCCTGCCGCCGAGGGCGAAGCCCCGACCGAGAGCTAAGTCCAGAGCGCCCCTACAATGGGCGCCATGCTGGCCAGCGCCGCGAGTGCGTGGGAAACCCTCCGCAGCTATCTTCCGAGTGACCACGACCTTTTCAAGGTTGTGGTGGCAATCCTCATTCTGGTCGCGTTTTATCTGCTGGCGCGCTTCGTTCGGATGCTTGCCGGCAAGGAACTGAAACGAGTCAATGCCGATCCGCAGGTCGCACTGCTGGTCAACCGCATGGTCTTTCTGGCCGCACTGGTCATCGGCGTGGTGGCTGCCTTCAGCGAACTCTTCGGCAGCCCGGCGCTGGTGTTTGGCGGCTTCGGGTTTTTGGCACTGGCCTTCAGCCTGGCTTTCCAGGACATCCTGAAAAACTTCATCGCCGGCATCTTCATGTTGCTAGAACGCCCGTTTCGCCTGGGCGATGAGATCACCGTCGACAACCACACCGGCATCGTCGAGAACATCGAGATGCGGGCGACCACGCTGCGGACAAGTGAGGGCGAGCAGGTGATCGCACCGAACTCGCTCGTGTATACGGGTACGATCATCAACCGCACCCGCTACCCGACGCGCCTCTTCACCCTCACGGCCAAGCTCCCGAGCGGCGTCGCGCCCGATGGGCTCGCCGAAAAAATCAAGGAAGAGATCCAGCGCCGTCCCGACATTGCCAAGGATCCGCCGCCACATGTTGCCGTCCAACCCAACGTCGACGGGGGCCTGACGCTCGAGGTCCGGTACTGGCTGGACTATCGGCGCAACGACCCCCTCGCCGTCCAGGCCGCCGTGGGGCAGCAGATTTACCAGGCGCTTCAATCCACCAAATAGCGACCCAGGCACGTCGGGTGGTCGCGGTCTTTTTGGCCTTCAGCCCGGCGGCGCGGCATTTTCTCGCCTTCTCGATCCTGATATCGATCGCGTTCGCCATCTTCAACCTGGTGTTCAACCTGTACATGAGCGCGCTCGGCTTCTCCAACGACATCATCGGGGTCTTCAACTCACTCCCAGCTCTCGCTTTGCTCGGCGTCGGGCTTCCCCTCGCCGCGATGGCCGATCGCATTGGCTATCGTCTTTTTCTCCTGGGGAGCGGCAGCCTGGCGGTGATCGGATCGCTGGTTCTGTCGATCGCCGGTGGGCGGCTGGTCGCCGTGCTCGCGGCCGGGACCTTCGCTCTCGCCCTCTCCGTCCTCGCGGTGCTGAGTGGGCCGCTGCTGGCCCAGATCAGCCGGGAAACGGAGCGCGTCTCTCTCTTTGCCGTCAACCAATCGCTGGCGTGGCTGGCGGTGCTCATCGGCGACCTGCTCGGTGGCGGGATACCGGAGGCCGCCGCCCGCGCAACCCGGTCGTCGAGTGCCTCGCCGGGCTCGATTCGGTCGGCCTTCGTGGTGATGACCCTGTTGACAGTGCTGGGCTTGCCGTTTCTTCTCCGGCTGGCGAAGGAAGCCGGGCTCAGGCCCACGGTGGTCATGCCCGTTCGCGACCTCCTCCGAGTCGACACCCGGCGCTTTACCCGCATCCTGTTGCCGGGCTTTGTGCTGGGGATCGGCGCCGGCATGTATCTCAACTTTCTCCAGCTCTATCTGTTGCAGCGCTTTGGGTTGACTCCAGGACCGATCGGTCTGATCCTCGCCGTCGGCGCGGCGCTCACCGCGCTCGTCACCCTGTCGGCGCCACGCGTGGCGCGTCGGACGGGATTGAGCCGGAGCGTCGGGCTGCTGCAGGCGGCCGGCTCACCGTTGGTCCTGGGGCTTGCCTTCATCATGACGCTGCCCCTCGCGGTGGTGATCATCTATCTCCGCCAGCTGGCGCTGAACCTGCAGGCACCATTGAGCCAGGTGTTCGGGATGGAGTACGTCGAGCCTCAGCAGCGAGCTCGACTGGCAACGGCGCAGACGGTCGTGACCGGCATCGGGCTGGGTGGGCTGGGTCCGCTGCTCAGCGGATTCCTCCAGGTTCGCGGCGGCTATCAGCTGGCCTTTTCGGTCAGCGCCGGATTCTACATGCTGGCGGGCCTTACCTTCCTGGTGATGTTCGGCCGACTGCGGCTGCCGTCGGAGCGCGCCGCGGCCGGCTAAGCGAGTTGGCCCAGGGCCAGCAGGTTCCCTTCGCTGTCGCGGAACCACGCTGCTTTTTCGTATCCGAGGTCGGCAATGCCCTGGTTGGTCTTCAGGCCGGGGAAGTCATATTCCTCGAATTGGACGCCGCGACTCTTGAGCTTGGCGACGCTGGCGACAATATCCTTCACGAACAAGGCCATCTGGGTATGTTGTCCAGCGGCGTGTCCGCCACTGGGGAACAGAAGAAACCCGCTGGTGCCGTTTCCTTCATAAAAGAGGGCACCCGCGAACTCGCGTGTTGGTCTCAGTCCCAGCTTCTCCGCATAGAACGCCTTCGCGCGCGCGAGATCCTCCACCGGCAGCGTCGTCTTCGCGATCGCGTCATTCAAGCTCATCGGAAGATGTTAGAGCGAACTTCTATAGTCAGCTGATGGCGCAGGAGACGTTGTTTCCGGCTCCGCAGGAGCCGGTCGCAAAAGACCAGCCGCTGGCGGCTCGCATGCGACCGCGCAGCCTCGATGAGTTCGTGGGCCAGGAGCACCTGGTCGGCCCCGAGCACGAGCTGCGCCGCGCCATCGAGGAAGACCGGGTCGGCTCGATGATCCTCTGGGGACCTCCGGGCAGCGGCAAGACCACGCTGGCGCGGTTGATCGCGCGCGTCACCTCATCGCACTTCGTTCCCCTGAGCGCGGTCAGCGCCGGGGTGGCGGACCTGCGGCGGAACATCGAAGAGGCGCGGCTCCGTCGGGCCCAGTCGGGCAAGCGAACCATCCTGTTCATCGATGAAATTCATCGTTTCAACAAGGGCCAGCAGGATGCGGTGCTGCCGTTTGTCGAGGAAGGTGTCATCACCCTGATCGGCGCAACCACCGAAAACCCATCATTCGAAGTCAATGCCGCGCTGCTGTCGCGGACCCGCGTCTTCGTGCTCGGTGCGCTGGACGACTCGCAGGTGGGCGAGATCGTCGATCGGGCGGTAACGGACGCGGAACGTGGACTCGCACCCCGCCACGTCGGCCTCGACGCCGACGCTCGCGCCGCACTGATCCGCGTGGCGAACGGCGACGCCCGGGTGGCCCTCAACGGCCTCGAGGCCGCCGCCGCCCTGGCGCGACCGAAGCAGGGGCGGCGGAACGTCACCGCCGCGCTGGTCGAAGAGGCGGTGCAGCGAAAGAACCTCCTGTATGACCGCGCCGGCGAGGAGCACTACAACATCATCTCGGCCCTGCACAAGAGCCTCCGGGACAGCGACCCCGATGCCTCGCTCTACTGGCTGGGGCGCATGCTCGAGGCTGGTGAGGATCCGCTCTACGTCGCCCGCCGGCTGATCCGCTTTGCCTCCGAGGACATCGGCCTCGCCGATCCGCAGGCCCTGACTCAGGCGGTCGCCGCCCAGCAGGCCGCGCACTTCATCGGGATGCCAGAGGCAAATCTGGCGCTGGCGCAGGCCGTGGTCTATCTCGCCACCGCGCCCAAGAGCAACGCGCTCTATGCCGCATACGCGAGCGTGCAGGAAGACGTCGAGCGGACCCGGGCCGACCCGGTGCCGCTGCACCTTCGCAACGCGCCCACCCCGCTGATGCGAAAGATCGGCTATGGCAAGGGCTATCGCTACGCCCACGATTACGAGGACGCGCAGGTCGAGCAGCAGCACTTGCCCGACGCGATCAAGGACCGCACCTATTACCACCCATCCGAGCGAGGTTACGAGAAGTCGGTCAAGGAGCGGCTCGACGCCTTTGCCGCCGCTCGGCTCCGAAAGCCCAGCTAACTGGGGACGGCTTCGACGTGTGGCTTGAGCGCGGCATAGCCGTTGGCCATCACCCGCGTGTGGTTGCTGGCAAGCACTCCCCGGGCCAGCGGCGCGATCAGGTTCAGAACCGGATTCGTGGTGGCGACGTCCCAGTAATAAACGGCCGTCGACTCGCCGGGGACAGGCTCCGAGAATTCCCACCGTCCCGTCCCGACAAGCTCTCCGGTAGATCGCAGCAGAATGTGTCGAGGACGCTCGGCCTCGAGGACCTCGATCGAGTAGGTGAGGCTGTACGGTAGCGAACCGCGGACTTCGCATTCGACGACGGAACCGACCGATTTTCCGTCGCCGCGGATGACGGTCACCCGCCTGAAGTTCTTCCACCATCCGGGGAGCGCTCGATGTCCAGGACCACCAACCAGGTCCGGTCGACGGGAGCGACGAACCGCCACTCGGTCCTGAAGTGGTAGGTGACCGGCACGTCGAGTATTTTATGGACGTGTTCTACAACCTGCTCAAACTGTTGCATATCCTTTTCGCGATCACCGCTGTTGGGTCGAATCTCAGCTACGGCATCTGGCAGGGGCTGGCTGGTAACGATCCGCAGCGCAACACGTTCGTGCTCCGCTCGATCAAGTTCATCGACGACCACGTCGCGAACCCCGCCTACCTCCTCCTCTTGGCTAGCGGGCTGACGCTGGCCTGGTGGCACTGGTCCTACACGACGCATTGGATCCAGGCCGCGATCGTGCTGTATGTGATCGTGATTCTGTTCGGGTTTGCGGTCTACTCGCCGGCGCTCGTCCGTCAGATCGAGACGCTCGAGCGCGAGGGAATCGGCTCGGCTGCCTACCGAGGCGCCGCGATCCGCGCGACGGCGATCGGCATCGCCGTGATGGTGCCGGTTCTAGGCATTCTCTTCATGATGGTCGTCAAGCCGACACTCTGACGGACGGCGGTCGTCGCTCCACGACCTCAAGCATCCGCCGCATTTCGTCATAGGCCTCGTCCGCAACCGGGACATATCGCTGGATCAGGCCTCGTGCGAGCCGCGCACGGCTCGCCGGATCGTCGCTCAAGGCGGCGAGCGCGCTTCCGACCCCCGCCGCGAGGTCGTCAGGCAGGCGGGTGGTAGCAACCACCGGCGGGATCGACGATGGGCCGAACACGGCGACCACCCGCAGCGCCTGGGCGAGACGCGGATTCCTCAGCTGTTCGACCCCGAGCACGTGCGAGTCGATCGCCGAGGCGGTCACCCCGCCATCGACCACCCGGCGGATCGATTGCTGGTGTCCACCCGAGTAGGTGACCTCGCCGAAGAACCGCTCGCGCTCCCCCATTTGTTGCAGCTGGTAACGGCTCAGCAGACAGCCCGAGTAGGAGTCGCCGACGCTATGCGCCCAGCTCTGCCCGCGAAGGTCGGCGAACGACTGCCAGGGGCTATCCCGGCGCACGATTACGTCGGAGAAGTAGACCGGGCGGCCGCGGTAGCGAGGCCCGTGCAAAACCGGTGCGGCCAGAAGCCGCAGCATGCCGGGCTGTTCCTGCAGGAGGCGAACATAGGGGAGGCCGCACAGGAAGGCGACGTCGACCGAGGCCTGCCGTAGCTGCTCAACGGAGATCCCCTCGACCAGGGTCGCCGGCACGCCGAGCCGCCGCCCGACCTGCTCGGCGACGTCCGTGTAGGTCGAGGTCATGTTTGGCGCCAGGAAATTCGCGAAAACGAGCGTTCTCACGTTCGAGTTGACGGCAGTATCGCACAGATAGTGGAGATTTCTTGCGCCCGCGAGCCACTTCTGGCATACTCCGCAAAACACTCGTTGCGAGGTGACGCGCCCATCGTCGGCCCGATAATTGAAAATCCGCTCCACGGCGAGCGCATCCGGTTTCTGAAGACGGCTCCGGAAACCGATGGCGAGCTGGTGCAGTACGAATCCTGGCTGGCGCCTGGCGGCGGCGTGGGTGTCCCGCACATTCACCCGGTGCAGCAATCGGACTTCACGGTTGTCGCCGGGACGGCATCTTTTTCCATCCATGGAGCGCGATTCGAGCTCGGACCCGGCCAGCGCCTGACCGTTCCACCGGGGACGGAGCATTGTCTGTGGAACGGCGGTCCCGTCGAGGCTCACCTTATCGTCGAGTTCCGCCCGGGCCTGCTGAAGCAGGAGTTCTCCGAAACCACCTTTGGCCTGGCTCGGGACGGCAAGCACCACCTCCGGAACCTTCGCAACGTCCTCCAGTGGGCGGTCATCACTGCCGCCTACCGCCGGGAAAGCCGGCCGCTGGGGCAACCTCGTTGGCTGCGGCTCGGTCTGCTCGCTCTTGCCCCCGCTGGATTGTTGGCCGGCTACCGCGCTCACTATCCGCGATACTGCACGCGGTCCGACGGTCAGCCCAACGGGCCGGAGGATCCCCATTTGATGCCGGATACCGACCGGCTCGCCAGCTGAGCGTCTCGCCAGCGACGCCACGCGACCGCTGATCGCCCGTGGCTGAGGCGGCCTACGACCTGGCCATCATCGGCGCCGGCGTGATGGGCCTGTTCACGGCCCTGTTCGCAAGCCGGCGCGGAGCGAGGACCCTCGTCCTCGACGCCTGGCGGATCGGCGACTCGAGAGCGGCCTCCTACAGCCTGACGCGGTCGATCCGCAGTGATTACCTTGATCCCCTCTATGCGCGCCTGGCGTATGAGGCGAGAAAGCTCTGGCTCGATTTCCAGGCCGAATCGGGCGAACCCTTCCTGATCGAGTGCGGCTGTCTGAATATCGCCAGGGCCAGCGTGACCCCGGCGCTCTCGGAAACATACGCGGAGCAGAGCTACCGAGTGCTCCAAGGCCTCGATCTCAAGACCCGGGCCTTCGATCGGGTTGGCCTGCATGCGCGGTTTCCCCAGTTCGACGCCGACATCGGCCGGCTGGATGTCGAGGCGGGGTTCCTGTATGTGCCACCAATTACGCAAACCCTCCTTGCCGGGTTGCGGGCGGCGCGGGTGGACATCGAGCAGGACACCCGGGTCGAGCGGATCAGCCGGCGGCAGGGCCGGACCGTCATCGATACTTCCGCGGGGGAGCGCCTGGCGCAGCGATTGGTTTTCACCGCCGGGCTCGGGGTCAACGACCTTCTGGCCAGGACTGTGGGCTGCAACCTCCAGCTTCCGATCCGCCCGGACCGGCCCAGTGAGTCGAAGTACTTCGTTCCGCCGCTCGAGAAGCGCGAACAGTTCATGCCCGAGCGGCTACCCGTGTTCGCGTATCTCGACGTCGGCATCTATGGCCATCCAATGCTCCAGGGGAAGACGCCGGGAGTGAAGATCGGCTACTACAATCCACCGGACGTGCGTCGACAGGTGACCGGGGTTACGAGCGTGCGGAGCTTTGTGGCCGAGTGCATGCCGGAGCTTGTGGATGCCCGCGTCATCGATGTCGAGGGGGCGGACCAATGCTCGTATGATCTGGTCGCAGATGACAACTTCATCCTGGGGCCGCTCCCCAGCCTTCCCGATGCGGCGATCGGTACCGGCTGGCGCGGCACGGGTTACAAGTTCGCGCCGCTCATCGGCCGGACGCTGTCGGAACTGGCCCTCGATGGCAAAACGGTCGAGGATATCGCCCGCTTCGCTCCCGAACGCTTTGTGACCAGCCATGCCGGTTAGGACGGGTCGCGGGATTCTCGAACGACTGGAGGCCGGCGTTGTGCTGGGCGCCGAAGGGTACGTCTTCGAGCTGGAGCGGCGCGGCTACATCAAGGCCGGGCCCTATGTCCCCGAGGTCGTTCTCGATTTTCCCGACGCAGTGCGCGAGCTGCACCGCGAGTTCCTTCGCGCCGGCGCGGACGTCATGGTGGCGCTTACCTACTATGCGCATCGCGAGAAGTTGAAGACGGTCGGTCGCGAGAATGACCTCGAGGCGTTGAACCGGCAGGCCCTACGGGTCGCGAATGAGGTCGCGCGCGAGGGCGATGCGTTGGTGGCTGGAGATATCTGCAATACCTGGGCCTACGATCCGAAAAACAAGGAGGCCTCCTCGCGGGTGGTCCGCGCGATGTACGAGGAGCAGCTGTCCTGGGCCGTGGACGAGGGCATTGATTTCGTCATCGCCGAAACGAACGACTATTTGGGCGAGTCCCTCATCGCCTTGCAAGTCATCAAGGAGCTCGGCTTGCCCGCCATGGTCACCCTGGCGTCCACCCGGCCACAGCAGACCTGGGACGGCTACGACTATGTTGACGCCTGCCAGATCCTGGCGGACAAGGGGGCCGACATCGTCGGCCTGAATTGTGATCGAGGGCCCGCCACCATGCTGCCGATCATCGAGCGCGTTCGTCGCCGGGTCAGCAGCTACGTCGCGGCGCAGCCGGTTCCGTACAAAACCGATCCCGCCATGCCCACCTTCGAGTCATTGAAAACCGCGTCTGGAACGCGGGCCTTTCCGATCGCGCTCGAACCGTTCCTCTGCACCCGTTTCGAGATGGCCGCCTACGCGCAGCGCGCCAAGGCGCTGGGTGTCAATTACATCGGGGTCTGTTGTGGCGGCGCACCGCACTATGTGCGCGCCATGGCTGAAGCACTCGGACGGACCGTGCCGGCCAGCCGCTACTCGCCGGCGATCGAGCTGCACCCGATGATCGGGGCACACGTCGAGGAAAAAGAGAAGCAATTCCTCGTCGACTGGAAAGGCTGAGACAGCCCGGACTATTGACATGGCCGTGACCCCGCCCGAGGGCGGGGCCACGCCATCCGTGAGCGCTAGGCGGTTCCGGCGAGGTCCGAAAGTTTCGTGTACTTGCCGTATTTGCCGGATTTGAGGACGGCGAAGGCGTTCTGATCGACCGCGGGGGAAGCATCGAGTGCCTTGAGGTTCTTCGGGCCGAGGTAGGTGTTCAGCTTGGCCACCGTGGCGGTGGCGTCGGGCGTGGCCTCGCCTTTCCCCTTGTTCTGGAACTCCAGTTCGGTGGCGGCATAGTCCGGGAAAAGATCGATGTCGCCGCGCTCGAGTGCCGGCTCGACCACCTCACGCGAGCCCAGGTTGAGCTTGAAGTTAACCGTGTAGCCCTTTCCCTTCAGCGCCTGACCGTATATCTGGGCGATGATCGCGCTTTCAGGGAAGTTCAGAGCACCGATGTTGAGGGTGCCTTTCGAGGCGCCCGAGGCCGACGTGGCGTAGCTGTGATCCATCAGCCATTTCTTGGCGATCACGTCGGGGTCCTGCTTGTCGACGTCGGCACTCTTGTTCAGGGAGATCAGGTCCTGGGTCGTGAGCTTGCCGTCGATCTCATTGAGCAGTGCGGTGACGTCGGCGTTTGCCTTGGCGGTTTTGATCACCGGCACGACATTGTCGGCGTTCTGCAGATGCTTGTCATCCTCGAGCTGGACGTACTTCCCGGTCGAGTAGGCGCTGTCGCTCGAGAAGATCAGGCCAATGTCGATATCACCGCGATCCAACGCGGATTTCGTCAGCGGCCCACCGGCATCCAGCGCCTTGAACGCCTTGAAATGCAGGCCATACTTTGAAGTCAAACCAGCTTCGCAGAACGGCCGCGTCGGGCACTCCGGGGGTCCACCGAGGGTCATCTTGCTGGCGATCGGCCCCGGGCTCGAACTGGATGGCCCACCTGTCGATCCGCACGAGGTCGTGACGAGTGCCAGCGCCACCATGCTGGCGCCGAGCACAAAGATTCGCTCCATTCGCATCTTCTCCACCTCCTGAGTCTTTACGCCGCCGATAACTCCGCCGCCGGTACCTTCGATAGGGTCGTGTCGACTGATTCGCGCATTCGCAGGCCTTTCGGAACGCTGAGCCGTTGGAGGCCCGTAAGGCTAACCTCGACCAGGATGGAAAGGATCGCCACCAAGAGCCCTCCCGCAATCTTTTGGGCATCATCGCGCTGACTGAACCCATCGATGATGAAACGGCCGAGCCCGCCCCAGCCAACCAGCGCAGCCAGCGTGGCGGTGGCAACCACGTTAACCGCCGAAGTCCGGATCCCGGCCATGACGAACGGTAAGGCGATCGGCAGTTCAACACGAAACAGTACGGCTCGCTCGCGCATGCCCATGCCGCGAGCGGCTTCGCGAATGTCGGCGTCGACCTCGCCCATTCCGATATAGCTGTTGGTAACCATCGGCGGAATGCCCAGGGCAACCAGGGCAATGAAGGCGGGAGGCCACCCAAGGCCCACAAGCTCGAAGGCGATCACCAGCAGGGCAAAGGAGGGGACGGCTCGACCGACGTTCGCGACGTTGATGGCGACAATTCCACCGCGCCGCAGGTGGCCCAATCCGATGCCAATGGGCAACGCGATGATTGCCGCCGCGAGAATCGACGCGCCTGACAGTTCAACATGTTCGAGCAGTCGATTCGGAATGCCAAAATCGCCCTGCCAATGGCTTCCATCTGCGAACCAGCGAGCCACCTGCTCGAAAAGACTCATGTGCCAGCCCGGCTCCTTGCCCAGGGGGTAATCACGCGCTGGATGCCCGCCAGTGTCAAATCGGCGAAAACGGCGAGCGCCACCGAGAGGGTCGTCCCAACCACGAGAGGTGTCTTGAAGTCCCGGATGAGCCCGTCGTAGATGAGGCTTCCCAGGCCACCCTTACCAATGACAAAGGTCACGGTCACCAGGCCTATGGTTGTCACGGTGGCAATCCTCAGACCGGCGATGATTGCCGGGAGCGCGAGCGGTACTTCGATTCCCACAGCTTGCCGAAATGGTCGATACCCCATTCCGCGCGCTGCTTCGCGGACGTCCTCGGGCACGGCGTCGAGGCCGACGACGACGTTTCTGATGAGGATCAACAGGGTGTAGCTCACGAGGCCGATCTCAGCCGTGAGCGTCGTCAGCCCGGTAAATGGAACGAGGATTGAAAAGAGGGCAAGAGATGGAATCGTGTAGAGGATTCCCGTCACGGAGAAGATCGGGCCGCGAAGGATGCGTTCACGCCAGCCAACGACGCCCAACGGTAGGGCGATGATTAACCCGATGGCAACGGCGATCAGGGTGAGCTCAACGTGCTGCGCTAAGGCGGCACGGATGACCGGTACGTGACCGGAAATCCAGTCCCACCGGATCCATGGATCGTCCGCTGCCCCGAGGACCCCGGTGGCCAGCATCCGCCGATGCTAACAGCCGACCCGCCGCGCCGCAATTTAGAGTAGAAGTTTCTAATGATTCGGCTGGAAGGGGTCAGCAAGCGGTACGGGGCGCAGCTGGCGGTGCGGGACTTGACGATCGAGTTCCACACCGGGCAGCTCACCATGCTTGTCGGCCCCTCGGGCTGCGGCAAGACGACGACCCTGAAAATGATCAACCGGCTCATCGAGCCGAGCAGCGGGCGCATCTTGCACGATGACCAGGATGTGACTCATACCGACCCCGTGACGTTGCGGCTGCGGATGGGCTACGTGATCCAAAACGTCGGCCTCTTCCCGCATCTCACGATTGCCGACAACGTCGCGACCGTCCCTCGCCTGCTGAGTTGGGACAAGCGTCGGATCGCGCGCCGGGTCAGCGAGCTGCTCGAGCTGGTCGGCCTCGACCCTCGCGCTTTCGCAAACCGCTACCCGCACCAGCTCTCCGGCGGACAGCGGCAGCGGGTCGGGGTAGCCCGGGCGTTGGGCGCCGATCCGCCGGTGTTGCTGATGGATGAGCCCTTCGGTGCCATCGACCGGATTGCCCGAGAGCGCCTGCAGAACGAGTTTCTGCGGATCCAGCGCGAAGTGCGCAAAACCGTCGTGTTCGTGACCCACGACATCGATGAGGCCATCAAGCTCGGCGACCGAATCCCTGGCCAAACCCGCGTCGGACCTCGTCATCGATCTCCTCGGGCCTGACCGTGGGCTCAAACGGCTGTCGGTCACGCCTATCGACCTCAACGTGCTGGAGCGCCCTCCCATCGTCCACCCCGACGAGTCGCTGGCCGAAGCGCGCGGTCGGCTGGACGGGAAGTGGAGGCGGCTGATCGTCCTCGACCGTGATGGCCGCCCAGTCGGGGAGTTGGACGGAAATCAGATCGACGGCGATGGGCGCGTCAGCGAGCGGGTCCGCCCCCTGGACGCCACCGTGCCGGCGGACCGCACCCTGTACGATGCCTTCTCGCAGATGCTGATCCGCCAGGCGAGCTGGGTGGCGGTGGTCGATGGCGATCGCTTCCAGGGCGTGCTGACACCGGCTGCCTTCGTCGCGGCGATCCAGCGGGTGCCGGCGGAGGTTGAGGGCGCGACCGCCCGTCGATGATTCTCAATCGAGGCAACCTCTTTTCGTTCCTGGTGACGGCATTCGTCGGCGCCGTTTTTCTGCTCATGGCCTTTGAGACCTGGGCGCTGTTCACCGGTAACAAGCCCATCAGTGATTACTTTCGAGAGGCGGTTCATGCGTTCCCCGGTTGGGCCTTCGTCGTTGCCATCCTCGTAGGAATTACGCTCGGGCATTTTCTCTGGGGCCCGGCCACGGGCGCCCTCGCGCCGGCGCCCCGGCGCTTGCGCCAGCTGATAGGCCGACGTGCTGCAAATTAGTGCTGGTGCCGTCCTCTCGTTGCTCGTCACGCTTTTTGTTGGCGTGCTCTTCGTCATCATGCTGAGCGAGACGATTGCCCTCGGTAAGGGCCGGGATCCGCTGACCAACCTCATCCGGTCGCTGGTGCGCGCCTACCCTCGCTTCAGCTACGTTGTCGCCGTCGTCATCGGGATGCTCATCGGCCATCTCTTCTGGCCCTAGATCTCCGGTTCAACCAGTCAGCCGGCTGCCTACGCCGTCTTCCGCCGCCTTTGTGCCGTGCGCCGACCGGCGCTCGATGCTTTGCGTTGGGTTGCGCCGCCTTTCTTCCTGGTCTGCTCGACGCTCGCCCGGAGCGCCTCCATCAAGTCGACCACCCTCCCGCCCTTTTCCGTCGGCGCCTCGGGGAGTGGAGCGCCTTCGACCTTGGCCTTGATGACCTGTTTGAGCGCGGCCTGGTATTCGTCCCGGTAACGCTCGGGATCGAAGCTATCGCTGAGGTTCTCGATCAAGGAGACGGCCATCTGCAGTTCTTTCGGTGAGACCTTCGCGCCGTCGGCGGCGATGTCTTGCGTCGACCGGATCTCATTCGCATAAAACATCGTCTCCATCGACAGCACATCCTCATAGGGCCGGACCAGGCAAAGATTCTCTTTGTCGCGGATGGCCACCTTGGCCACCGCGGCGCGGCCGGTCTGCTGGAGCGCCTGCCGCAGTAAGGCAAAGGCTTTCACCCCCGCCTCGTCAGGCGCGAGGTAGTAGGCCTTGTCGTAGTAAATCGGGTCGACCTCCTCGAGCTTGACGAAGTCGGAGATGTCGACGGTGTGGACGCTCTTCACGGGGAGATGGTCGAGATCCTCTTCGCTGACCGGCAGGTACTTCCCCTTGGTGTACTCGAATCCACGTACGACGTCGTCCCAGGGGACGGCCCTTTCGTCTTTAGGGCACCAGCGAACATTTTTTAATCGAACGCCGTCCCGTCTGTGGAGCAGGTGGAAACGGACGTCGTGCGATTCGGTGGCGGTGTAGAGGTTGACGGGAATGCTGACCATCCCGAAGGAGATCGTGCCGCGCCAGATGGCTCGCGGGGTTCGCGCAGCTTTCGATGTCCGCTCGGCCATACCTGATACCGAGAATATCACTATCGGTGGAGGTGTCGACGCGCCAGCCGCCGCCGCCTCGGTAGACTCGGCCCGTGCCCCTGGCGGTCCTTCCATTGGTTCTGGTCGCGGCCGTGCTGCACGCCACCTGGAACGCGCTGCTGAAGGCGTCCGAGCACCCGCTCGGTCTCGCCACCCGCGCGGTGAGCCTGAGCGCCGCGATCTCGCTCCCCATCCTGGCCGCGGTCTGGTTGTGGCAGGGACGGCCGGGCTTGATGCCGCTGGCATGGCTGGTTGCTCTGGGATCGGCCGGCCTCGAGCTCCTCTACTTCATCGCGCTGTCGACGGCCTATCGACGGGGTGAGCTTTCGGTCGTCTATCCGATCGCCAGGGGGACGGCGCCGCTGCTCGCGGTGGGTGTTGGCCTTGTGCTCCTGGGTGAACGACTGCAGCCGGCCGCGGTTGTCGGTGTCATCTGTCTACTGGCTGGCATCTGGGCGGTCCAGCGGCCGTCCCAGGCTGGCGCAGCGCTGTTCCCGGCATTGATGACGGGCCTTCTGATCGCCGCCTACAGCTCGCTCGACCGGATCGGGGTCCGCCTTGGGCCTCCGTGGCTTTACGGATGGGTGCTCTGGCTGTTTACGGCGGTCTTCCTTCTCGCATACGCCACCGCGAGGGATATCCCCGAAGCACGCTTGACGGTTGAGCCTGGTACGTCCCTCCTCGTCGGCGTGCTGATGAGCGCGGCGTACTTCATGATCCTCTTCGCCCTGCGTGTCGCTCCGCTCGCGGTCGTGGCCCCCTTGCGTGAGTCAGCCATCGTGCTGGTCACGGCCTGGGGCATCTGGCGGTTGAGGGAGCGTCGCGGCGCATGGATTCGGATGGCGGGCGCCGTCGCCATCGTGGGCGGCATCGCGCTGCTGACGACCGCGTGATCAGGGCAGGGGCGGCTTGAAGGTCGTCAGTGCGGGCAGGACAAAAAACCACATCACGGCCACCACGATGCCGCCGAATGTCAGCATGGCAACCAGGGTTCTGCCGGTCATGTCTATCTCGCTCCTGATCGACTGAACCCGAAACGCATCGACAACCTGCTCGATTTTCGTTGCGAATCGCTATCGGGGCGAGTGGATTTGAACCACCGACCTCACGGTCCCGAACCGTGCACTCTAACCTGGCTGAGCTACGCCCCGATCGGCAGAACGCAATGATACCCTCTCCAGTGCGCGCCCCCGCCATGCCCTCGTAGCTCAGTGGATAGAGCGCCGCCGTCCTAAGGCGGGCGTCGCAGGTTCGAGTCCTGCCGAGGGCACTTCAGCCCTACCATGGAGCCGATGATCGCCGCAGATCTGAACCCGGCGCTCAAGCCGGTGGCGTTTCTGCTCGGTACCTGGCGTGGCGAGGGGGAAGGGCAGTACCCGACCATCAAGCCGTTCCGCTATCGGGAGGAAATCCGGTTCACGCACAACGGCAAGCCGTTCCTCATCTACACCCAGCGGACCGAGGCGATTGACACCGGCCAGCCCCTCCATGGGGAGGCCGGTTACCTGCGACTGGTCGGTGATGGCCGGGTGGAGTTTGTGATCGCCCAGCCAATCGGCTTTGCGGAGATCTCCCTCGGCCGCGTCAACGGCCAGCGTATCGACGTTGAGTGCGCCAGCGTCGGTCGCACTCCGACGGCGAAGCCGGTCACATCGATCAGCCGATCACTCTGGCTCGAGGGTGAGACCCTGCAGTACGAGTTGAAGATGGGAATGGGGGATGTCCCATTGGCGCGGCACCTGGTTGCAAGCTTCCGCAGGGTCGACTGACAGCTCCGGACCCTCCCCACCTGGGATAGCGGAAATCATGTTAGTCGGAGACACGTTCTTGCATTCGCCGCACGACCCTGGTGACCGCACCGCGCGGTGAGACGCGGGCCACCCACGGGATCAACTTGTTGCTGAACCCGGGGATCACGATGGTCTTGCCACGCATCATTCCGCGGTAGCCCGCAGCTGCCACCGACTTCGCATCAGCGACCTGGCCCCGCACCAGTCGCGAGTCTTCCATTACCCCGCGCTTCTGGAAGCCGGTCCGGGTCGGCCCCGGGGCGAGGGCGGTCACCGTGACCCCGGTCCCCTGCAGCTCGTTGGCCAGCGCCTGCGAAAACGACAGGACGTACGCCTTGCTGGCGTAGTAGACCGCCATCAAGGGGCCGGGCACGAAGGCCGCTGTCGAGGCCAGATTGAGGATCCGGCCGTTGCGGCGCTCCACCATGCCGCGCACGAACAGCTTGGTGAGGGCGGTCAGCGCGACCACATTGACCTGGAGCATGTCGAGCTCGGCCTGCCAGTCGGTGTCCACGAATCGGCCGTAAACCGGGAAGCCGGCGTTGTTCACCAGCACGTCGATACTCATCGAGGCGGCGCTGACTTCTTCGTAGATCTCGTCCACCGCGGTCGGTTTGGAGAGATCCCGGGCAACGACGAGCGTCTTGACTCGAAATTCGCTCTCCAGCCGCGCGGCAAGCTCGTCCAGCTTGTCCCGGCTGCGCGCCACCAGGATGCAGTCGAAGCCGTCGCGCGCGAGGAGCAGGGCGAGCTCGTACCCGATCCCACCTGAGGCTCCAGTGATCAGCGCCGTCTTACTCATGCGAACACTCGCTCACCCGCGCGCATCGGCACCGAGAGCCAGTTCTCGCGCGGGGCGAGCGGGCAGGCCCAGCGCGTGTCGTAGGCACACGAGGGGTTATAGGCGAAGTTGAAGTCGATCACAACATCGGGTGAGCCGGCCTTCAGCTCGAGCGCGAGGCCGTCGGTGTTCTTCACCGTGTCGAAGAGGTAGCGCCCACCGCCATACGTTTCACTGCCCGAGGTGCTGTCGCGGAAGGGCAGGAAGAGCCCACCGCCGTACCCAACCAGGCTGAAGACCGTGAGCCGGCAAGGCCGGTCGCCGAGCTCGAAGCGCAGGTGCCCGGCTCGCCGGTAGGTGATCACGCCGTCCTCACCACCGGTCTCGATCTCCAAGAGGTCGCCTGGATCGGCCGGCTCGAGGCGGCAGCGGAGCTTCACCTCGGGATCGGCATCGAAATAGCGCAGGCCGGAAAACCGCTGGCGCGCCTGCGGCGTAAGCGGCGACTGAGGGTGGCTGCGAAACAGCTCGTCGCGACCCTGGCGGAATCGCCGCAGCGTGTCCGCACCGGACAGCCGGTAGAGGTCGCCCACCCGACGCCGCCAATCGGCGAGGTCGAGTTTGTCCTGTGGCACCCGGACCTCGGTCGGTTCGCGGGAAGGGTCGTATGTGGCGCTCAGTTGCTGCGCTCGGCGGTTTGCGCAGCGGCTTCAGGCTGCGGCGCCGGCGCCGGGTCAGGAACCGGGGCGCTCCCGTCGGGCGATGCACCCGGACTGCCATTCGTGGCGGCGAATCCCGAGCGTCGCCGGCCCCGTCGGCGGCGAAACTTCCGCGGGGCCGCCGGGGCATTCTCGGCGACTGGTGCTTCGGGCGCCTCGGTACCGTTGCTGGCGACGGGCGCTCCGGGGGTCACCGGGTGTGGACCATACCCGCGGCGGCGCCGGCGCGGCCGGCCCGCCGGCCCACCAGCGGGACGGGGCCGTCGCCGATCGCCGCGCCGCCGGCCACCTACCGCGGCATCCATGGCATGCAGCGCCCCGATCCCCGCCACCCGGCCCTCGCGCTCGACGTGCTCGAGCAGCGGCCGGTAGAGGTCCTGGCCTTCGCGGCCGGTCATGGTCTCGATATCCCCGACCACCACCAGCAGCTGCTTGGCGCGCGAGATGGCGACGTTCAACCGCTGCGCCTTCTTGAGGAAGCCGATCCGCTCGGCCTCGTTGCTTCGCACCAGGCTGAGGATGACCACGTCCGCCTCCTCGCCTTCGAAAGCATCGACGGTGTCGACCGCCAGGCCGGGAAGCGCGACCATCCGCAGTTCGCGGCGCAGTTGGGTGACCTGGTCCTGGTACATGGCGATGACCGCGACCCGCAGCTGCTCGAGCCCAAGTCGTTGCAGGTGGCGGACAACGCGACCGACCGCCTCGATCTCGGCGCGGTTCGAGATACTCCCCGAGCCGCCCTTCTTTTCCCGGCCGCGAATCGTCAGCCAGGTGAGGTTGCGGTTGAAAGGCCACGGCAGCGGAGAACGCAGTGCCGCCATCTCGGGCGAATTGCGCAGGCGGCCGTCATAGGAGGCGACCGACACGTAACTCCCGATGGGGGCCGCCATTCGGTATTGCTCATCGAGCATCACCAGGTTGGTCTCCGGAACGACGGCCCAGCTCAACTCGAAGAAGCTGGCATCCCGGACCATCGCCTTCGCCTCGTCGTCATCGACGGGGAAGGCCGCGGCACTTTCATCCAGAACCGGCGGCAGCTGGCGGTGGTCGCCCACCAGCAACCAGCGCGGCGCCAGCCGCAGCAGCGGCAGCGTCTCGGTGAAGCGCACCTTGTTCGCCTCGTCGAGGATGAGCCAGTCGAACATCTCGGCTTCCTTGCAGGCGAGCGCGATCCGGTTCACCGTGCCGAATACCACGTGCGCGGTGCGCACCCGCGGGTCGTCGGCCTCGACGATGCTGGGCCGGAACTTGGGGTCGACCTTCTCGGGTTCGGCGATGCGCACCATTCGGAGCGAGTCGAGACCTTGCAACCGCTCCTGCGCATTGTCGACCGCGGTGTTCGCGTGCGACGTCATCAGGATGCGCACATTGGGATCTCGCGCCACCAGCTGACGCACGGTCTCGACGATCGAGGTCGTCTTCCCGGTTCCCGGTGGGCCCTGCACCAGTTGCATGCTGCCGGGGAAGAGGTTGACCGCGTTCCGGACGGCTTGCTGCTGGCTGGGATTGAGGCGCTCGTCGAAGGGCTGCAACGCTCCGGTGCCGGGGGGCAGCACCTCGTCAGGGGCGATCAGGAGCGCAGCCACACGGCGCAGGCTGATGTCGCCCGCCGGGAAGCCATTCAAAGTGCGTTGCTGCACCTCGACGACGGCCGTGATCGGCTGCGGTCGAACCGTACCCGGGCCGAGGACGCCCTCCTCCCGCAGCTTCACCAACCAGCGGCGGCCGCCCCCTTCTCCGCGGAGCAGGGTGCCTTCTCGGTCCGCGCCATGGGCGGTGCGGATGACGACGCGATCACCTTCCTTGAACCCGCCGCGGCGACTGAGCACGATCAACGCCCCGGCGCTCCGGTCGCCGTTGGTCGCCCCGCAGACGCTGCATTTGACGCCATTGACCTGCAGGTTCTCGCACTTGCTGCAGATCACCCCTTCGGTCTCGATCTCGTACGGACGGGCATCCTGCTCTGCCTGCCAGGCGAGCCACTGCCGTTCGTGGTTGGCAAATGCCTGGCCGGCCAGCACCAGGGGCAGCTGGGCGGCCTCCTCGAGCGCGGTCAGCTGCCTGCGGACCCAGTCTTCCTCGGGCACGTAGGTGACGCCCTGCAGCGCCGCCTCGGCGACCTCGATGGTGAGCACGTCGCCGGCGTCCTTCGTCGGGTCGGGGTCCGGCTGGACGCGCTCCACCACGAAGGCGATGTCACGACCGGGCAAGCCGAAGAGCTGCCCGACCAGACCGAAGCGCTCGATGCTCGTATCCGTCCGCTTCTGGAGGTTCAGCGTGTAGCGCACGGGTGCGTGCTTGATGTCCACGTACCCATCACCCTCGGTGGCTTCGGTCAGCAGGGCCATCAGGGCGTCCTGGCCGAGGTGGTCGAGCAACGTCTCAGCCTGGCTCTGCGGCGCGCCGCAGACGTTCAGCCGGACCGCGGTGATGTCGGGGGCGCGGTGGGCAAACGGCGACCCCGCGACAACAGGCGGCAACCGTAAGGTCAAGGGCGCTCCTTGTGGCGCATAAGATTGGACCTGGCTCAACAGGTGGGCCGACAGCTAGCCACCCCTTCGGCGGTGCGTCGGACAGGCCGAATCGTCGAACCTGTCTTACCCGGCCCCCAGTATAACGCCAAATAGGGGCCGATGCCAGCGTCCCGGTTGCCCTAGCCTAGAGCGAGGTGGCAAAGATGGCATCCCTGAGCAGGGGCCAGCGGCGCGTCCAGCGCGCTCTGGAAGTGGCGCCCGGCGCGCTGACCTGGACGATCCTGATCGCCCCCTTGGTGGCTTCGTTCATCTTCGCGCCCTACATCGCGTTTGCCATCTTCCTGATCGACATCTACTGGTTCATCCGCACCGCAACCGTCGTCCTCGGCATCCGAAGGACCTATCGACAGATGAAACGGGCGATGCTGGAGGATTGGTGGCAGCGCTGTCTTTCGCTCGCGGTCTCACCGGACATCATTGATCCGCGTCGCATCGTGCACGCCGTCCTGATTCCGACCTACACGGAGCCCTACGCCATCCTCTACGAAACGGTCCGGGCCATTGCGGATGCTGCGTACCCGGCCGAAAACAAGGTGGTGGCGATCGTCACCAGGGAGAGCGACCGGCTGGGCTGGGAGAACGTCCACCGCCTGCAGCAGGAGTTCGGCCACCGGCTGCGGGCCTTCGTCCACATCAAGGACCCGCTCCTGCCGGGCATCGTGGTGGGCAAGTCGGCGGCGATGGCGTATGGCGGTCCGGTGCTGCGCCATGAGCTGGAGGCGATGGGCCTCGACCAAAAAGACGTGATCGTCACCGACCTGGACTCGGACTTCCGGGTGCACCGCCAGTTCTTCGCCTACGTGACCTACCAGTACGCCAGCGACCGCAAGCGGCTCGAGTGCCTGTTCCAGCCGATCCCGATGTTCCACAACAACCTCTGGCGGGTGCCGTTCGCGGTGCGCATCATGGCGAGCGCCTGCACCCAGTGGCAGATGTTCCTCTCCTCGCGCCCCGACCGGCTGGTCGCCTTCAGCAGCTACTCGATGTCGCTGGACCTCGTCATCAAGGCCGGTTACTGGGACGACGACGTCATTCCCGAGGATTCTCGCTTCTACTGGAAGTCCTTTTTCGCCACTCACGGCCGCCTCAAAGTGGTGCCGGTCTTCTTGCCGATCTACGGCGACGCCCCCGAAGCCTCCGACCGCGGCGTCCTTCGTGAGAAGACGCACGCCAATCAGTACAACCAGATCAAGCGCTGGGCTTGGGGGGTCAGTGACGTGCCGTACGTGACGGTTCGGCTGCTCCGCCACGCCGAGATCTCCCTGTGGCTGCGCGCCCGCCGCTACGGGTACATGATCTTCAACCACCTGACCTGGACGACGCTGCCGCTGCTGTTGCTGTTTGGCGCCGCGCTGCCCCGCTTGCTGCAGGAGGACTGGAACCTGACGAACGCCGCTGACCGGCTCGGCCTCTATGCGTTCATCATCATCAACATCGCCTTCCTGAACATCGCCGCGCTGATCCTGGTTGAGCGGCGGATCAACCCGCCGATGCCGCGCAACTGGGGATTCGCTCACCAGGTCTGGGCCTATGCGCAACTCGGCCTCTACCCGCCCGTCGGGCTGGTGTTCAGCGTGCTGCCGGCGCTGGAGGCGCAGACGCGGTTGATGCTCGGCATGTATCTCGAGTACAAGGTGACCGAGAAGGTCGCGGAAGGGCCGGTCGAGGGCACCGCCTAACGGTTGGGGCGGAGCAGCACGAAGGCCGTGACCGCGCCGATGATCAGGGCGCCGTACAGGCCAACCGAAGAGAGCCAGGCCAGCGCCGGGCTTGACTGGTAAACCGTCGCCCGAGCGCTGTCGAGCTGTGCCTGCACCTCGAGCAGGATCCAGCCGCACGCGCCGATTGCCACGATCCACCAGCGCCCGCGGACCGTGGTCCAGATGAACACGACGCACAAGAGCAGCGGCGTGAAATTCCACAAGGAGTTCTTGGGCGCTGCCACCACCCCGAGCCACAGACTGAGGGCGAGTGCGCCCTCCCACGGTCGTGGAGCGGCGCGACGCAGGACCGCAACCGTGAGGCCGGCGAGGATGGCGACGACGGCCAGCATGAACGGCTCGACCGGCAGCCCGGGCAAGGGCGGCCTGGTCCAGGTCGAGGCAATCCCGAGCCGGCTCAGCCAGCCATTGATCGACTCGTTGGTCCAGTAGGTATCCGGTCCGAGGAAAGATCCGGCCCGGCCCGCGATGCTCCCGCTGCCGGCGCCAAGCTGGGGGAGCAGCAACACGGCGAGGAGGCTCAGCCCGATCACCAGCCGCCGCCAGCGCGGCGGACGCTCGGTGAGGGCAGCCAAAAAGCCGGTTACCGGGTACAGCTTGATGGGAGCGACGCAGCGATAGGCCAGCGCCAAAAGGAGGAGCACGAGCAGGTTTGCCTGGCCGAAGTAAAGGGAGCCGATCACCGGCGGAAATAGCCCGGCGACGGCGCCACCGCCGAGGGCGACCGGCCACCGCAGATGCGGGATCGAGCCGAGCAACAGCGCGATCGCGCCGCAAAGGGCGATCAAGCTCAGCCCCATGAAGATGAAGGCGGCCTTCGGTGCCGCCATCAGGGCCAGCGGTCGCAGCAGGTGCGCGAAGACGAGGGGGTAGGAGTAGCCGCCTCCGGTCTCTACCTGCAGGCCGGCGGCGCGCTGCACCGCGTGCAGCGCGGCGATGTCGTAGGGATCCTGGCCCCGGTTTAGCAGGACACCGGCGGCCCAGTAGTCGTAGAAATCGTTGAAGAGGCCGGCTGATCCACGAGTCGCCACGCTGTGGATCACGCGGGCCAGGGCCACCGCCGCCGCCAGCACCCCGCCCATGACCGCGGCTGGTGGGAGCAGTTCGCGGAGCCGCCGGATTACCGTAAGCCGACCGCGTGTTGGACGCGCTGCAGGGTTGTGTTGGCGATCGGCCTCAGCCGATCGGCTGTCCCGCGAAGTTGACGCATCAATCCCGCGTCGTCGGCACGGATCTCCCGATAGCGCTCCTGGATCGGAGTCAGGGCCTCGACCACGGCATCGGCGACCGCGCTCTTCAGCACGCTGTATGGCTTGGCGGCGAATTCCCGCTCGACCGCCGGCCAGTCCTGGTCCGTGATCGTCCGGTAGATCTCGAGGAGATTTCGAACGCCGGTCCCGGCCGGAAACTGGACGGCGGGCTGGGCGTCGGTCTGCGCCCGCGCGATTTTCTTGCGGATCACGTCGGGTGGATCCAGCAGGAAGATGGCGTGTCCCGGATTATCCCCGGCCAGGCTCTTGCTCATCTTCTTTTCCGGATCGTCGAGACCCATGATGCGGGCGCCGGCCGCCTGGATCATCGCCTCGGGCAGGACGAACACCTCGCCGAATCGCTGGTTGAGCCGCTGCGCGACATCGCGCGTGAGTTCGATGTGCTGTCGCTGGTCCTCCCCGACCGGAACGTAGCGCGTGTCGTAAAGAAGGATGTCGGCGGCCATCAAGGCGGGATAGGCAAAGAGCCCGGCGCTCGACCGCTCTCGCTCCCTTCCGCTTTTCTCCTTGAACTGGGTCATCCGCTCCAGCCAGCCCATCGGGATGAAGCACTCGAGGATCCAGGCCAACTCGGGATGGGCGGGAATATGCGATTGGACGAACATCGCCTGCTCGGTCTTGATCCCGCTCGCCAGATAGATGGCCGCCAGGCTCAGGGTGTTCTCCCGGAGAGCCGCCGGATCCTGCGGGACGGTGATGGTGTGCAGGTCGACGATGCAAAAGATGTTGTCGTACTTGTCCTGGTCCCGGACCCAGTTCCGGAGCGCACCCAGGTAGTTGCCGAGGTGAAGGCCGCCGCTCGGCTGGATGCCGGAGAAGACGCGGGGCTTGCCTGGACCCGGCTGCATCCACGAATGTTAAGCAACCCGCCGTGCGGCAACCGCAAGTTCGGCGTGGAACTGAACTAGAATCCGCGCCGTGGGCGAGCGCCTGGCCTCGAAGACCCTGCGCAACAGTGCGCTGGTGGTGGGAGCGCGAGCCCTGGCCAAGCTCGCGGTGTTCGCGGTCGTCGTGCTCCTCGTGCGTCACCTCGGTGACGAGCGCTTTGGGCGGTTCGCCACCATGGTCGTCTATGTGACCCTGGTCGGTGTCATGGCGGATCTCGGCCTGCAAACCGTCTTCATCCGGGATGTGTCGCGCGATCGCGGCGAGTTCCGCCGTTACCTCTCAAACCTTGTCGGCACCCGCTTCGTCCTGTCGCTGGCGGCGCTTCTTCTCCTGGCGGGTGCGCTCCGCCTGTTTGCCCCAGTGCTGTTCCCCTACACGATCGCGGCTTTTGTCCTACTGCTGACCACCAGCTATTCGAGCCTCCTGCGCGCGGTCTTCTACATCCGTGGCCGGCTGCTCTACGAGGCGGTCGCGATCGTGGCCGAGGCGATCCTGCTTCTGGGGCTCACCCTGGCGGCGATCAACCGCGGGGCCAGCTGGGATGTCTTCCTGTGGGTCTATTCCGCGGGCTATGTCTTCACCTGCGTGTTCGCGATCGCGATCATCCGCTGGCGCTGGAACGAGCCCATCGAGGCGCGGCTCGACCCCGCCTTTGTCCGTCGCGTGCTGGCGGCGGGCGTGCCCCTCGCGCTGGGGTTCACGATCACCACCGTCTACGCCCAGCTCGACGTGGTCCTGCTTCAGGCCTTGAAAGGATTTCAGATGGTCGGCTGGTACGCGGCTGCCAATCGATTCATCGACGCCGTCGCCTGGATTCCGCAGTCGGCCATGGGCGCAGTCTTCCCGGCGCTTTCCCTGGTGGCCGCCACGGAAAGCCGGCGGCTGATCTTCGCCTACGAGAAGTCCTTCAAGATGCTGGCCATCGTCGCGCTTCCGCTGGCGGTTGGGATCAGCGTCACCGCCGACTCGCTCGTGCCGCTCGCCTTCGGTCACGCCTTCGATCAATCGATCCCAGCGCTGCGGATCCTCGCTCCGTCCATCGCGCTTCTTTTCGTCAACAACGCGTTCATTTACACGCTCACCGCCATCAATCGGCAGGTCGATTTCACCCGGCTTTCGCTTGCCACCCTGGTCGTCAATGTCGCGCTCAACCTGTTGCTCATCCCTCCCTACGGCTATCTTGGCGCGGCGGCCGCGTCGACCCTGACCGAAGCCGCGCTTTTTGCGGGTGGCCTGTGGCTCCTGCGCCGGCAACTGGCGCCCCTGCGGGTCGTGGGGAGCACCGGCCGAGCGATCGCGAGCGCCGCTGTGATGGGTGGCGTCCTGTACCCGATCCGGTCGTGGCCGCTCGCCATCGTCGTGATCGTGGGCGCCGCGGTCTACCTGGCCGCCTTGTTCGCCCTGCGGGCGCTGGATGCCGAAGAGTGGTCGATTCTACGCTCGGGGCTGATGGCCCGCTAGCCCCGGCCGAACCCTAAACTACTCGCGTGCCAGAAGATGGCGCCATCGTTCGTGCGCTCGCGGAGAAGATCCGCGACGTGCCGAATTTCCCCAAAGAGGGGATTCTCTTCAAGGACATCACCAGCCTGCTCCAGGACGCGAACGCCTTTAAGCAGGCGGTCGACATCATGGCGGACACGTACCGGGGCAGGGCGGTCGAACTGGTGGTCGGGGTGGAGTCGCGGGGCTTCATCTTCGGTGGCGCGCTTGCCTACCTGCTCGATGCCGGCTTCGTCCCGGTCCGGAAGGAAGGCAAGCTCCCCGGTCAGAAAATTGCACAGTCCTACGCGCTCGAGTACGGCTCGGCGGTGCTCGAGATCCATAAGGATGCGATCAGGCCGGGGCAGGCGGTGGTGATCGTCGATGACCTGCTGGCGACTGGCGGCACGGCCCGGACGACGGCGCGCCTGGTCCAGCAGCTTGGCGGCAAGGTCGTCGGGATCTCCTTCCTCATCGAGCTGAAGTTCCTCAAGGGCGCCGACAACCTGTCGGGATACAACGTCGTTTCCCATTTGAAGTTCTAGATGGGAGACGATGCACGGCCGATCCTGGTGGTGGGGTCGGTCGCCCTGGATGCCGTCCATACGCCAACAGAATCCGCCAGCGAGGTGCTGGGCGGGGCGGCCAGTTACTTTTGCCTTTCGGCGTCCATGTTCGCGCCGGTGCGGCTGGTCGCCGTGGTGGGTGAGGATTTTCCGGCGGCGCACCGCCGGCTGCTGGAGTCACGGCCTGTCGATCTCACCGGCCTGCAGGTGCGTCCGGGGAAGACATTTCGCTGGACGGCTCGGTACAGCGGCGTCCGGCTGGAGGATCGTGAGACGCTGGACACCCAGCTCAACGTCTTTAAGGACTTCCACCCGGTCCTGCCCGATGCCTACCGCGACTCGAAAGTCGTTTTTCTGGCCAACATCCAGCCGGAGCTGCAGCTCGAGGTGCTGGAGCAGGTGCCAGAGGCCGAATTCATCGCCTGCGACACCATGAAGCTCTGGCTGGACACCGCCCGTCCGGGCCTGGAGCGGCTCTTTAAACGGGTCGATTGCGTGATGGTGAACGACGAAGAGGCGGTGCAGTTCTCCGGCAAGCGCTTTCTCCCGTCCGCCGCCCGCGTCATCCTCTCCTACGGGCCCCGGGTGGTGATCATCAAGCGCGGCGAAAACGGTTCGCTGCTGTTCACCAGGGACCGGGTCTTCCTCGCTCCGGCGCATCCACTGGAGACGGTGCGCGATCCAACCGGGGCCGGTGACGCTTTCGCCGGCGCCTTGCTCGGCGCCGTCGCCCGTGCCGGCCACGGTGGGGACGATGTGCTTCGGCGCGGCATGCTGTACGGCTCGGTGCTCGGCTCGCTCGCGGTGGAGGATTTCAGCGTACGCCGGATCATCGACGCCCACATGGGCGACATCGAGGCGCGGTTGAGTAACCTTGTCGACATGATTTCCCTTGACGGAACACGGGCGAAATAAGGTGGCCACCATTCCGGCGCAGCGTTACGACGTCAAGGACCTCAAACTGGCCGACGACGGCCGGCGCATGATCGAGTGGGCGGCGCAGGAGATGCCCGTCCTGCAGCAGATCCGCGAGCGCTTCAAGCGCGATCAGCCGCTCAAGGGCCAGCGGCTCTCCGCCTGTCTGCACGTCACGACCGAAACCGCGAACCTCGCGATCACGCTCAAGGCCGGCGGGGCCGAGCTGGTGCTCTGCGCCTCGAATCCGCTGTCGACGACCGATGCCGCCGCCGCATCGCTGGTGCAGGACCACGGCATCAGCGTCTTCGCGATCAAGGGCGAGGAC
The DNA here is from genome assembly GCA_005881715.1 of Chloroflexota bacterium. Lineage (GTDB taxonomy): Bacteria > Chloroflexota > Dormibacteria > CF-121 > CF-121 > CF-13. Next base: position 25,326 of record VBEE01000043.1, on the reverse strand, counting down.
AGCGAAACCTACTACCGTCACATCGCTGCCGCCATCGAGCACCGGCCGACGATGACCATGGACGACGGCGCCGACCTGGTCGCCGCGCTGCACAAAGACCGCACCGACCTCATCGCTGATGTGATTGGCGGAACCGAAGAGACCACCACCGGGGTGATCCGCCTGCGCAGCATGGCCGAGCACAAGGTCTTGCGCTATCCGATCGTTGCGGTCAACGAGGCCATGACCAAGCACTTCTTCGACAACCGCTACGGCACCGGCCAGAGCACACTCGACGGCATCATCCGGGCCACGAACGTGTTGCTGGCCGGCAAGGTTTTCGTCATTTGCGGCTACGGGTGGTGCGGCCGGGGGCTCGCCATGCGGGCTCACGGGATGGGGGCCCACGTCATCGTCACCGAAGTCGACCCGGTCCGAGCGCTGGAGGCCGTCATGGACGGCTACCGCGTCATGCCGATCGCCGCGGCAGCCAAAGAGGGTGACCTGTTCGTCACCGTCACCGGTGACATCAATGTGGTCGACGAGCCGCACTTGAAGGCTATGAAGAGCGGTGCCATCCTGGCGAACTCCGGACACTTCAACGACGAAATCAATCTGAGCGCGCTCGATGGGATGGCGGAAAGCGTCCGCTCGGTCCGACCCTCGCTCGAGGAATACCGTCTCCACGACGGCCGGAAGCTGTTCGTCCTCGGCGAGGGCCGCCTGGTCAACCTGGCCGCGGCCGAGGGGCACCCGGCGGCGGTCATGGACATGAGTTTTGCCAACCAGGCGCTGAGCGCCGAGCACCTCGTCTCGCACGCGCGCGAGCTGCAGCCGAACGTCTATCCGGTCCCGGACGCGATCGATCGCGAGATCGCTCGGCTAAAATTGGCCGCGATGCACATTGCCATCGACTCCCTCACGGCGGAGCAGGCCCAGTATCTGAGCGGTTGGGAGTCGGGCACGAGGTGAGGCGGGGCAGCCACCTGTTCACGTCGGAGTCGGTCACCGAAGGACATCCGGATAAGATCGCGGATCAAATCTCGGATGCCATCCTTGACGCCATCATGGCCAAGGATCCGCTCGGCCGGGTCGCCTGCGAGACGGCGGTGACCACCGGTCTGGCGTTTGTCATCGGCGAGATCACGACCGATACCTACGTCGAGATGCGCGACATCATCCGGGATACCATCGAGCAGGCCGGCTACGACCATCCCGGTTTCGGCTTCGATGCCGAAACCTGCGGCGTGATCGTCTCGATCCAGAAGCAGTCGCCCGACATCGCCCAGGGCGTCGATACGGGCGGTGCCGGCGACCAGGGGATGATGTTCGGCTTCGCCTGCGATGAGACGCCGGAGTTGATGCCGATGCCGATCCAGCTCGCCCATCAGCTGGCGCGTCAGCTGGCGCGCGTTCGCAAAGACAAGACCCTTCCGTATCTGGGTCCGGACGGTAAGACGCAGGTGACGATCGAGTACGTCGACGGCCGTCCTCGCCGCGTCGACACGGTGGTGCTCTCCGCGCAGCACACCGATGATGTCGGGCTGGAGCGGATCCGCGATGACCTGCAGGAGCTCGTCCTGGAGCAGGTGGTGCCGGCAAAGATGCTCGACCAGCGCTCGACCATCCATGTCAATCCCACCGGCCGCTTCGTGCTGGGTGGGCCACGGGCCGACGCCGGCGTCACCGGCCGCAAGATCATCGTCGACAGCTACGGCGGCTACGCGCGACACGGCGGCGGCTGTTTTTCCGGGAAGGATCCCTCGAAGGTCGACCGCTCGGGCGCATACGCGGCCCGCTACGTGGCCAAGAACGTCGTGGCCGCCGGGCTTTCCAGCCACTGCGAGATCCAGGTCGCCTACGCGATCGGTGTCCGCAAGCCGGTCTCCGTCTTTGTCGAGACTTTCGGTACCGAGCGGGTCCCCGTTTCGACCATCGAGCTCCTCGTCAATAAGCACTTCGACCTGAGCCCGCTCGAAATCATTCGCGAGCTGGAGCTGCGCCGGCCAATCTTCAAGCAGACGGCCGCCTACGGGCACTTCGGCCGTTCAGATCTCGACCTGCCCTGGGAGCGGACCGACAAAGCGGACCTGCTCGCCTCGGAAGCCGGCGTGCAACGGTTACAGGTGGTGGAGTCGCAGGACGCCTAAAAGCCAAACTTGTCTGGTTACCGGCATCGACGGCTTCGCCGGGAGCCACCTCTGTGACCTTCTCATCCGGCGGCGGTATTCGGTCCACGGGACGATCCGTCGCCCCCAGGTGGATCCACGCGCCGAGCTGTCCGCCCAGGTTGTCACTTACCGGGTCGACCTGCTCGACCAGGACGCGGTCGACGCCCTTGTGCACGAGGTGCGGCCGCAATGGGTGTTCCACCTGGCGGCGCTGAGCAGCCCGGCGGCATCCTGGGATGATCCAGGCGGGACGATTGCCACCAACGCCACCCTGGAAGCGAACCTGCTCGGGGCACTGGTCCGGCTGGATCCGATGCCGCGGGTGCTGGTGGTGGGCTCCGGGGATGAATACGGCCGGCCGGCCGGCCGCGCTCGCCGGCTCGATGAGGACACCCCCTTGCGTCCGCTCACGCCCTACGGCGTGAGCAAGGTTGCCCAGGATCTGCTCGCGCTGCAGTACCACTTGAGCCACGGCCTGCCGGCGATCAGGGTGCGACCCTTCAACCACGCGGGACCGCGCCAGGCGCCACAATTCGCCATCTCCAGTTTCGCGCAGCAGATCGCCCGGATCGAGCTGGGCAAGCAGGAAGCGACGCTGAGGGTGGGCAACCTCGATGCGCGTCGCGACTTTACGGATGTCCGCGACATCGCGCGCGCCTATCTCCTGGCGGTGGCGAAGGGAAGGCCGGGGGAGGTCTACAACCTGGGCTCGGGATCGGCGCCGCGGCTGCGCGATGTGCTGGCGCGTCTGCTGACGATGACCCGGGCGAAGGTCGCGCTGGAGGTGGATCCACTACGGACACGGACCGCCGAGGCCGACGTCTACCTTTGCGACGCCCGCCGGTTTGCGCGGCTGACCGGCTGGCGGCCGCGGATCGCGCTGGAGCGCACGCTGCGGGACACGCTGAACTACTGGCGCCGCGCCGAGCGGAGCGCCGCCTGATGGCCCGGCATGTGGTGGTCCTGGCGGGCGGGAGCGGCACCCGGCTGTGGCCGCGCTCGCGCGAAAAGTCGCCCAAACACCTGCTGACCCTGCATGGCCGCCAGTCGCTGCTCCAGTCGACGTTTCTGCGGGTTCGTCGGCTGACCGAGAACGTCTACGTGGTCACCGAGCGGTCGCAGGTGGAGAGCATCCGCAAGCAGTTACCTCAACTGGCCGAAGCGCAGTTCATCATCGAGCCGGCGCGGCGCGGCACCGCCTCCGCGCTGGGGCTGGCGGCGGTTACGATCGCCGAGCGTGATCCGCAGGCCACCATGCTCTCCGTCCATGCGGATCACTACCTCGGTCACGACGAGGACGCGTATCTCTCGACGCTCGACACCGAGGCGCGCTGGGCCGAGTCGAAGCGTTCGCTGGTGACCGTTGGGCTGCGACCTCCGTATGCCTCGACCGCCTTTGGCTACATCCAGGTCGGCCCACCGCTCGACGGCGATCAGGCGCCCGTCCATCGGGTAAAGGCGTTCGTCGAGAAGCCAGATCTCCAAACGGCCCAGGAGTACGTTGCCTCCGGGGACTACCTGTGGAACCTGGGGCTCTTCAGCTGGCCGGTTGACGTGCTGTTCGCCGAGATGGCCACCCACGCCCCCGCGCTCTTTACGGGGCTGGAGCGGGTGAGGCAATCCCGCCGGGCCGGACGCACGAAGGAGGCGGACGCCGCCTACACCGCCCTGCCAAGCGAGGCCATCGACTACGCCGTGCTGGAGCGAACCGGCAACCTGCTGGTCGTGGGGGCCACCTTCGAGTGGCACGACCTGGGATCCTGGGCCGATCTGCACGACATCCTGGAGCAGGACGAGGCCGGCAACTTCGTGGAGGGTGAGTCGGTGCTGATCGACTCGAAGAACTGCATGATCCACTCCCCGAACAAGCTCGTGGCCGCCGTGGGGCTGGAGGACATGGTTGTGATCGAGACCGAGGATGCGATCCTGATCTGTCCGAAAGCCCGGTCCCAGGATGTGAAGTTGATCGTCGATCGCCTCAAGCAGATGGGCAAGACGGAATACCTGTGACCGTCATTAGACTGTGGCCGTGACCAAGCGGGCGTTGATCACCGGCATCACCGGACAGGATGGCTCGTATCTCGCCGAGTTGTTGCTGGCCAAGGGCTACGAGGTTCACGGTATCGTCCGCCGCTCGTCGACCATGAACCGCAGCCGAATCGATCACCTCGAGCACGCGTCGCCAGGCGACCAGCACGCCGCGCGCCTGGTGCTGCATTACGGGGACATGACCGACTCGGGCGGGCTCAACCGGCTGGTGATGACGGCCGAGCCAGACGAGATCTACAACCTGGCCGCCCAGAGTCACGTGCACATTTCCTTCGATCAGCCCGAGTACACCGGGAACGCCGATGGGCTAGGCACCACCCGCCTGCTGGAGGCGATTCGGTCGACGCGCTTGCCCACCCGCTTCTATCAGGCCTCGACCTCGGAGATGTTCGGGCTGACGCCCCCGCCGCAAAACGAGCTGAGCCCGTTTCATCCGCGTAGCCCGTACGCCGTGGCGAAGCTCTATGCGCACTGGATCACGATCAATTACCGCGAGGCGCATGGCCTGTTTGCCTGCAGCGGGATCCTGTTCAACCACGAATCGCCCCGGCGCGGCGAGAACTTCGTCACCCGGAAGGTGACCCGCGGGGTTGCCGCCATCCTTGCCGGGCGGGCGACCAACCTCCGGCTGGGGAACCTCGACGCGAGGCGGGATTGGGGGCACGCCCGGGACTACGTCGAGGCCATGTGGCTGATGTTGCAGCAGCAGACGCCCGACGACTACGTCATCGCGACCGGGGTTCAGCGAAGCATCCGGCAGCTGGCCGAGCTCGCCTTTGGCCTGGGTGGACTCGACTGGGAAAAATACGTCGAGGTCGATCGCGCGTACTTCCGACCGGCGGAAGTCCCCGACCTCTGTGGTGATCCAGCCAAGGCGCGCTCAAAGCTGGGCTGGCGGCCGAAGATCGCGTTCCCGGACATGATCCGCGAGATGCTGGAATCGGACCTCGTCGCGCTTGGGGTTCGACCGGCCGATGTGCTGCGCGCCCCCTCGGCCAAGGCCAGCTGACCGGCAATCCACCGGTCCGCCGGCGCGCTGACCGCTAGGATTAGTCGAGGCCGTGGAGAACGCATCGGGTTGAGCGTCGAGATCAGGTTCGGGACGGACGGCTGGCGGGGCATCATCGCCGACGACTTCACCTACGAGTCCGTTCGGGTCGCCACCCAGGGGATCGCCCAGTACCTCACCACCCGGTCGAAGCCGTCGGCCATCGTCGGGTACGACACCCGGTTCGCCTCAGACCTCTTCGCCCGCGAGGTCGCCCAGGTGCTGGCGGCCAACGGGGTCAAAGTCTTGGTCATCAATGCCCCGGCGCCGACCCAGGTCTCCACCTATGCGATCCTCGACAGGAAGGCGAGTGGTGGCCTGGTCATCACGGCCAGCCACAACCCCTACTACTTCAGTGGCCTGAAATACAAACCGGAGTACGCCGGCTCGGCCTCCCCCGAGGTCACCAACCGGCTCGAGGAAGAGATTCAACGGGTCCAGCGCGGCGGCCGGGTTCGTCAGGTGCGGTTCGACGACGCCCAGCGGGAGGGCTTGATCGAGGTCTTCGACCCGCAACCCGCCTATGCGGCCCAACTGAATCGGCTCATCGACCTCAATGCCATCAAAGCCGCCGGCCTGCGCATCTTGCACGAGCCGATGTACGGCGCCAGCCAGGGCTATGTCAGGGCGCTCCTCAACGGTGGCAAGACCACCGTCGAGGAGATCCACGCCGAACGCAACCCCGGCTTCGGCGGCATGCACCCCGAGCCGATCGCGCACTACATGCCGGAGGCGATGGCGCGGATGAAGGCCGGCGGCTTCGACCTCTGCATCGCGAACGACGGTGACGCGGATCGGGTTGGCATCATCGACGAAAAGGGCGGCTTCATCAACCAGCTCCAGGTGATGGCCCTGTTGATGATGTATTTGGTCGAGAAGCGCGGACAGAAGGGGGACGTCGTCCGGTCGCTGACATCGACCTCGATGGTCGACAAGCTGGGTGAGCGGTTCGGCGTCAAGGTGCACGAGCTGAAGGTTGGCTTCAAGTACATCGGGCCGAAAATGGCCGAGACCGATGCCATGCTCGGCGGCGAGGAAAGCGGCGGTTTCGCGTTCCGCGGCCATATTCCAGAACGCGACGGGATCCTCTCGGGGATCTCGTTCGCCGACATGATCGTGAAGTACGGCCAGCCGCTTTCGCGGATCATGAACCATCTCACCGAGCTGGTTGGGCCCCACTTCTACGCTCGGCACGACCTCCATCTCGAGCGGGAGGAGTATGCGGCCCGCCGCAGCGAGCTCTACTCACGGCTGGAAAAGGAGCCGCCCAGCGAGATTGGCGGTGGCCGGGTCGTGCGGTCCCGTACCGACGATGGATTCAAGTACTACCTGGAGGATGGCAGCTGGGTGCTGGTTCGCTTCAGCGGGACCGAGCCGCTGATCCGGGTCTACAGCGAAGCGTCCTCGACGGAACGGGTCGAGCAACTGCTCGCCGCGCTCGAAGAAAAGCTCGGGCTGCGCCAGCTTGTCTGATCAATCTCCCTCCCTCCTGGTCTTAAAACCCTGGGGCTGGGAGAACCGCTTCGCGGTGACCGAAAAGTACCTCGGCAAGGTCATCCATATCAACGCCGGCGAGATGCTCAGCCTGCAATACCACCAGCAAAAAGACGAGACGTTACTGGTCACCAAGGGGGCGATGGACCTTCAGCTCGAGGACGATGGCGGGCGCATGCAGACCCACCGGCTGACCCCGGGAATGTCGCAGCGAATCGTGCCCGGACGCAAGCATCGGATGATCGGGATCGAGGAGTGCGAATTCTTCGAAGTTTCGTCCCCGGAGATCGATGATGTCGTGAGGCTCGAAGACAAATACGGGCGCCAGGGAACCAGCATCGCCTGACCGTCACTTTCCACAGTTTCCACAAAAGCGTCAGTTGCCGTCGAACATTTGTTTTCGAATACAAATTCGGGGCTGGCAGCCGGTGATTTCCCCAGGCCCCAAACGGACGTTTCCCTGCTAGACTAGCCGCCATGTCGGAAGCCCTGGCGAGTTCTTCCGCGACCCTTCCGCCAGGGCAACAGCGGTCGCGAGCCCGGCCGCGGCCGGTACCGCGGCCCATCCAGCTTGGCACCCGCTACCTGGGGCTGCTGGCGGCCTGGGCCGTGGCCATCGGCCTCACCTTCAAGTCCGAACTGCTCACCCCGGACCAGGTCTGGCAGGCGACCGCCGTCCTGGCCCTGCTCGTCACCCTGGGGCTGACTTTTCTGCATGCCCGCAACCGAACCCCGGCGTGGCTCAGTCTTGACCACTACATCACGCCGGTGCTCGTCATCGTGGCGGCCGCCGCCTTCTCGATCCTGGCGCCCGACTATCGGGTGCATTCGCTGGCGATGTTGACGATGGGGGCCTTCATCTTCGCCAGCAGCTTCGTCGACCTCTCGCGTGGGATGGGACGCGAACGGCCGCTCCACCGGTTTCTTCGGGACGCCACCACGTTTTGCGTCTTGCTCGCGCTGTTCTTCCTCATTCTCCAGTCGGCGGACCTGCCGAACGTCCTCAAGTTCAGCGCGATTTTCGTCGTGGCCCTGCTCAGCGGCTATCGCAGCTTTCGCTTCGCCACCCGCCGCGAAGGTCTGGCCCTGCTGTCCGCTTTTCTGACGGCGGGAACCGTCACCTTTGGCGCCTTCGGCATGGTGACCTACCTCAACCAGGGAAGCCAGTACGTCGCGGTGATCCTCGCCTTTGCCTGGTATGCCTGGCAGGGATTGACGGTGCATGCGCTCGACGATTCGCTCACGCGGCGGATCATGTTCGAGTACGGGCTCTTCGCCGTGATCTGCGTCTATCTGATCGCGCTGGCGCTGGTGACCGGCCGGCCCATCGGATGATCAGTTCACGGTGAGCTGCGCAACGATCTGACCACGGGGTTCGGTCGCGGCCAGCCATTGGTAGGCGGTCACCAGCTTGAGACTGGTGTCGCCATCCGAATCGAAGCTCATCACGCCCATCGCCCCCGCGTAATTCTTCGTCTTTGCGACTTCGCGCAGTACGTCCAACCGGCTCGGCAGTTTCCCGCCGGCATCATCGATGGCCCGGCGCACGGCAGCGATCAGCAGGTTGGTGGCGTCGAAGGCCGCCAGGCTGGCGGACGCGATGTCGACGCCATAGGTCTGCCGGTAGGCGCGGCCAACGGAGGCGGCCTCATGAATTCGCGGCGGATAGGGACCCACGACCGTGTAGTAGCAGCCGCGGGCCGACGCGCCGGCCGATTTGGCGAACTGTGAGTTCGCCAGCCGATCCGTGCCGATCAGCGGCACCTGCGGCATCCGGGCGACCATCTCCCGTCGAAGCGAGGCGGCCGCGAGGATCGCCGAGCCGGCGAAGTAGATGACGTCGGCGCCCGATGCGCGGGCTCGATCGACCCGAATTCCGAAGGCGGGCGGCTGACCCGGGTCAAAGGCTCCCAGGTCCGACGGGTCGACCACGGTTCCGCCGTCCCGCGCGAACCGGTCGGCGAATGCACGAGCCACGGCCTGGCCGAACGGACTCTGGTCATTCAGGACAAAGGCCTGCCGCTTGCCCAGGGTGCGAAAGGCGAGGTCGGCCCCGGCTGCGCCTTCGTCCAGCTGGGTGGTGACCACCCGAAAGAAGGTGTTGCCGCCGCCGGGCCGGAGTCTGGCTTTCAGCCCGCCGCAGTGCCCGTCCGCCGGCTCCCGCGTCAGGCACTCGTCAGTCACCGCCGGACTCACCATGGCCAGCGGTGCCGCGTTCGCCACCGGCAGCTCGCTCTTTGCGAGGCTCTCGTACAGCGGGCCGACCATGCCGATCACGCGACCGTCCGCGGCGAGTCGCTGAACATTCTGCGCGCCCTTCGCGGTGTCGTGAATCCCCTGGCTGACGTCGTCCTCGATGACGGTCTCCAGCCGCACACACGCGTCCCGATGGCTGGCCGCGCCACAGACCACGCCGGCCTGGTCGATGGCGAGCGCGATCGCGTTCCTCACCGGAAGGCCGTCGGGTGCGTCGTCGCCGCTGAGCGGCAGGTCGGCGCCGAGCTTCACGGTTCCAACGACGTGCTGCGCGCCGTCACCCCCGAGGGTGCAGCCGGACAGAGCCATCGCCACCATCAGCATCATGGCGACGGCCGGCTTCATCCGCTGCGCAATCGCTGCGGATCCAGCCGAAGGATGCGGCCCACGACGTCGGTCACCCAGAGGGAGCCAAACCCCGCCGCCAACGTGATGCCGCCCTGATCAACGGTTCGCACCACCCGCCCGGTGCTCGGATCGATCCGCTGCAAGCTGATGCCGCTCAGCCAGATCGCTGAGGGGGTGACGCCAATGGCGTCCTGACCATCACGCCCGTAGAAGGTGTCGACATCGATGGTCCCGACCACCATATTTGTGCGCGTATCGATTCGCGCCACGGTGCCATCGCCCTCATTGCGGATCCAGATCTGGTTGGCCACGGAGGCAAGGGCCAAGGGCACCGCCCCGCCGAGGCACTGACTCCGGCAGGTCATCGAGATGGTGGCGGTCACCTGGTTGCTGACCGGATCGATCCGCGAGACGGATCCGTTGCGGCTGTTCGCGACCCATAGCGCCCCGTCCGCTTCCGCGACGCCGGTCGGGCCCCGCCCCGGCACTCGGATGGTCGTCAGCATCCGGCCGCTGATCGGATCGATGCGAACGATCGCATCGTCGTCGTAGCTGGTGACCCAGACCGCGGCCGGGGTGACGAGGAGACCGAAGGGGACGACGCCGGTGGACACCCGGGTCGAAATTCGGTTTGCCGCCGGGTCCACTCGCACAATCTCATTCGTATCGTTCTTGGCGACCCAGACCGAGTCCGATCCCGCGGCCACCGCGCTCGGGAGATCGCAGCGGCGGATGTGGAAGGTGGTGACCATGAAGCTGTGCACGGATCCGTAGGGCTCGCAGACGGTCTTGTAGAAGGCGGCGGCATCGCCAATGCGAATGGTGGCGACGACGTGATTGCTGGCCGGGTCGACCCTGGAGACCGTGCCATCGCCGGTATTGGGGATCCAGACAGCGCCGGCGCCGATCGCCGGCGTCCCCGCTCGGGCCCCCACCGTGATGCTCGCGAGCACCGGATTGGTTGGAGCGGGAGCGGAAGTGCCGCATGCGGCTATGAGCAGCGCGGCCAGGGCCAATCCGGTGCGAGGCGCCCCGGTTCCCCTAGATTCCGAGATATGCCTTCTGGACGTCGGGGCTTTCCAGCAGCGTCGAGGTGGGTCCTTCCTTGACGATGCGGCCGGTTTCGAGCACGTAGCCTCGGTTCGCCACCGCCAATGCCTTGGCCGCGTTCTGCTCGATCAGCAGGATGGTGGTGCCCTCCTGATTGATGTCGCGGATGATGTCGAAGATCTGGTCGACCAGGATGGGGGCGAGGCCCAGCGAGGGCTCGTCGAGCAGCAGGACACGGGGTCGCGACATCAGGCCGCGTCCGATCGCGAGCATCTGTTGCTCGCCACCAGAAAGCGTGCCACCGATTTGATCCAAACGCTCTTTGACGCGAGGAAACAGTTTGAAGACATGCTCCTGGTCCCGCCGAATTCCCTCCCGGTCCTTGCGGGTGAAGGCGCCGAGGAACAGGTTGTCGCGGACGGTCAGGCGGCCGAAGATCCGGCGCCCCTCCGGCACGTGCCCGATTCCCAGCCGCACGATCTCGTCCGGGGCGACGTGGGTGATGTCTTTCCCGCGAAGCCGAACCTGACCCTTTGCCGCCGGAGTCAGGCCGGAAATGGTTCGGAGCGTTGTCGTCTTACCCGCCCCGTTGCTGCCGATCAGGGTGACGATTTCGCCTTCGTCGATATGCAACGTGATGCCGTGTAGGGCGTGCACGCGACCGTAGTAGGTGTCGACGTTCTCGAGCTCGAGCAGCGCCATGACCGGGCTAGGCGCTCTTCCCCAGGTAGGCTTCGATCACCCGGGGGTCGCGCCGGACCTCTTCCGGCTTCCCTTCGGCGATCTTCTCGCCGTAGTCGAGCACAACGATCCGGTCGGAGATCCCCATCACGACCCGCATGTCGTGCTCGATCAGGAGCACCGTCACGCCTTCAGATCGGACCTTTTCGACCAGCTCCATCAGCTCCCGCTTTTCCTGGGGCGTGGCGCCGGCCGCCGGCTCGTCGAGCAGCAGAAGGTGTGGGTCGCTGGCCAGGGCGCGGGCGATTTCCAGGCGGCGCTGGTGGCCGTACGGCAGGTTGCGGGCGTAATTGTGGGCATGCTGCTGAATCCCCACGAAGTTCAGGAGCTCCATCGCTTTCTCGGTGACGCGGGCTTCCTCATTGCGGGCGGTCCGCGTCTTGAACAGCGCATCCCAGACCTGGGCGTGCATCCGCGAGTGTTCGCCGACCCGGACGTTGTCGAGCGCACTCATGTAGGAGAACAGGCGGATCTGCTGAAAGGTCCGTCCCATGCCCAGCTGCGCCACCCGATACGGTTTCAGGCCGGTAATGTTGGCCCCCTCGAAGATCACCGTGCCTGAGGTCGGCGAATAGATGCCCGTCATGGTGTTGAACAGGGTGGTCTTGCCCGCGCCGTTCGGTCCGATGAGGGCGAAGATCTCGCCCTTGTTGATGTGGAAGCTGACGTGGTCGACCGCGCTCAGGCCGCCGAAACGTTTGGTCAATTGTTCGACGGCCAGGATCCGCTGCTCGGCCGCCACCGTCAGCCTTCCTCGCGAAGGTCGAAGACGGCCTGCTCGCTGACGCCTTTCGCCAGCTCCTGCTCGCGGACGCGGCTGGGAAGAAGGCCTTGCGGCCTGAACAACATGACAAGCACAAGGATCAACCCAAAGATCAGGAAGTTCATCCGCTGCACCTCGTCATGCAGGCCCGGCCAGTCGCCGTGTGAGGCATTGAGGAAGCCGAGGCCGATCGCGCTGGCGAAGCTGGCAGCGAGATCGGGCAGGTTGGTCAGTAAGTTGAAGAGCACGTAGTAGATCATCAGCGCACCGAGGATGACGCCGGGAATGTTGCCCATGCCGCCCAGCACCACCATGATCAGGATGGTCACCGAGACCACGAACGCGAAGTTCTCAGAGCTGACCAGGGACAGCTTGGCGCCGTAGAAGGTGCCGGCCAGGCCGCTGAACGAGGCGCCGATGGAGAAGGCCAACAGCTTGATCGCCACCGTGTTGACGCCGGTGGCGGCGGCGGCCACCTCGTCCTCGCGCACGGCCATCCAGGCGCGACCCAGCCGCGAGCGGTGGAGATTGGTTGCGGCGACAACCCCGACGATGACGAGGATCACCATCAGGACGTAGTAGGCGATGGGATCGACGAAGTCGAAACGGGGCAGAAAGCGCAGCGCTTCGCCGCTCCATGGCCCGGAAATGCCGAAGGGCAGCGAGGGCGGGTCGATGCCGGCGATGCCATTGACCCCGCCCGTCCAGTTGCCGAGCACGGAGCCCTGTCCGAGGTAGCGGAAGACGCTGGGGACGATCTCCCCGAACCCGAGAGTCACGATCGCCAGGTAATCGCCGCGCAGCCGCAGCGTCGGCGCCCCCAGGATAGCGCCGAAGCCGGCCGCGACGAACATCCCGACGAACAGGAGCAGCCAGAAGGGGAGGTGGATCTCATGGTGCAGTGGGCTCCCGAAGAGCTGGCCGGACGCAAGCATTCCGTAGGTGTAGGCGCCGATGGCGAAGAACGCCGCGTAGCCGAGATCGAGGAGTCCGGCGAAGCCGACCACGATATTCAGGCCGATCGCCAGCAGGACATACACGCCGGCATCGGCCGCCGTGTTGATCAGGGCCCCGCCGCTGCCACCGGTAACGAGCGTCGCAAAGAAGGGGAACAGGATCGCTCCCACCAGGAGCGCTCGGAGGATGACCGTGTCACGGTCGGTCCAACCTTGCAAGGGGAGCCGCTTGGGGGCACGCTCCTTGGCTCCCTTCATTTCTCCGGAACCCGCATCCCGAGCAGGCCGGTGGGACGGAAGACCAGCACCAGGATCAGGATGCTGAAAATCCAGACATCGGTGAGCTGCGACGTGAAATAGGCATCGCTAAACGCCTTCACCATCCCGATGAACAGCCCGCCGAGGGCGGCGCCCTGGATATTGCCGATTCCGCCAAAGACGGCGGCCGTGAAGGCAAACAACCCGGACTGAAAACCGAGGTCGAAGCGCACCGTGTTGAAGTAGAGGCCGAAGATCATGCCGCCGGCGCCGGCGAGGACGGCGCCGATGAAGAAGGTGGCCGCGATGGTGCGGTTGATGTTGACGCCCATCAGCTGCGCGGCATCACGGTCCTGGGCGGTCGCTCTCATGGCCTTGCCCAATTTGGAATTATTGATGAAGGTGGTGAGTACGACGACCAGCACGACGGCCAACGCAATGACGATGAAGTCCTTGGCCCCGATCGACGCGGAACCGCCCAGGGAGATCCGGCCAGAAGGAAGCAGATCGGGGAAATGCACGTTGTTGGCCCCCTGCCACATGTACATCAGCCCCTCGAGGATGAACGACATGCCGACGGCGGTGATCAGCGGCGCGAGCCGCGGCGCGTTGCGCAGGGGCCGATAGGCGACCCGCTCGATGAGGACGTTGAGGCTTCCCGTGAGGAGCATGACGATCAGCGCCACCACCAGCAAGACCAGGTAGACCCCAAGCCCGGTGGACTGGTCTTCCCGCAGCCCGAACGCCGCGATCAGCGGAAGGGCGAGAAAACCGCCCAGGGTGAAGACGTCGCCGTGGGCAAAATTGATCAATTCGACGATGCCGTAGACCATCGTGTACCCGAGCGCGATCAGGGCGTAGATGGCCCCGTTGGCAAGGCCGTAAATCACGATCTGGACGAAAAACGATGGATCGTTGGCAGCTCGTGGCACCAGGAGGATTGCCAGGAGGACAAGCAGCAGACCACCAAAGGCCCGGGTGCCGGCGGGACCGGCTAAGGCGCTACGCGTCGTTCGAAGCGCTCCGACCAGCTTCCTCTCTCCTGTTGACGCGAATCTGGAGGGGCCTCGGCCCCTCCAGATTCTATTGCAGCGGTCGGTTACTTCTTGGCGAAGTCGATTTGGGTGACCCAGCTCCAGTCGACGGGACTGCCCTTCGCCTGGTAGATGGAGATGATCTTGAGCGACGTGTCGCCATTCTCGTCGAACGTCGTCTTGCCCAGCGTGCCGGTGAAGTCCTTCGTGTTGGCGACCTGCTGGCGAACCGCGTCGCGGGTCGGCATATTGCCGTTGTTGGCCTTGATCGCCTTGCGAATCGCCTCGATCAGGATCTTGGCGCAGTCGTAGGCGGGCATCGAGTAGGCGCCGAAGTCGTCCTTGTTCGGGAACGCCTTCTTGAAGCCGTCGATGATCGACTTGGAAGCGGGGATCTGCTCGGCGTTCGGCGCCGCCACGGCGGCGTAGATGCCGGCCGCGTTGTCGGCGGCGTCTTTCAGACACTGCCCGGTCTGCAGGCCGTCACCGCCCATGTACGGCGAATCGGCGGCGAAGATGCCCTTCGCCTGCGCCCGGACGATGCAGCCCTTGTTGCTGTCCGTGCCGCCGAAGTAGATCGCGGTGGCGCCGGCGCCCTTGGCGGACTGCAGGAAGCCGCGGAAGTCGTTCGTGCTCTTGGTGTTGAAGTCCTGTCGCTTGACGATCGTGCCGCCCTTGTTCTTGAACTCGGCCGAGAAGGTATCGGCGATGCCCTTCCCGTAGACCTCATTGTCCGAGGCGACGCCGAGCTTGGTCACCTTGAGCGTGTCGTAGGCGTAGTCCGCCATGGCGGGGCCCTGCAGGTCGTCGGTGGTCGCGACCCGGAAGTAGTTGTTCACGCCGGTCGGCCGCAAGTCAGCCGGCGCGAGGATCCCGGCGTCCTTACAGGTGATGTCCTTGGGTGCACCGAGCGTGGTCGGGATATAGATGTTCTTGGTCAGACACTGGTTGGTGTTGGCGGGGCTGATCTGTGCCAGCTTCGCCCGGTTGCTGATCGGAATCTCGGCGCGGGCCACATTCGAGTTGAAAGGCCCGACGACGCCGAGCACGCTCGTGTCGGCGACGAACGCCTGCATGTTCTGGGCGCCCTTCTGCGGGTCGTGGACGCCGTTGACCGCGTCATCAAGGTTTTTCACCTTGATGGTGTAGCCCTCGACCGATCCAGCCGTCTGCACCGCGTACTTGACGCCGTTGAGCGTCGGGATACCGTTCGAAGCTTCGGCCCCCGACTCCGGTAGGTCGACGCCGATGTTGATCGTGCCCTTGTTGGTGTTGCCGGTGGAGTTACTGGTTCCGCAGGCCGCCAACACCATGCCCGCCAACGCTAATCCGGCGAGCAACTTCGGCAATTTCATACACGTCCTCCTTCCATATTCGGCTTTGAGTTGCGTTACGATCTGCCTGTCCGCGAGGCGTGATCTTTATACAACCTTGCCCAACCGGGCGCAACTAGTTGGGCAACTCTTCTAATACCACCTAATAATGTCCCGGGGTGGCACAAGCATCCGGAGCGCCGGTCGTTGTGATGCCGAGCAACTCGCGATGCAGGCTTGACAATGGTTTTGGAGCGCGCGTAGGGTATACGCGCATCTCAGGAGGGCATTCCTTGGCGGAATTCGCAGAACGGATCAAACCACGGGCCCAGTACGTCGACGAGGCGATCGAGCTGGCCCTGGCGAACAGATGGACGGAAGCGGTCCAGGTCAACCGCGGCATCATCGACCGCTTTGGCCCGGATGAGGACACCCTGAACCGCCTGGGGAAGGCGTACACCGAGCTCGGCCAGCTGGACGACGCGATCGAGGCCTACAAGAGCACCCTGAAGATGAATCCGGTCAACCCGATCGCCGTCAAGAACCTGGCCAAGCTCCAGGCGCTTCGCGGCAGCCAGCCCGTGCCGGCCTCAAAGACGAAAGTGGACGTCGACGCCTTTATCGAGGAGACCGGCAAGACGACCCTGACCGCCGTGCACGTCCATGCCGAAGGAGACCCCTGCAGCAAGGTTTCCGGCGGTGATCCGGTGAGGCTGATCGTGGACGGCGATACGATGAACGTCGAGACCGCCCGCGGCGTCTACCTCGGCCACCTCGAGCACGCGTTGGGGCGGCGCTTGATCAAGTTCCTGGAGGGCGGCAACCGCTATTCGGGCGCGGTGGCGACCTGCGAGGGTGGCGCCATCAAGGTGATCGTCCGGGAGACCTACCAGGACCCGAAGTTCTTCGGCCGCCCATCCTTCACGATCAAAAAGGGCCGCGAGGAGTTCCGCCCCTACGCCAAGGAGTCGTTGCTCACCCGGACGGCCGACGTCGAGGAGGCCGATGAGGATGGGGAGGAGCCGGCGGAGGAACTCGACGGGATGCACACTGTCGACTCAGCCGAGGACGACGTCGAAGTCCCCGACGCCGACGAAGACACCCGCAAAGAAGACGTCTACTAGCCGATTCGCCAGTAGACACCGGCTTTGCGATTGAGCAGCTCGTAGTCGACGAGCGCCCGCCGCAGCTGGCAGTAGTCCGGCCAGATCGATCGCAGGATGGTGTCGACTTCCGCCTCGGCCAGCCGCCGGCCCAGCGGAAAGGTTCGCACCACCTCCGCCAGGACCAGCCGTCGGCGGCCCTCCCGAGCCGGCCAGCGGATGATGCGGCCCTCGCGCCAGAATGGCCGAAGCTGCCGCGCCTCCTGCGCGGCCAGATTCCCTTTCGCGGAGAGCATGCACTCATTGTAGAAACCAAAACCGGCGATTCCCGCGGGTAGACTGACGACGTGTTGCTGGCGATCGACCTCGGGAACACGAACCTCACGTTCGGGCTTTTCGAGGGCGATCAGCTCCGCCACGACTGGCGGCTCGCCACCCGCCGGGACAGCATGCCGGATGAGCTCGGTCTGCTGATGGTCCAGCTGATCCGGCAGGACGGCTTCGATCCGAAGTCGGTCGATGGCGTGGTGGTGGCCAGCGTGGTCCCGCCGCTGAACAGCGCCCTGGTGCAGGCGATCGAGCGCTATTTCGACCGGGAGCCGCTGGTGGTCGGGCCGGGGGTCAAGACCGGCCTCAAAATCCACTATCGCGATCCGAAGGAGGTCGGCGCTGATCGGATCGTCGCCGCCATGGCGGCCTTCAAGAAGTACGGCGGGCCGCTGATCATCATCGACTTCGGCACCGGGACAACCTATGACGTGGTGTCGAAGGAGGGCGACTATCTGGGCGGGGCCATCGCCCCGGGCATGGGCATCTCGGTCGAAGCCCTGTATGAGCGGGCGGCCCGGCTGCAGCGGGTGGAGCTCAAGGCGCCGGCGACCGTGATCGGGCGCACCACCGCCGAGAGCATGCAGGCCGGCATCATCTTCGGATTCACAGCCCAGGTGGAGGGGATGGTCGACCGTATTCGCAAGGAGCTCGGCGCGCAACCCCGGGTGATCGCCACCGGCGGGTTCGCGGGGCTGATCGCCGCCCAGACGCCCGTGATCGAGCTGGTGGATCAGCGCCTGATGCTGGAAGGCCTGCGGCTCATCTACGACATAAATGTCTGACCAGCTCCCGCCGCCGCCCGGGCATCTCCCGCCCGCTCGTCCGGACCGGACGCCACCCATCCGCGACCCGGCCGCCATCTTCATCGCCGCAGCCACCTTGTTCGCGATTTTCATCAACCCGCAGAACGTGGGTGTGATCTTGATGCTGGGCGTGATCGCCCTCCTGCTCGAGGTCCGATTCCGTCGCGGAGACTGATAGGCTGATAGGCCCGTGAAAATCGGCTCGTCTGCGCTGACCTCGCCTGTGTACGTGGCCCCGATGGCGGGCGTCACGGATGCGCCCTTCCGCAAGATCGCCCGGGAGTTCGGCGCCGGGCTGGCCTGTACCGAGATGATCAGCAGCGAGGCGCTCGTCCGGCGGCATCGGGAATCGTTCCGGCTGATGGACCTCGGTTGGGATCAGCGGCCGGTCTCGGTGCAGTTGATGGGCGGCGATCCGGGCGTGATGGCGGAGGCGGCCGGCGCCGACATCGTCGACATCAATATGGGCTGCCCGGTGCCCAAAGTTGTCAAGACGTCAGGCGGCTCGTCCTTGCTGCGCGATCCCGATCGGGCCTGCCGCGTGAGTGAGGCCGTCGTTGGAGCGGTCGCCGTTCCGGTGACGGCCAAGATCCGCCTCGGATGGGACGCCGGTACCCGGAACTTCCTCGAGATGGCCACCCGGCTGGAGGCCACCGGTATCCAGGGCCTGGCGGTGCACGGTCGGACGCGCGCCCAGCGATATGACCCGTTCGCGGACTGGGCCGCGATCACGCAGGTCCGGGCCGCCGTCGGGATCCCGGTGGCGGGCAGCGGTGACCTGCGGACGGCGGACGACAGCGTCCGCCGCATCCGGGAGAGCGGCGTCGACGCCGTGATGCTGGGTCGCGGCATCCTGGGCAACCTGTGGCTGGTGCGGCAAACGGTGGCTCGCCTGACCACTGGCGAGGTGATCCCGGATCTCTCCTGGACAGAGCAGATCGCGCTGATCCGACGGCACGGTGACCTGGTCCTCGACTATTACGGCGCGGAGCGGGGGCCCCGGCTGCTTCGCAAGTTCATCGCTTGGGGTCTGCGGGGCTTCCCAGGCGCAGCCCGACTCCGGACGATGGTCCAGTCGGTGTGCAGTCCGGAGGATGTCGCTGAGGTCCTGGAGCGTGCGCAGGCGATCGATCCCGGGGCTTACCGGTCGGACGCCGATACCTTCGACGACGGTTCGGCCTCCAGCGAAGCGGCCTGACCGATTACCTGAACGACCCGGCACGGGGCCGCAGGTCCGAATAGGGTTTCGCCGGTCCAGCACTGACCATCCGTTGCCGGAACTTTTCCACCTCCTCCACCGTCATACCGAGGTGAACCGAATCTTCCTGCTGCTCGCCATCGTGCTGGCCGGCTGCGGCGCCCAGGCCGCCGGCCCGGGCGCGGGCGGCACCGTGTCCGGCACCAACGGGCCGTTCTACGCGCAGGCAACCCCGGCCCGGCTGGCCGCCGGCGCCAGCGTCCATCTCACCCTGACCGTGACGGGGCCGATCGACTACGAGATTGGTTGTGTCCAGACGCTTCACATCTGGGCCGAGGACAGCCAGCATCAGCAGGTCTGGGCGCAGCCGGTCCCCGCCATCCAGTGCATGGCCTTCGGCCACAAGACGCTGGCGGCGGGGGAGACAGCGGAATTCACCGCCGACTGGCCGACCTCGAGCAAGCTGGCGGCGGGGACCTATACCGTTCATGGCCTCTTCCTTGTCGTGCTCCCGATGGGCGCCGGTGCCCGGGTGCGCGAGAATCTGCCACCGCTGGCGATTCAGATTTCGCGCTAGCGAACTGGCTTTATCAATCTCGTATAATACGGCGGCTCTACGGAGCCGTACGCCGGTTCCAGAAAGGGAGAATCATGGAAAACGACAAGGTTGTCTACATCACCCAGGAGGGCCTGAACCGCCTGCAGGCGGAGCTCGAAGTGCTTCGCAATAAGCGCCGCCCCGAGGTTGCCGAGCGAATCCGGCAGGCGAAGGAATTTGGCGATATCAACGAAAACGCCGAATACGACGACGCGAAGAATGAGCAGGGCTTCGTCGAGGGCCGCATCCTCTTGCTGGAGAAGCTGATCCGCAACGCCAGCATCATCGAGGGCAAGCACGTCAAGGGGATTGTCGAGGTGGGCTCGACCGTCAAGGTCCATGACGACTACGGCGACGAGGCGTTCACGATCGTCGGCTCGGCCGAGGCGGAGCCGAGTAAGGGTCGGATCTCGCTCGAGTCGCCGGTCGGCAAGGCTCTGCTGGGCAAACGCGTCGGTGACGATGTTTCGGTACTGACTCCTGGCGGGTCCACCAAGATGCTGATCGTCGAGGTTCGCTAGGCGGCCGAGACCGCCGACCTCGTCGTCATCGGTGGGGGGATCATCGGTTGCGCAACCGCGCTGTTTGCGGAGCGCGCCGGGCTTCGGACGCGCGTTCTCGAGAAGCGCCCGGCGCTGGCAACCCTCACCACCCCGGTGGCGACCGGCGCCTTCCGGCTGCAGTTCGACAACGCGGAAGAGGTCGAGCTGGTCAGGGAAAGCATCGCCTTCTTCGATGAGCTCCAGGAGCGGGTGGATATCGGCCTTTCCCACCAGGGCTACCTCTTCGTCGCGGCAACGGATGAGGGTGCCCAGATCCAGGCGAACCTGGTCGCGGCGCAGCGCCGATGGGGCCTGACCGATGTCGAGCTGCTGAGCGGCGCCGAGGCGCGGCAGCGCTTTCCCTACCTGGGCGCGGATATCGTGAACGCCCGCTTTCGCCAGGGTGACGGCTGGCTGGAGCCACGCCGGCTGGCCCTGGAGCTGGCGCGGGCGAGCGGCGCCCGCTTCGATACCGGCGTGACCGCGACCGGTTTCATCGTGGAAGGTGACCGGGTGCGGGGTGTGACCACGACCGCGGCTCCAGTGCAGGCCGATTGGGTCGTGATTGCCGCCGGCCCACTGTCGGGTCCGGTGGCGAAACTCGCCCGCCTGGATCTGCCGCTGGCGACAGTTCGCCGGCACAAGTTGATCATTCCGCAGGTCCCCCAGGTGCCCGCCGGCGCACCGATGACTATCGAGTTCGAGACTGGCGCGCACTGGCGCCCGGCAGGCGGGGGCGCCCACGCGTTGTGGACAGCGCCGGCGCCGGCTGAGCCTCCACTCGATGACGTTCCGACATCATCGGCCTTTGCCTTCGGGCTGCTCGATCCGCGCAGCGACCACTCGCTGGCGCGAATCGTTCCCTTCTGGAAGGATGTCTGGAGGTCGCCGCGGTTGCAATGGTGGCTTCAGGCGGGGCAGTACACCTATACCCCGGACCGGCGACCCTTGCTGGGACCGACACCCATCCCCGGGCTGGCGGTGAACACCGGCTACAGCGGACACGGCATCATGGGAAGCATCGGCGGCAGCCGGCGCGCGATCGAGGCCATCACCGGTCGCCTGCCCCCCGGGGACAATCCATTCCGGCCCGACCGCCCCATGATTGCGCGCACCTTCGACATTCTTTAGGGCCGGTCGTCAGCGCTCCACCCTTTAGACTTTCGCGGCATGGAAGCCGAGCGGACCGATCAGGAGATGCAGCGACGGCAGAAGCTGCAGATGCTCCGCTCCCAGGGTATCGAGCCCTACCAGAGCCGCTTCGACCGTACGCACAGCGCCGCGCAGGCGATCGCGCTCTTCGAGCAGGTAGAACAGTCTGGCGGCGCCGAGGCCCGCAGCGAGCGCGTGGCGCTGGCCGGCCGGCTGGTCGCGATTCGCGTCATGGGCAAGGCGACCTTCGCCCACCTCCAGGACTTCAGCGGGCGGATCCAGCTGCTCGCCAAGGTCGACAAGCTGGGCGCCGAGCCCTACCGCCGCTTCACCGACCTGGATCTCGGCGATGTTATCGGCGTGCACGGCACGCTGTTTCGGACCAGGCGTGGCGAGATCACCTGCGAGATCGACGACTTCGTGCTGCTGGCCAAGTCGCTCCGGCCGTTACCCGAGAAATATCACGGGCTGAAGGACAAGGAGCTCCGCTACCGGCAGCGCTACCTCGACCTGATTGCCAACCCCGAGGTGATGGAGGTCTTCCTCGCGCGCAGCCGGCTGGTGGAAGAGACCCGGACGTTCCTTCGGGGCCGGGGCTTTACCGAGGTGGAGACGCCCGTGCTGCAGGCGATGGCGGGTGGGGCCGCGGCCCGGCCGTTTCGAACCCACCACAATGCGCTCGACATGGACCTGTATCTGCGGATCGCGCTGGAGCTCTACCTCAAGCGATTGATCATCGGCGGCTTCGACCGGGTCTACGAGATCGGGCGGATCTTCCGCAATGAAGGAATGGATCAGTGGCACAGCCCCGAGTACACGATGCTGGAGCTGTACCAGGCCTACACCGACGTGGAGGGGATGATGGAGCTCACCGAATCGCTCGTCATTCACCTCGTCGAGCGGGTCAGGGGAACCCCGACGATTCAGTACCAGGGCCAGGAGATTCGCTTCAGCCGTCCGTTCGCGCGGGTCGAGATGGTAGAGGCAGTCAGCCGGGTGGTCGGCGAAGACCTGCTCAAGGCTGACGTGCCAACCCTGCAGGGGCTGATCCAGAAACATGGCATCCAGCCGAAGCCCGGGCTCGGTTGGGGAGGGCTGATCGCCGAGCTGTTCGAGGAGCTGGTGCAGGACACGCTAGTGCAGCCCACCTTCGTGCTGGGCCATCCGGTCGAAGTTTCGCCGCTGGCCCGGCGGCGATCGAGCGATCCACGGCTGACCGATCGTTTCGAGCTGTTCATTGCCGGCGAGGAGATCGCCAATGCGTTCTCAGAGTTGAACGACCCGGACGATCAGCGGGCTCGCTTCGAGGACCAGGCGCGCGCGCGCGCCGCCGGTGACGACGAGACCCACCCGATGGATGAAGACTTCCTCACGGCGCTCGAATACGGCTTCCCGCCGACCGGCGGCATGGGCCTGGGCGTCGACCGGCTCGCGGCCATCCTGACCGACCAGCCCTCCATCCGCGATGTGATCCTGTTTCCGCATCTGCGCGCCCGGCATGCTGAGCCTTAGCTTCATCCGGGAACATCCGGATCTCGTCAAGGACGGCGCCCGCAAAAAGGGAGAGCCCGCCCCCGTCGATGAGATCGTGCGACTCGACGCGCAACGACGGGAGACCCTGACGAGGCTCGAGCAGCTCAAGGCGGAGCAAAATCGGCGGTCCGCCGCGATGGCCAAAGCCCGAGACCAGGCGGCCATCGACGCGCTGCGCGGGCTGAAGGATGAGGTGAAAGCCCTCGAGCAAAAACTGGCGCCGATCGATGCCCACCTCAATGCGTTGCTCCTCGAGGTGCCAAATCTTCCCGACCCGTCGGTGCCGGAGGGCAAAGATTCGTCAGCCAACCCCACCATCCGGGAGTCGGGGCTCGACCGGAAACTCGCGTTCACGCCCAGGTCGCATTACGAGCTCGGTGAACGCCTTGGCCTTTTCGATTTCGAGCGCGGCGTCAAGGTCGCGACCTCGCGGTTCTATTTCTTGAAGGGTGCCGGGGCCAGGCTCGAGCGCGCCTTGATGAACTTCATGATCGACCTGCACGTCCGCGAGCACGAGTACGCCGAGGTCTTTCCACCCTTCCTGCTGAACCGCGCGGCGATGACCGGAACCGGTCAGCTCCCGAAGTTCGAGGACGATGCGTTCCGGATCGAGAAGAAGGATCTCTTCCTGGTCCCGACCGCCGAGGTTCCGGTGACGAATATGTACCGGGAGGAGATCCTGGCGGCCTCGGCGCTCCCGATCAAGCACGTCGCCTGGTCCACGAATTTTCGGAGTGAGGCCGGGGCCGCCGGGAAGGACACCCGCGGCTATATCCGATTGCATCAGTTCAACAAGGTCGAGCTCGTCAAGTTCGTGGAGCCAGAGCGTTCCAGCGCGGAGCTCGAACTGCTCGTGAAGGATGCCGAAGATGTCCTGCAGCGGCTGGAGCTGCCCTATCGCCTGATCCTGCTGTGCACCGGCGACATGGGATTCGGGCAGTCGAAGACGTACGACCTCGAGGCCTGGTCCCCCGGCGAGAATCGCTTCCTCGAGGTGTCATCCTGCTCGAACTACAACGACTTCCAGGCACGCCGCGCAAACATCCGGTACCGGCGCAAAGACGGAAAGGTCGACTTCGTGCACACGCTCAATGGCTCCGGCCTGGCCCTGCCGCGCACGGTGGTCGCGATCCTCGAGAATTATCAGCAGGAGGACGGTACTATCCGGGTACCCACGGCGCTGCGCAGCTATATGGGCGGGCTCGACGTGATTCGGTGAGCGGACCACCGCCGGAGACCGACGCGAACGGCAGCTGGGTCAATTCGCTGGTCGCGTTCTGGCCTACCCCGACCCGGACGGCCCCTTCGACGGCGTGCTCCTCGTGCTGGCCGACCTGCCCGGCGAACGCGACCTTGCCCTCTGGGCCGACGCTGGACGCTCAGGCTGACG
>VBEE01000043.1:0-1178 GCA_005881715.1 Chloroflexota bacterium | reverse complement strand
GCAGGGCGTCATCACTGAGGCGGAGTTCGCCAAGATCGCGATTCTCACATCGAACGGGCGGCTCGTCCCAACTCGGGCGCTCGCGGACGATGATCGCCGTGACTTCGAAATCCATATTCGGCGGCACTTCCGAGAAAGCCTCGCGGTGCAACTCAAGACCGCAAAACATCTGCGGCTCCACGGCCGCTCGCGAGTGCTCCAAATCAATTTCAGGGTGAAGGCACCGCTGGTCAGCGATGAGCACCTGTACTATTTCCTGGCCCATTTTCGACGTCAAGGCGATGGGCTACACGGATCCGGTGTTTCTCATTCCCTCGCCGTTCTTTCACAAGCACGCGTTTCATGGGGTCAGCCGCGGCACCATCCAGCTGCAGTTCAAAGCAAGCATGGAGCTCAACGCCAAGGGTATGTGGACGCCGTTCGCATCGCCGCAAGCGGAGCTGGGTGCCCGCATCCTCGAGATCCTGAAGTCCGGCTTCTCCGGTCAACTGGGGCTGACTCCGACCGTGGCAGAGCTCATCGGCTTGCCGGGCATCGTCTGGCTACATCGACCGGTGTCGGTTACAGCTTCGAGGCGTAGCTTGGTGGCGTAACCGCGACCGTATTATTGATGATCGCCGGAGGGATGGCCGAGTGGTCGATGGCGGTGGTCTTGAAAACCACTAAGGTGCAAGCCTTCGGGGGTTCGAATCCCTCTCCCTCCGCCAGAGCGCTTTTTCGACGGCTGTCCATCACGGTGTCAGCTGAGCGCCCGCGGCGCACTGGCGCCCAGCTGTCCTGAATCGACGTTCCATTGATCCTGCACGACTCAAACCAAACGCAGCCGGACTATCAGGTCCTTGCCTTTTGGGCAACCTTCCCCTGCTGGAGGATCCGAATGGCGTTGCCGAAGGGGTCGCGGACGCCCATGTCGGTGCCGTAGAAGTGGTCGGTGGGCTCCTGGGTGAAGTCGGTGACGCCGCGCGACTTGAGGGTCTCGTACAGACCCCGGATATCGTCCGCCTTGAACACGAGCCCGCCCAGCGCGCCCTTCGTGATCAGCTCGCGGAGCTGCGCAGCGGTGGCTTCGTCATGCACCGGCGGGCCCGGCTCCTCGAGGGAGATCTCGGTGACGTCGCCAGGGACGCGCACCGTCAGCCAGCGGTAGGAACCCTGCTTGACGTCCTGGCCCTTCTCCA
>VBEE01000078.1 GCA_005881715.1 Chloroflexota bacterium | reverse complement strand
CTCCCGATTGAAAGCGCTGACGAACGCGTCGTGGCTGGAGAAGAGCAGCAGGCCGATCATGACGACCAGGCCCGCCAAGCCCAGCCAGAAGCAGAACTTCTGAATGCGCGCGTAAGTCTCCATGCCCGCGGTGACGACGTAGCTGACGAAGGCGAGCACGATCAGGCAGCTGACGAAGACGCCCACCTGGCTGCTGAAGAACGTCGCGACATTGGTCAATCCCAGCGTATAGGCGAGCGGCGCGAAGAACTGGACCACCAGGATGTTGGCGTAGATCGGGGTCCAGAGCCAGAGCGTAAACCACCATCCGGTGATGGCCAGCACGAAGCCCACGCCGCCGCCGAGGATGCGGCTCTGCCAGGCGTAGTCGCCACCGGCCCGCGGCATGGCGCTGACCAGCATGGCGTAGGTCAACACCAGGAAGGTGACGAGCACGCCGGTGAGCAGGACCCCGCCGAGCACCTGGCCGTCAGGGATGACATAGAGGAACGACATGCCGTAGAGGCCGAGCGTCACGAGGTTGATCGACCAGAATGAATAGAGGAAGGCGTCGAACGTCGACCAGGCTTTGACGAGCCCGGTGGCGTTGCGCAAGAACAGCGTTTGCCTTGGCGGATTCGCTGTCGTTGTCGCCATAGTTACCTCCGTATTGATTGATTCGCGTGTCGTTCACTGATCAACGACGGTGTCGATTGCTCTATGCTCTAGCTCCTCACCTCCTAGCCGTTGACCAGCTGATAGTACTTGATGCCTTTCTTGGGGTCGAGCTCGATGATCGAAGCGAGCAGCATGCCCTCTTCATAGGCGCTGCCCGGATTGATCGCCAGCGTCTTGCCGATGCGGGTGATGCCTTTACCCTCGTGGATGTGGCCGTGCAGCGACAAGATTGGCTGGTATTTGTCGATCGCTTCCCGAACGGCGGTCGAGCCGACATGCCGCAGCGCCCGCCCGCCGTGCAACGGCTTCAGGTTCTCATCCAGCGCCGGGGCCTCGTCCAGGGCGGTGCCGTAGGGCGGCGGATGGAAGTTGAAGATCGCGCGACTCATGTCCTTGATATCGCGCAGCATTGGTTCCATCCGTTTGCTGAGCTCATCCTCTGGCGCCTCGCGATAGGTATGCCACGGCGTCGGGTTCGCCCAACCGGAGGAGATCATCTCGTAACCACCGATGTCGATCATCTTGCCCTCGGCCAGCTCCACGCGCGGCGCGTTCGCGATCACCTCGTCGATCTCAATCTCGTCGTCGTTTCCCGGGGCGACGAAGACGCGGATCTTGCTGTCCTTCAGCTTCTCCTCGGCCATCCGCATCCAGCGCTCGACCGTCTTGCACATCTGCTCGGTGAAGAGGGTCTGGACCTTCTGGGGGTCCTTCTCCAGCTCCGCGACCTGAGCCGAGGTCATGCGCACCGGGTAATAGCCCTTGCGCTGGACCTGACTCTCCACGTCGGCGACCTGATCACGGCCGACCCGTTGGGAGACGCCGGCCAGGGTTAGCTCGTAGCTGTCGCCGTCCTCGACGATGGGGATCATCGCCTTGCCGGTCATGTCGCCGCCGCATATGAGCACGTCGGCGTCGTAAAACTTCGCCGCGTTGAGGAATTTGCGCCAGCAGACTTCGGATCCGTGAAGATCGGTCGCGTAGAAGACTCTCACTGTTTCCCCTCCTACAGCACTTTGCGGATAGCTTGCTCGAAGCCGCTGACGTGTTGTCGCATGACGGCGTCCGCCTGGTCGGCGTCGCGCGAAACGATGGCGTCGAGCAGCCGGCGGTGCTCCTCGACGGCCTCCTTGAGTCGAATCCCCCGATCGAGACCCAGGAACCAGATGCGAAGGCTGAGGTTGAAGCTCTCCTCGAGCATCGACTGGAGGAAGGCGTTGCGGGTCGCCTGGTACACCTGTCGATGGATACGCTGATCGAGCCGCATCAGGCCGTGGACATCGGACTCATCGATTTTCTCCAGCTCCGCGATCAGCGCTTTCATCAGGGTGCGGTCGGCGGCGCCGGCGCGGTCGGCGGCCAGCCGGGCGGCATAGCCCTCGAGCTCGACCCGCACCTCGGTAAGGCGATGGAGGTCGGTGAGGTTGATGTCGCAGACGAACGTCCCCCGATGCGGGATGAAGGTGACCAGATTTTCGTGAGCCAGTCGCTGCAACGCCTCGCGGATCGGCGTACGTCCCAGGCCGAGCTCTTCGCGCAACCGCGCCTCCTCGATCACCGAGCCAGGTGCCAGCTTGAGGGTGATGATCTGGTCCCTGATCAGCAGGTAGGCGCGCTCACCTTGCGACCGAGCCGAGCCGCTTTCAAGGACGACGGTGTGCAGCGGCGCGTCCGCGATACGCCGCCGCGGCAGACGAGCGGTCGTGAGTTCGCTCGCCAAACGATCCCCTCCCGTATATCGGCCGTACACCAGCGATATATCGGCCGTAGGCGCACGCTAGCACCGACGTTCGCGGTCGTCAATGGTGAAATGGCCGCTCCGGCCAAAAAGACGCTAGGGTTGGGCGTGACCAGATCCTTCTTGGAGGCCGCTAATGGACCCACCTTTTCCCGCGCCCAGCTCGACGCCGCCGACGCCCGCTGACGACCGAGGGTTCTACCGATCCCCGCAGCGAGTCGCGCTCCTGTCCTTCTTTGCTCCGTTCATCTACGAGCTGTGGTGGCTGTGGCAGCTCTTCCAATTCACGCGCCGAGAGCAGTTTCCACGCGCTCGAGCGTTCTGGTGGCTCTTGGTTCCCTTCTACAACTTCTACGTCGTCTACCAGCAGCTGGACGACCTCAAAAAGGCGCTGGCGAGCCACGCCTCATCGATCCGGTTCAGCTCGGCTGGTGTGATCTGGCTGTTCATTTTTGCCACGGTCATCAGCAACGCATCGAGCCGCTTCTCCGGGCCGACGGAGCTCATCGCGTTCGCCGTTGGAGGCGGGCTGCTGGCGGCGGCGGCTTTCATTACGCAGCAGGCCGCCAACGGCTACCAGGAGCTTCGCTACCCAGGGCGTCCGCTGCAGGGCATGACAACCGGGGAGTGGATCGCAACCGGCCTCGGTGTGGCCGTCCTGCTCCTGGTCATTCTCGGAAGTTTTCAGCCGGCCTGACAGTCCGCGGCGCTTGCCAGAGCCTTGCGGGCAGCGCTACACTTGTTGTGCCATGAGCACCAGTTTTGCAATGCGCAACAAGGTGCAATCCCTCGACCGGGCGCTCGAGATTCTGCGGCTCCTTGGCAGCGAGCCGGAGATGCGAGTCACCGACCTGGCCCGCCGCCTCGAGGTCCACAAGTCGACAGTCTTCCGGCTCCTGTCGACGCTCCAGGAGCACGGCCTGGTCGACCAAAACCCCACCACCGAGAGATACCGGCTCGGGTACGGCCTGGTCCGGCTGGCTGGCGCCGTCGTCGCGGAGCTCGACCTCGCCCGCGCGTCGCGATCCGTGTTGGAGCAGCTGGCGTTCAGGACAGGGGAGACGGTCAACCTGGCGATTCTTCAGGGCGACCAGGTGGTGAACATCGATCAGATCGCCGCGCCGAACCTGGTGGTCAACGTCAACTGGGTGGGGAAGCAGACCCCGCTGCACGCCACTTCGAACGGCAAAGTGCTGCTCGCGCACCTCGCAGAGGAGGAGCGGCGCCGCCTGCTGAGCCGGCCGCTACCCCGACTCACGCCGCGAACCATCACCGACCCGCGCATCCTCGAGAAGCAGCTGCGTCGGGTCCTCACTGATGGCTACGCGTTCACGCTCGAGGAGCTCGAGCTTGGCTTGAATGCCGTGGCCGCCCCCGTCCACGCGGCGGACGGCCGGGTGCAGGCCGCGGTCAGCGTGGCCGGTCCCTCTTATCGGGTGACGCCACAGCGCCTGACTGAGCTGGGTGAGATGACCAAGGATGCGGGCGCGGCGATATCACGCCGGATGGGCTACATCCGGAACGCGGGAGGCGAGGCATGAGTCGCGAAGAAGAAATCCGGCAGGAGCTGTTCGATCACACGCTCAATGGGCACGCCCCCCAAGTCAAGGCACTCACCGAAGAGGCCCTCAAGCTGGGGATGGACCCCATGGACATCCAAGTCAAGGCACTCACCGAAGAGGCCCTCAAGCTGGGGATGGACCCCATGGACATCCTCTTCAAGGCACTGATCCCGTCGCTGGAAGAGGTCGGCCGCCGCTTCGAGCGAGGCGATTTCTTCGTCCCCGAGATGTTGATCGCGGCCCGGGCGATGCAGGGCGCGCTGGTTATCCTGCGGCCATTGATCGCCGAGACCGGCGCGAAGCCGATCGGCAAGTACGTGATCGGTACGGTGAAGGGCGACATCCACGATATCGGTAAGAATCTCGTGATCATCATGCTGGAAGGGGCCGGCTTCGAGGTCGTGGACCTGGGCGTCAACTGTGCTCCCGAGAAGTTCGTGGAGGCGGTCCGGGCCAACGAGCCGCACATCGTCGGCTTTTCGGCTTTCCTCACCACCACGATGCCGATGTTCAAGGTGAACATCGAGGCGCTGAGGAAAGCCGGACTCCGCGACAAGGTGGCGGTGATGGTCGGCGGCGCGCCCGTCACGGAGGACTACGCCAAGCTCTCCGGTGCCGACCACTACGCGCCGGATGCCTCGATCGCGACCCGGATGGCCAAGCAGATCGTTGGTGCGGCGCAGGCCGCGGAGAACCAGGCGCTGACCCAGGCCGTCGAGCTGATCGACAAGACCCTGAAGAAGGGCTGAGGCTCATGTCGGTTACCGAGCGGCTCGTCCTCGCCGTGGAAAAGCCTCTCAAGGAGGCAATCTGGGGCTGCCAGATGTGCGGCCAGTGCATCCTGCATTCGACCGGCTTGAGCTGTCCGATGCGCTGTCCCAAGAATCTCCGCAACGGGCCCTGTGGCGGCGTGCGGGCGAACGGCAATTGCGAGGTCTTCGCGGATCAGCCCTGCGTTTGGGTGGAAGCGTGGAAGGGATCGCGGCGACTGCCTGTCTTCCGGGATCACATGGAGCACGTGCAGAAGCCGGTGGATTGGCAGTTGCAGGGAACCTCATCCTGGATCAATCTCCTGCGGGGTCGCGACCGGATGGCGCCGAAGGGTTGGGAGGCCCATGACCAGCCCTAGCCGCCTCGCCGGCCTGTTGCGCGATGGCCACTTCGTGGTGACCGCCGAATTGTCCTCCAGCAACAGCGCCGATCCGCAGGCGACCTGGCGCCGCGCTGAGGTGCTCCGCGGATCGGTCGATGCGATCAACTGCACCGACAACACGGGTGCGCACGTGCACATGTCGTCACTGGCGGCGGCCCACCTCCTGGTGGAAAAGGGTCTGGAGCCGATCATGCAGCTGACGGTGCGCGATCGGAACCGGCTCGCGCTCCAGGCCGACTTGCTTGGCGCGGCCGCCCTGGGTGTTCGCAACCTCGTGCTGATGAGCGGCGACGACGTCACCGCGGGCGACCATCCCGAAGCCCGCCGCATCTATGACATCGACTCGATGCAGCTCCTCGAGGTCGCCGCTGCGATGCGGGACCGAGGTACGTACCTCAGTGGCAGAAAGCTGGAGCAGGCTCCCTCATTCTTCATCGGGGCCGTCGAGAATCCGTTTGCCCCGCCGCTCGAGTTCCGCCCGCTGCGGCTTCAGAAAAAGGTCCGGGCGGGGGCCGATTTCATCCAGACCCAGCTGGTTTTCGATGTGCCCGTCTTCACCCGATTCATGGACATGGTCGGCGAACTGGATCTTCAGAAGAAGGTCTTCATCATCCCCTCGATCGGCATCCCTCGCTCGGCTCGCGGTGCCCGCTTCATGCAGCAGAAGGTGCCGGGCCTGCATGTTCCTGAGAGTCTGGTGAGCCGCCTCGAGCGCACAGCCCCCGCGCGGCAGGCCGAAGAAGGCATTCAGATCGCCGTCGAGCTGGTCAGGGCGGTGCGTGAGATTCCGGGGATCGCTGGCGTCCACCTGATTGGCATCAAGTGGGAGGAAGGCGTCGTCCAGGTCGCCGAGCGCGCCGGCTTGCTTCCGCGACCGACGCTGAGCCCGCTGGCAGCCATTGGAATCGTTCACTCCCCCGCTGGGGGAGGACAGGGTGGAGGCGTTCCCTGATGGAAACGGTGCTCCGCTCGCGCTCGAGAGAGGTCGTCATCTCAATCGATCGGCCGTTCGTCATCATCGGCGAGCGAATCAACCCGACCGGCCGAAAGGTTCTTGCCGCTGAGATGACGGCCGGGGTGATGGACCGGGTCAGGGCCGATGCCATTGCCCAGGTCGAGGCCGGCGCCCAGATGCTTGACGTCAATGCCGGCGTCCCGGGCATCGACGAGCCCGCCCTGCTCGTCGCCGCGATCCAGGCCGTCAGTGAGGTTACCGATGTTCCGATTTGCATCGACTCCTCGGTCATCGAGGCGCTGGAGGCCGCCCTCGCCGTCTATCAGGGCAAGGCGCTGGTCAACTCAGTGACGGCGGAGGACGAGCGAATGGATCGCATCCTGCCGATCGTCAAGAAGTACGGCGCCGCCGTCATCGGCATGAGCAACGACGAAACCGGCATCACCATGGTGCCGCAGGAGCGGGTGGAGATCGCCCGCCGGATCATCGACCGCGCCCGGTACTACGGGATCCCGCCCGAGGACGTTGTGATCGACCCGATCGCGATGACCGTCGCCGCCGACCCGCAGGCCGGCGTCATCACGCTGGAGACCATGCGCCTGATCAAAGAGCAACTGGGCAACAACATGACGTGCGGCGCCTCGAATGTGTCGTTCGGACTGCCGGATCGCCCGATCGTGAACGCCGCCTTCTTTTCGGTGGCGATGCACGCCGGGTTGACCTGCGCCATCACGAATCCGCTCGTGCCCGAGGTGCGCAAAGCGGTGCTGGCGTCGGACCTGTTGCTCGGGCACGACGAGTACGCGATGCGCTGGATTTCGACGTTCCGCCAGGAACGGAAGAAAGCGGCCGCCGTCGAACCGGTGACGCGGTGATCCAGAAGAAGCTCGAGGTCGTCTACAAGCCGTTCGACAAGGCGACCAGGGTACCGCCCGGCACGACTCTGTTCAGCGCCGCGCATTGGATTGGCCTGCCGATCGATTCCACCTGCGGGGGGCGTGGCACGTGCGGCAAGTGCAAGGTGCAAGTGCTCGAGGGTGGCGCTGAGATCACGACGGCGGACCGCAAACAGCTACGCCCGATCGAGCTGGAGGCCGGCTGGCGCCTCTCCTGCCAGGCGAAGGTCTACCAGGACACGACGGTCACCGTGCCGGAATTGCTCCGGGTGCCGAAGGCCGCAACCATGGGCGTTAACCGGCTGGTCCTGCTCGATCCCAACGTGCGAAAAGTCTTTGTCGAGCTGAGCGAGCCCAGTCTCGAGGATCAGCGCAGTGACCTCGAGCGGCTGCGCGATGCCCTGACCGCCGAAGGCTTCGATATGAAGGCCGATCTGCGCGTACTGCGTCGTCTGCCGGTCGTGCTGCGTGACGCCGGCTTCACGGTAACGGCCGTTCTCGGTGGCGATGCATTGATTGCGGTTGAACCAGGCGACACGCGTGAGGAGAGTTACGGCGTCGCCGTCGACCTGGGCACGACAACCGTGGTGGGCACCCTCATGAACCTGAAGACCGGGATGGCGGAGGCGGTGCGCTCGACGCTGAACGGCCAGGCGCCGTTCGGCGCGGACGTCATCTCCCGGATCAGTCACGGCATGCAGGGCGACGAGGCGAAGGCGGAGCTCCGTGATGCCGTCCGGCGGACGATCAACACGATCCTTTCCGAGCTGTACGAGAGCGCGGGTGTGAGCCGCGACCGCGTCTACGAGATGGTGATCGTTGGAAACGCCACGATGCTCCACCTGATGCTGGGCATCGATGCCACGCCGATCTCGATGATGCCGTTCACGCCGGCCTTTACCGATCCGCTGTATCTGCCGGCGCTGGACGTCGGCATCGACATCCATCCGGCTGGCTACGTCCAGACACTGCCGGTCATCGGGGCCTACGTTGGCGCGGATATCGTTGCCGGCATCATGGCCACCGGACTCGCCCGCGAGGACAAGATGCGAGTCTTTGTCGACGTAGGCACGAACGGGGAGATTGTGCTTGGCTCAGTCAAGCGCGTACTCTGCACGGCGGCACCCGCCGGGCCGGCCTTCGAGGGCAGCCAGATCCGCTGCGGGATGCGCGCCACCGAGGGCGCCATCGAGGGCGTGACCTTGACCGATCACGTCGAGCTCCAGGTGATCGGCGGCGACATCGTGCCACGGGGCATCTGTGGCTCCGGCCTGGTCGATACGGTCGCGCAGCTTCGGCTGGCGGGTCTACTCGACGTCGGAGGCAAGATGCGGAGCCGGGAAGAGGTCCCGGAGCATCCCCTTTCCGATCGGCTGATCACGGTCGAGGGCGTGCGGGCCTTCTTGCTGGGGGAGAATGTCTACCTCACGCAGCGGGACGTGCGCGAGCTGCAGTTCGGGAAAGGCTCGATCGCGACCGGTATCAAAGTGCTCATGGACGTAATGGGTGTCAGCGCGACCGACCTGGACGAGGTCTTGCTGGGCGGTTCGTTCGGCTCCTATCTGAATCCGGAGAGCGCGAAGATTATCGGACTGGTGCCGGCGGTGGACGTCGATCGCATCCTCTCGGTTGGCAATACTGCGGGCGAGGGCGCCAAGATGGCGCTCCTGTCCTTTCGCGAGCGGCAGGTCGCCTTCGAGCTTCCGGACAAGGTCGAATACGTGGAACTCTCCGGGCGCTCGGACTTCAACGACTCCTTCGTGTCGGTGCTCCAGTTCCCGGAGCTTGAGACCGTGCGATGAAACCGGTCGCCCTGCTCATCTGTGGCGCGTTGGGCACGGAGGTCAAGGCCATCGTGGATGCGCGCGGCTGGGACGTCGACATCTACGGTGTGCCGGCGATGCAGCACTTCTATCCAAAGCGGATTGTCGCGTCAGTCGAACGGCGACTCACCGAGCTGAGCGCGCGTTACCGGCAGGTGGTCGTGGTCTACGGCGATTGCGGCACCGCCGGTGCGCTGGAGCCGGTGCTCGTCAAGCACGGCGCCCTCCGGGTGCGCGGCCCGCACTGCTACGAGATGTTTGCCGGTGCAGCCACCTTCGAGCGCCTGGCTGACGAGCAGCCGGCGACCTTCTTCCTGACCGACTGGCTGGTGCGCAACTTCGAACGCGCCGTCGTGCGGGGGCTCGGTCTCGATCGGTATCCCGACCTGAAAGCCATCTATTTTCGGAACTATGAGGGTCTGCTCTACCTGGTCCAGTTTCCGAGCGACGCGTTGCTCGAGAAAGCCCGTGAAATCGCGCAGTACCTGCAGCTTCCACTTCAGGTCCGGGTGGTCGGACTGGGCGAGCTCGAGGCGCGCCTGGCCAGCCTGGTCGAGGCGGCGGCCTGATGGCCAGGTACCAGGTGATGTTCTGGAAACACATCCCGGCACAGATCAAAGCCTGGGACGCGAGCGGGGAGGTGAAACGAATGCTGCCCGACCGCTTCCAGGCCGCGATCGACGCCTTTGCGATGAAGGATGGCTCGACCGGCATGGACGCCTACCTCGAAGCCTGGCACTGGGGTGACGAACGGGAACGCGCCGGCTCCCCGGAAGATGTCGCCAGTGCGGTCGTTAAGGAATTGGATGCCGCTAACCCGCGATCGACGTTGATGAGCCCACCGACGATGGACGCATGAGCCAGACGGCAAAGGCGTTCGACGTCGTCCAGCCCCACCGCCTCCGGCCGATCATGGAAGTGGGGAAGGAGTTCGGGCTGCTCGAGTCCGAGATGATCTCGTACGGCCCGTACAAAGCGAAGGTCAGCCTCGACGTGCTGAAGCGCTTGTCCGACCGGCCTGACGGCCAGCTCGTGGTCGTCACCGCGATCACGCCAACGCGGGCCGGAGAAGGAAAGACGACGAGTGCCATCAGCCTGACGCAGGGGTTGGGGCGGATCGGGACCCGCGTGGCGCTCTGCCTGCGGCAGCCGTCAACCGGACCGCTCTTCGGCATCAAAGGCGGCGGCACCGGCGGCGGGCTGGCCCAGATCGTTCCCATGGAGGAGATCAACCTGCATTTCACCGGCGACATCCACGCCGTCGAGGCGGCGCACAACCTGCTGGCCGCCGTCATCGATGCCGCCATTTTTCATGGGCAGCTCGAGATCGGGCCCAGCTTCATCACCTGGCCGCGGACGCTGGACGTCAACGACCGAGCGCTCCGCCACATCGTGACGGGACTTGGGGGCGATGAGCATGGGGTGCCGCGGGAATCGAGCTTCATCATCGCCGCCGCCTCAGAGATCATGGCGATCCTGGCGCTGGCGAGCGACCTCGGGGACTTGCGCCAGCGTGTCGGGCGCATCATCGTGGCGCAGCGGAAGGATGGGAGCTTCGTCACCGCCGAGGACCTGCGGGTGGCCGGCGCCATGGCCGTGCTGCTCAAGGATGCACTGCTGCCGAACATCGTGCAGACCATGGAGGGCCAGCCAGCGCTCGTGCACGCCGGTCCATTCGGCAACATCGCCCATGGCAACAACTCACTGCTCGCCGATCAGATCGCGCTCAAGCTGGCGGACATCGTCGTAACGGAAGCCGGCTTCGGGGCGGATCTCGGCCTGGAGAAATTCGCCCACATCGTGGCGCGCTATGGCCATCTCAAGCCTTCGGCCGCACTCGTTGTTGCCACGGTTCGGGCGCTCAAGTCGCATGGGGGCGTGCCGCTGGCGAAGCTCGGCAACGAGGACCTGGATGCCCTGAAACGCGGCGCGGAGAACCTCGCCGCCCACATCGACATCGTCCGCACCTTCGGGATGCGGAGCGTTGTCGCGATCAACCGATTTCCGGAGGATACGGACCGGGAACTGCGTCTGCTTACCGACCTCGCCGAGCAGTTCGGCGCGGATGCCGCAGTGGTGAACGATGGCTTCAGCCGCGGCGGCGAAGGGAGTGTCGAGCTGGCCGAGGCGGTGCTGGCCGTGACGAAAGACGGCAGCAACTTCGCTCCCCTGTACGCATCCGACACCCCGATCCGCGAGCAGATTCAGACGCTAGCCCGTCGTCTGTATGGGGCGGCCGACGTTGAGTTTCTGCCGGAGTGCCAAAAGCGAATCGACTGGCTGACCGAGCGCGGCATGGGAACGCTCCCGGTCTGCATGTCGAAGACGCACCTGTCGCTGTCGCACAACCCCGCCTTGAAGGGACGCCCTCGAGGCTTTACGCTCCCGATCCGGAATGTCTATCCGTCCGCCGGCGCCGGTTTTGTCGTCGCCCTGGCCGGCGACATCCAGCTGATGCCTGGACTCGGGAAGGAACCCGCCTACACCCGCATCGACATCGACCCGGCCGGCCAGATCAGTGGCCTGACCTAGCGCGTCAGTGACAGGAGCGCCTTATGCAAGACCACTGCCTGGCTGTCGATCTCATGCCGGAATTTGCGCCATCGGTTGTCTTCCCCCTCGATCGTTACCTGGAAGTTGATGCTTCGCGGGAAATGTTGGTCCGCTGTAAGAGCGGCGAAGTCCAGAGAGGGAACCAGCCAGCAGTACTTCCCGAAGCTGCCTCTTTCAGAAATCCTCCGACGGCCTGAATGTCCATCGCTTGACCAGGCACTGGATTCTCGTGCCTCGCACGATCATGGTGGTGCCCTTGATTTGCAGGGAGATGGTGCGCCAGGTATCCACAAGCTGCACCAGGAGATCGCGCCCGGCGATGTCCATGCCAGGCCGGTAAAGGGCAAAGCGGCCGCGGCTCTGCCGAATCAGGTCAGCTGCGACGAGCTGCTCATAAACGGTGCCCTGATCTCTGGTTGATTCGGGCGGGGCGGCCATGAGTTGCTCCTGGCCCGCCAGCACCAGCCTCTGCCACACGTCACCCAAGGTGATGCGATGACGTGCGAAGCGATCATGGCCCGTCGGTGAAGCCTCGATCCAATATTGATCGTGCCCGCCCTGGCCGCGGCTCAGGTAGGCGAGTCGCCGGAACATCGGAGCCGAGAAGACCCATGCCGGATCCTGCAGACGACCGCTAAGCGGGTCGGAAATCGCCGCGATGACGGTCAACCGGTCGTACGAATGCACTTGCCCGACCGGCCACGTCCACCCGTATCGACCGTCCGCGTGCCGCGCGGCGGTGCAATTGACCTGGACGAACTGAGGCGGGCCGACTCCCTGCCAGGCATAGGCGCGATGCACGCCGTGGAAGGGATCGAGTGGCAGGAACGGATGGAGGTTACCTCCGGATCCGGTCACGATGATTCGGTCGACTTCGTTGACCGCGAGGAAGGCGCGCTCGGCCCGAAGCACGGTGTTGGGGTCCGGACCATGGAATCGCTCGAGATCGAGAGCCATGCCTGCACCGATCCAAACGCAAATCGGTCCGGAATACGTCTGGCCCCGCCGTCTGGTCGACACCCAGAGCATCGGAAGAGTCAGCGAACTTCAGTAACACCCGCAACGTCGAGCAGCCAATCGGCCACGTACGAAGCGAACGACGATCGGGCGTAGAGGTAAAAAGCAGCCTCTTCCTCGCGGCGCTCGATGATGACCTGGGCTTTCGCCAGCAAGGTCTGGGCGCACTGGTTCCCGGCGAAGGAGCGCAGATCAAGGTCGACCGGGACACCGTGTGCCAGCAGATCGCGCGCTCTTACGCCACGGATCTCGAGCACCGTGCGGTTGGCGGAGACGTCGACGATAGAGCCGAAGGCGTCGTCGAGCCCAACGTGCAGCGCCTCATTGATGGCGTTCTGGTGATTCTCCGGGCCGACGACGAGCCATTCATCGGGACCGAGCCAGAGCGCCCGGCGATCACCCGCGAGAGTGACGGTATTCGGCGTCATTGGCAGAACGGATCCGAGCGAATCGCTCAGCCGTCGCATCACGGCCGTATCTCCCGAGTCGACCCGCAGATTGATTTGAGTGAGAAACGGGAGCTCGCGAATCGACAGAGAACCTCCGCTGGTCTGGCAAAGCGTGGTGAACCGCTCCGCATAATCGGCGAGCGGGCTCCGCCGGATCGCCTCAGCTATCACGGCGAATGTTCTCCTTGTCGTAGAAGATCGGCTCAGTAACGGTTGCAGACACAATGTGCCCGTTGAGGGGCGCGTAGACCGTCGTTCCGAGTCGTTCGCGGCCGCTTTGCAGCATGGCGAGCGCGAACGTGCGGCTGAGCGCTGCGCTGCGGTAGCTCGATGTGACGTGCCCGATCATCGTCACTGCCCCGGAACCGTTTTCCTCGAGGACAAGCTGCGCACCCTCCGGCAAGAGCTGCTCGCCGTCGACCGGGAGCAACCCAACCAGCTGCTTGCGATCCGGTCGAGCGGTATCGCTCCGTCGATGCGAACGCTGGCCGACGAAGGGCTTCTTCTTCGAGACGATCCAGTTCATGCCGAGGTCCTGCGGAGTGACGGTGCCGTCGGTCTCCTGACCGCAGATGATGTAGCCCTTCTCCGCGCGCAGCACATGCATGGCCTCGGTCCCGTATGGCGTAATGCCGAGCGGCTGACCGGCCGCCATCACGGCCTCCCAGAGCGCAAGGCCATACCAGCTGGGCGTCCAGAGCTCGTAGGCGAGCTCGCCCGAGAACGTGATCCGGTGCAGCCGCACCGGGATGCCGCCGGTCTCGCCCTCGCGGATCGCCAGGAATGGGAAGCTCTCTGTGTCGACCGCGATGGCCGGGAAGAGGCTGCGGACCACATCCCGGGATTGAGGGCCGACCACGGCGACCGCGGACCAGTGGTCGGTGACCGAGGTCAGCCGAACCCTTAGTTCCGGCCATTCGGTCTGCAGCCACTCCTCCATCCAGTCGAGCACCGCCGCGGCGCCGCCGGTCGTGGTGGTGGCGAGCCAGTGGTCCCGATCGAGGTGCATCACGACCCCGTCGTCGAAGACCATGCCGTCCGCCTTGCACATCAGGCCATAGCGGCAGAATCCGACTTTAAGCGTGTCGAAGGCGTTGGTGTAGATCCGGTTCAGAAACTCGACAACATCGGGTCCCTGGATGTCGATCTTGCCGAGGGTCGATACATCCATGACGGCGACGTTCTCGCGAGCGGCCCGGCACTCGCGCAGAACGGCGGCCTCCATATCCTCGTCATGTCGCGGGAAGTACCAGGGGCGCTTCCACTGGCCGACGTTCTCGAAGACGGCGCCGTGGGCGACGTGCCAGGGGTGGATCGACGTCAGCCGGATGGGATCGAACAGGTCGCCGCGGTTCCGGCCGGCCATCAGGGCAAACGAGACCGGGACGTAGGGCGGCCGGTAGGTCGTGGTTCCCACACCGCCGATCGGTTGCCCGGTAAGGACCCCGACCAGCCCGACCTCGTTGATGCCGGACGTCTTGCCCTGGTCGCTCCCGGTGCCGATCGTCGTGAAACGCTTAACGTGCTCCACGGAGCGCATGCCGGCGTTGACGGCGCGCTGCATATCGACAACGGTCACGTCGCGCTCGAGATCGACGAAGTGGGTAGACCAGTCGCCACTGGTGCCAGGCACCAGCCAGCACGGCCGGATGGCGAAGTCGAACTCGGCATTCGCGGCGCCCACGACCGTCACATTGGGAAGCTTGCCGTCGGGTCTGAAACAAGCGAGCCGCTCGTCGTAGCGCAATTTCCCCTGCGCCTGGCTGTACAGATGGGCGGTCGGGTTGAAGCCGCCGGAGACACAAAGCAGGTCGCATTCGACCCGCTCTCCACCGTTGAGCGTGATGGCCCTCAGTCCGTCGTCGTCACCATCGGTATCGACGACAGCCTGGTCCTGGCGGATGTCGATGATGGCGGCAACCGTGATGCCGGCCGACCGAAGCTCGTTGGCAAGCGGTGCCGTTGTGTCGTTGTTCGTGAAGACCACCGCGCGGGTTCCTGGCGCTACGCCATATCGGTTCAAGTAGGTCCGGACGGCGCCGGCAAGCATGATGCCGGGCCGGTCGTTGTTGGCAAAGACGAGGGGGCGCTCGTGGGCCCCGGTCGCGAGCACAACCTGACGGGCACGGATCTGCCAGAGGCGCCCGCCAGCGGCGCGGCGCTGCGCAGCCAGCACGAGGTTGTGGTCATAGAGCCCGAAGGCGGTGGTGCGGAGCAGGACGCGAACGTTTGATGGGAGGCTTTCGAAATCCTCCGAATTCGGGAGGGGCTGCTCGTCCAGGAGGATCACGCGGTCACCCGACTGCGCCGCAGACTGCGCCGCGTTTCGGCCGGCCGGGCCGCCGCCGACGACCAGGACCTCGCAATGCGCATAGATCTTGTCGAAACGGCCGGTCTCCGGCTCCGACGTCAGACGGCCCCTGCCGTCAAGGCTGGTCGCCTCCAATTCAT
>VBEE01000013.1:2876-6263 GCA_005881715.1 Chloroflexota bacterium | reverse complement strand
CGCAGGGAACGGCTGGCGCATCTCACGAGCATGCTGCGTCAGCGAGATCCGCGCGAGGTCTGGCGCCAGCGGGAACGCTCACTCCAGGAGTGCCGGCGGCGCCTGACGCACGCTCGGGACGTCACCGCCCAACGGATGGCCAGCGCGCGGCTCCAGGTCGGGGGCCTGCACGACCGCCTGATTGGACTCGGTGAGCGGGGCGTTCGCGAACGCCTGAGAAGTCTGGAAAGCCGGGCGGCTCGGCTCACCGCCCTGGCTCCCGAGCAGACGCTCAAGCGGGGCTACAGCATCTGCATCGACGGCCAGGATGGCGGCATCATCCGGGAAGCCGGTCAGGCGCGTCAAGGCCAGCCGGTCAACGTCCTCCTCTCTGCGGGCAGGCTGGAAGCTACCGTGGATCGGGTTGTTCCATGAGCGTGGACCAATCGATCACCTACGAGCAGGCGCTTGCGCAGCTCGACGTGACCTTGCGCTCGCTCGAAGAAGGCAAGCTCAGCCTCGAGGAAGCGATCGCCGCCGTCGCGCGCGGGCGCGAGTATCTCGAGCTCTGCGAGCGAAAGCTGGAAGAGGCCCGGCAGCGGATCGAAAGCCTACCGGTGACCGAGGAAGCATTGCCCGACGAGCAGGCCCCCCATCCCGCCACGGTCGCGGAACTGCGGGCTGAGCGGGACCAGCTGCCGTCGACGCCTCAGGGGGAAATCCCCTTCTAGAGACCCGCCTAGAGGTTCTCGGCGGGCTCCGCCGGTTCGTCCCGTTCGACTTCGGGACGTTCGCTCGGCGCCTGACCGGGACGGAAGACGCCCCACTCGTTCAGCGACCGCCGCAGCATCTCCGGTGTGGTCTTGTAGGCGGCGGCGAGTTGCTCGAGGTCGTCACTGCGGAAGGTCACGACCTGCGTGTTGAAGTCCTGCCGTTGCTGCTGCAGCCGAGCCACATGCCGAGCCAGGATCGAGCCCTGGCGTTCGGGCAGCCCCTGCAGCTGGCTGAGGTCGATTGCCAGCTTCGGCGGGAGGGCCGGCTCCCCGACGCCTTCGATCTCCTCCGGCAGCAACTGGTTCACCGGGACGCTGTAGAGGGTGGCGATCTGGTGCAGGCGGGTGACGGAGATATTGCGGTCGCCGCGCTCGTAGGCGGCGAGCAACGAGCCCTTGAGGCGCTTGTTCGATAGGACTTCCACTTGCTGGAGCGTCAAGCCACGCTGCTTCCGTAGGCTGCGCAGCCTGGCCCCCACTTTTCGCGAGTACCCGTCCATTAGTCCCCCTTGACTGTGTGTGACCAGTCTATCGCACGTTGCGACGCTAACCAAACTTTTTGCGTGTTCGCACCGGAGAGTGGCGGGGGGATCGTTCTTGGCGAACGACACCACCTTCCGTGGTCGTCATTATGGCTGGTAGGAATGACCCGTGTCAAGTTCTACCTACCTATGCACCAAGCGGACTTGACACACCGGCGGCTGGCGCCGGCCCCCGGCCCGCCTCGTAGGCTTGCCGAAAGCGGAGCGCCGCCTGGGCGCTGTCGCCCTCGGCCTCGAGCGCCCGCGCGAAGTCGTAGGTGACGCGAGCTCGAAGGTCTGGGTTGTCGACGGAGGCCGCCACTTCCAGTGCGCGATCGAAGTGCCGATGCGAGATTTCCCGCTGACCACGGGCGTGGGCGATCCGTCCGGCTACCCGGTGGACAGCGACCGCCGCCAGCGGATCGCTCGAGCGAGTCGCCAGGTCGATCGCCTGTTGGACCAGGTCGTGGGCGCGTTCCAGGTCCTTGAATTCGAGAGCGGACTCAGCCATGCCGACGACAAGGTGGGGAAGGAGCTCGTGGTCCCCAATCCGGCGAAGGTGCTCGGCACCCTCGGAAAACAGCCGGTCCGCCTCCGCGACGCGACCCTGCTGCAGCAACATGTCGCCCATGTTGAGGCGCAGCTGGGCCGTCATCCGGACGTCGCGCAGAGTCTCGAAAAGGCGCAAGCCCTTTTGCGCGTAGGCGAGCGCTCGATGGTACTGGCCGGTCTGGCGCAGCGACAGGGCGAGGCCCTCATAGATGCCGGCCAGCGCCGACATGTCGAGCACCTCCTCGGCCGCGGCGATCGCCGATTCATAGGCGGCGATGGCCTCGATGGGTTGGCCGGCTACGTAATGGAGGTTGGCCCGGTGACCAAGTACGCGAGCCTTCAACCCCGGGTCTTTCAGGCCCGCAGACTGATAATGCTCGATCGCTCTCTCGAACCATTGGCCGGCCGCGTGGGCGTGCCGAAGGAGGTAATAGACGCTGCCGAGCCGGTCGTAGAGGTCGACGAGCAGATGCGGCCACGGCGACCGTTCGGCGACATCGATCGCCTCCTCGATTACAGGTTTGGCGACCTCCGGCTTTCCCTGTCTGAGATAGGCCGTGGCCAGGATCAACTGCGCGCGGGTTCGAAGCTCGAGGGGAAGGGGACGATGCAGCATGCGGCTGACCAGTCGTTCGGCGCGCGCGGAGTCG
This sequence comes from Chloroflexota bacterium, assembly GCA_005881715.1. Lineage (GTDB taxonomy): Bacteria > Chloroflexota > Dormibacteria > CF-121 > CF-121 > CF-13. The sequence continues at coordinate 3,788 of VBEE01000013.1, read as the reverse complement.
CTATGGTACAGGCTCATCTCCGCTTCGGTAAGGATGAGTTCGAGCGCGGCGCTCGAGTCACCGGGCTCTTCAAGGAAATAATCGATTGGCTGCTGCAGGCGGCGGGCAATGATCCGTAGCGTTTGGGTCGACGGATGGGCACGGCCGAGCTCGACCTGGTTGAGAAAGGCTCGGCTGAAGTCGTCGCCGGCTACGGCCGCAAGGCTCAGCCCGAGTGCCTGCCGGGCTTGCCGAATTCGCTGGCCGAGAGAACTCGGCGTCCCGGGGTCGTCCGCCGAGGGACGCCCCGGGCGCCGCTTGGTAAGCATGGCCTACAGTCTAGCAACAGTCGCTTGACAATGCAGGTCGGCTACGTCGGGTTCGGCCAGACTTCGGCGCAGGAAAGCACGGCCGCAGCGATCACCATCAGGACCCAAGGGTTCAGAAAGCGGCGCACGGTTCCACCTCCAGAACAGGCAGCTCGCTCCAACCGGCCTGTCCTGAACCCAGCTTATGGAGGGTGATCAATCAGCGGGGTGACGCCTGTAACGGATTCCGTAAGGCGGGTCGCGAACCGCCGACCAGCCCTTCGCGGCGTCTTTATAATCGAGTCCCGTCCGTGTCCCCGTAGCTCAGCCTGGATAGAGCACCGGCCTCCGGAGCCGGGTGCACAGGTTCAAATCCTGTCGGGGACACCACCCATTCAGCGTATAATTACTCATTAGTGTAGTTGTATAAGCTTGGTCGTGGTTCCGGGGAAACTAGCCTAATGCCACACCGAGGCTTTTGAGGACGGAGAAGGCGGAAGAGCATACGAACCAATGACGCTGCCCGCCTTCAATTACCGAGAATGGTCCGAGCAAATTCTGCGGCAACTTGCGCCGCTAGATGCACGCGCCCGGGTCGTTTTCGCGGCTTCCTGCGCCGAACAAC
>VBEE01000013.1:0-2643 GCA_005881715.1 Chloroflexota bacterium | reverse complement strand
CAAGGCACGCCCTGACCGCAGCGGATGATTGTCGAGAAGCGGTTGCCAACTATCTCTTTCAACTACGGGACCCATCAGAAGATGAAATGCAGGCGGACCCGATGATGCGCCAAGAACTGGATCGTCAGCAGGCATTGCTTGCCGGGCTCGCGGGTAACCCGCTTGAGACAACGCTTATCGATGAGGTTCGTCGCTCGGTCGGCGAGGAGTGGGCTGACGAGTTAGCTCGGCGGGTTCTCGAGCTAACCGAGGCGAAGTATCCGAGCAAGGTCCGCTGATCAGGATCGCTCCCTGCAATTTCGGCGGCTTCATCACTGATCGCACGGTCGCCGACACTCCTGATTGAGCTCGACACCCAAGGGGGAAACCGAAGCCTTCATGAGGAGTACGATTCATGCCCCCGTCTGCCGAGCGTCCGCCGACCGTCCGCTGGATCTCGCTACCGAATACAGAGCGCCCAACTCGGCCGGCAGGCGGAGTTCATAACTTGTACGGTTGGGGACACCACTCAAAACAAGTTTTGAACCGCTCGCCAAGTGCCGGCGATCGCGGGACGTTGGAACACTGGTCGGGCATGACCTGGTCAGTTAGTTAGCGCAATTTGGTCAAGGCGACCCAAACGCCGATGCCGAAACCCAGCCATCCAAGGGCGAGTCCTGTCGACACGGTCACCTCCGTGAAGCCCGCAATCGCCCACGTAAGGAGCGCGCCTGACCAGACGATCAGGATCAAACCGTTGGTCCGCCACCGTCGGCTGCTCCATCCCTGGAAGCTTGGCGGACGGTTGCGCGGGAAGAAGGTCCAACCCAATTGTCCCGGCAACCTGCTTCCCTGGACCGCTTCATAGAGGCCGGTTCCCACGAAGACCAGCCCGATGAATCCCGAGAGGAGCCGCATCGCGATTGACACCAAATGTCACCACAGTACATCCGAGATCACGCAGACCAAAGTCGACGGCCGCCCGATCGGCTGGCAGGTGGAGTTCATAACTTGTACGGTGGGAGACTACCTATTCCGGGTGTTCTCGATCCCGCCCCTTTGCGTTGTGGCGCGTGGAGTTCCGCGCAGTGCGCGTCGCCGGCTGCTGGACACGCAGCATTCGAATCGGTGTTCGAAGTTGGGCACGGGAGTTGGCCGCGGAGATCATTCCGGGGCTTAGATGGGGATGACGACGCTGTTGCTGAACGTGGTCATGACAACCATGTTGAGTTGCGGAGCGGAGCTTGACTTTGTGACGCAAAGTCCCGTAAACTTTGCGGTACAAAGTACTCCGTGGAGGGCGAGATGGGTGAGGACACTGACGCGAACGAGAACGGGGCGGTCGACGAAGGCAGCGACTTGGATCCCAGGACGGCGGCGACGCTCCTCGAGCAGACCAAAAGGCGGGCGCAACGCCAGTTCGAGTTCCCCTCGCCGCTGTTAACGCTGATCCAGGCTGGGGCGGTTCTGGCCGCTTATGGCGCCATCTGGCTATCGGTGCGGGGGCAGAATCCCTACAGCGGACCGAGTTACCCTGCTCTGGCCGCGCTGTACGCATTCGTGGCCGTGGCGGCGATTGCCGCCACCTGGGAGGGCCGGCGCGCGAGCGCTGGGGTGATCCGGCGCTCCTCGCGGCAGCAGTGGAGTCGTGCCATCCCTCTGGTCGCGGCCTTTCTCGCTGTGTACGTGCTCATGGGGGCGCTCCGGTATGACGGATTCAGCCACGCGATCGTCTACGGCATCCTTCCCGCCGCCGGGCCGTTGATCGTCGTCGGCGCGGCGATGGCAGGTTATGCGGCCGCGCGGGAAGAGTGGCAGGTGCTCGGCGTCGCCGTCGCTGCGATCGCGGTCGGCGCTGGGAGCGCCTTCGCGGGACCTGTCGGAGTGTGGGGGGTCGCCGGCGCGGGCATCTGCGCTGTGCTCGTTTGCCGGGCCATCGTTCAGGTCTGGCTGCGTCGCGCCTAACGGAAGGTGCAGACATGACCGCCGGTATGCTCGACCCGCTGATCCACGTCCCGGCCCGGCTGCGCATCGTCGCGACGCTGGCGGCGTTGCCCGAGGGCGACGCGCTCTCGTTCACCCGCCTGCAGAAGATGATCGGGCTGACGCCCGGGAACCTGATCACGCACCTGCGCAAACTCGAACATGCGGGCTACCTCAGCACCGAAAAAAACGGCAGCGGCGTCGCCTCGCACACCTCGGTCGCGCTCAGCAACCACGGCCGCGCAGCACTGGACACCTACACCGCAGCGCTCCGCGACCTGCTCGCGGGGTTATAGGCGCGGCGGCGGCCCTCGCGCTCCGGGGCGTCAGAAAGATCTACGGGACCCTCGTCGCCAGTCGACGACCGGGACATGACGGTCAGCCCGGGCTAGGTACTCGCTATCGTCGGGCGCAACTTCGTTACAAGCATCTCCAAGCGTTCGAGCGAGGTCTCGAGCATCTTCGCGAGATACTCGGAGTTACTGCGCATCGCACGCTCCCTGTCCGGGTCGGCCGGGCGCTGCAGTGACTCCATTACGACCCGAGTCGAGGCCTGTCCATCCGCCTCGAGCTTTATCCTGACAACTGTTTCGAGGGCAAATCGTGGGGCTGGCTTGCCCCCCAGCCGCTCCGCCTCGTGACGCCATTCGAGCAGGCGACCCGGCTCGAATGCGGTGATTA
>VBEE01000077.1 GCA_005881715.1 Chloroflexota bacterium | reverse complement strand
GTGTCGGGAATGAAGTTGGAGAGCACGTTGAGGGTGGTGGTCTTGCCAGAGCCGGTGCCACCGCTGACCACCATGCTGATCCGCGACCGCACACAGGCACGGATGAAACTCGCCATGTCCTGGTTCAGGGTGCCGAAGTTCACGAGGTCCTGCACCTTGTAGGGGACTCGGGAGAATTTCCGGATCGTGATGCTCGATCCCTGCACGGCGAGCGGTGGGATGACGATGTTGACGCGCGAGCCATCGGGCAGGCGCGCGTCGACCATCGGCGACGACTCATCGACGCGGCGACCGATGCGCGCCACGATGCGGTCGATTACCCGGCGGAGCTGCACCTCGCTCTCGAACTCCAGATCGGACTGCGTGATGCGGCCGCGGCGCTCCATGAAGATCGTCTTCGGCCCGTTGACCATGATTTCGCTGACTTCCGGGTCTTCCAGCAGCGTCTCGAGCGCACCGAGCCCCAGCACATCGTGCAGGATCAGCTCGGCCAGCTCTTCGCGGTCGTGCTTGGTGAGCTTGAGCTTGCTCTCCTCGCAGTACTCGTCGACCAGCTCGACAATGCGCCGCTGGACGATGTCCGGGCTGTAGGTGTCGGAGTTCATCCCGAGCGAGGTGATCAGCCGCTCGTGCACCGTGCGCTTGATCCGCTCGATGTTGGGAATGCGCGCCGCCACGTTGGTCGGCTTGACCACCAGGCTGGACAGACCGGGGTTGGCCACCGGCTCGCCGCTCTCGGGCTTCTCGGGAAGCTTGCCTTTATTGAGCTTGTCAACGAGCAGCATGCAGTCCTCCTGGATACATCCGCAATGCGCCGCCCACGTATGGGGGAGCGTAGCCTGCGCCGGCCCCCCGGCTTATCCGCCAGTCAGCCCCACTTGGTGCCAAATGGCGGATACCCGGCGCAAGCGGCTCCGTAAGGGAAACGTGAGCCGCCGCCGATTCCAGCGGCCTAACTCGCCTTGCGTTCGGGGAACTCGTCGAGCAGGCCGTGCTGTGTCGCCCAGACGGCGGCCTGGGCGCGGGAACTGAGATTCAGCTTGCTGAGGATGTTCGAAATGTGATGCTTGACGGTCTTGTCCGAGAGAAAGAGATCGACCGCGATCTGCTTGTTCGTCTTTCCCTGGGCGGCCAGTCGCAGCACCCGCTTTTCCTGGTCGGACAGAGCCGCGCGGACCACCTCGTCCGAGCTGGCCGCCATCTTCCGAATGCGCTCCAGCACCTTGCGGGTCACTTCGGGGTCGAGCAAGGAGCGGCCTTCGGACACCGCCATCACGGCGTCGATCAAAGCGCCCTTGTTGATCTCCTTCAACAGGTAACCCGACGCGCCGGCCATGATCGACTCGTAGACCGCATCCTCGTCGGCAAACGAGGTCAGCATGATGACTTTGCTGCCCAGGTTGCGCCCCAGGATTTCGCGGCAGGCATCAATCCCGCTGCCGCCGGGCATCCGGACATCGAGCAGGACGACGTCGGGCCGGAGCAGGGCAGCCTGGTAGACGGCATCCTGCGGTGAGGCCGCCTCGCCGACCACCCGGATTCGTGGATCGGATTCCAGGATCGAGCGCAACCCCAGCCGAACCATCTCGTGGTCATCGGCGATCAGCAGGCGAACGGTCCCGGTGCTCATCGGCTGTAGGGAAACACCGCCTCCAGCCGGGTGCCGGCTCCGGGAGCGCTCTCCAGCTGGAGGGTGGCGCCCAGCTCCGCCACGCGCTCCTGGATGTTGGTCAGTCCGTGACCCCGTTCGATCCCCGGCTCCGGCCGCGCCTCAACGTCGAAACCACGTCCGTCGTCCTCGATGACCAGCCTGGCGCCGTCAGCGCTGAAATCGAGTGAGAGCGTCGCCTTGGACGCGTGTGCGTGCTTATAGATGTTGGCCAGCGCCTCCTGGATGATCCGAAAGAGCGCAATGGAGATCTCGGCGGAGAGCTCCTGGCCGGCCGGTGTCCCGACTTCGGCCTGAAGGGCGACGCCCGTGGCCTGCTGGAATTGGCGGCAGAGGTCGAGCACCCACTGGCCGATCTCCTTCTCCTTCATGAGGATGGGCCGCAGCTGGTAGAGGAAGGTGCGCATTTCGGACAGAACGTGATTGGTTTGCTGGATCGAGCTCGTCAGCACGGGGGCCACCGCATCCGGTTCCGTGAGCGCCAGATCACGGGCATGCTCAAGCTGAAGTCCGAGCGCATAGACGTACTGCACCAACCCGTCGTGCATGTCGCGGGCGATCCGGTTGCGCTCCGCCACCACCGCCATCTCGTTCTGCTGGTCCTGCACCCGCGCCTGGAGCCGAAGCCGTTCCATGCCCAGCGCGACCTGACGGCCAATCTCTTCCAGCAACTCGAGCTCGGCGGCGGTGAGCCGCTCGGAATCGGCAAAGCCGACGATCAGCATGGCGATCACCCGGTCCTGCCAGCGAACCGGCACGGCCGCCACCGCCTGGGATTCGCTGCGCGACCAGAAGGCGTCGTCGAGCAGCGGTGGGCGATCGGCCCGCTGGACGATCAGGGGCCGCCGGGCGTCACCGATGGCGGCCAGCAGGGGCAGCGCTCCAATCGGTTTCGAGCGCAGCGACTCCAGGCCGAAAGCCGGCGGATCTGAGGCATCAAAGGCCGCCTCGATGATCTCGCCTGCCTCGTCGGGCAGGATGACGGCGGCGGCAGTAGCACGCATGGCAAAAGCCACCTGTTTAACGGCCCGCTGCAGCAATTCCGGCGTTGTGACGGCGTCGCTCCCGGCCTGGGAGGTGGCCAGTAGGGCCTCGGCGCGACGCCGGGAAGCCCGCTCCGTCTCGAACAACCGGGCGTGGTCGATCGCCACCGCCGCCTGGCTCGCGATCGCCTCGACCAGGCGCTGGTGCTCGGTACCGAACGGCTCCTTCGCCGATCGGACCAGGACCATGGCCCCCAACAGGTTGTCCTGGGCACGTAGTGGGGCGGCCAGCACGGTCTTCGCCCGGCGCTGCGGGCCGGTCACCTTGTAGCGAGCGTCCTTGAGCGAGTCCTGGATCAGGGCCGTGGCCCCGTGACGGACCACCCACCCGACGACACCCTCGCCGACCTTGAAGCTCTTGACCTCTTTCAGCGCCACGGGAACGCCCAGCGCCGCCTTCACCTGGAGTTCGGAGCGCGATTCGTCGAGCAGGAACACGGTGGCCGCGTCGAACGCCACCAGGGCGTTCATGCGCTCCAGGATCTCCTTCAATGTCCGATCGAGGTCGAGAGAGGTGCTCAGTGCCGCGCTGACCTGGGTCAGAAGCCGGTACGAGGGGGCCGGCGTGGGGCTGCCGCCCGGGAGGACGCGGAGCCGGCTCGCATCGAGCTTGCGCGCGCGCTCCGTCATGCGCCGGAGAATAGGTGACAGGCTTAAAGGCACGGCCCACAACCGGGTGACAATCCGGTGACGCAAGCATTCCCCGAGGCCCTCAACGGACAGCGCCCGTTAACAACTTTCTCAAGGACGCCCGATAGACTGGGGACCGTGAGGCGGCGCGGCGCGTTCCTTCTTCTGGCTGCCTTACTGGTCGCCTGCGACCCGGTCACCCCCAAACCAAGTGGGCCGAGCGCGCAGTCCGCGCTCGACCTGATGTTCCAGAACAAGTACGCGGCGGCCGCCGGACAGCTACAGGACCTGATCCGCGCTCACCCGCAAGATGCCGCAGATCACGCCACCTATGCGCTCATCCTCAACTACGAAACGAAGGAGAAACCCGCACTCGACGAAGCGCTCAAAGCCCAGAAGATCGCGCCCCACGACGGGTTCGTTCTCACCGTCCTGACGCGAGTCGAGGACTGGAACGACGATATCCAGTCGGCGGCGAGAGACGGAGCGGCGGCCATCAAGGCCGCCCCGAACTCTGCCCTGGCCCGAGCCTTCTACGGCGAAGCCCTCGCCGACGTGGGTCGCTACGACGACGCCGGCGCGCAACTCTCCAAGGGCGCCGAACTCGCTAAGAAGGGAACCGCCTACGAGCGGGCGGAGATCGAACGGAATTGGGCCAACTACTACCGCGACAAAAAAGACTATGTCCAGGCGCTCAACCATCTCAAGCTGGCTGCGGGCGCCCAGCCGAAGTGGGTCGAACGGTTGCTGGAGCTGGCCCGTTTCTCCATCGGCCGCCAGGATCTGTCCGCCGCCACTCAGTTCCTGGAGCGCGCGGCCAGCCTCTCGCCGGATGATGCCGGCTTGCGCGAGCAGCTGGGCGATGTTGCCCTCTTCGCCCAGGACTACGGCGTCGCCAAGAGCGCCTACCAGGCCGCGCTCAAGCTCCAGCCACGGAGCCCGCTCGATCTCAAGATCCTCGGCGACATCGCGGTCGCCCTCGACAAAGATCCGACCACCGCGGTAAAGGACGAGCGCGCCGCGATTGCCGCCAAGCCGACGGATCAGGAAGCTGGAGCCTTCCTCGTGGCGGTGCTTCGTTACCTCCAAAAGGATGAGCCCGGTGCTCTGCAGGCCGCCAGGCAAACCGTCGCGGCCGGTGGGCCGAGCCCCGCGTCCGCCGCAACCTACGTCGACCTGGACAAGGCGGCCGCCGACCGGCAGACCGTGGCGCTGGCCACCGTCAACCGCTATCGCCGGCTCGCCGGGCTCGCCCCCGTGACCAGCTCATCGGTGATCCAGAAGTCGGCGCTGGCGCACGCGTTCTATACGTTCTTCAACGGGGCGCTCGCCAGCATTCGCGACCTCGGGATCCACAAGGAAGAATCGACCGGGCAGGGATACGTCGGTGACAACGTGCTGACCCGGGCGCAGCATTTCGGCTACCCGCAGCGGTCCATGGCCGAAGTCATCACCCATCGCGCCGACCCGGCCGCGGCGGTGACGGACTGGATCGATTCCGTGTATCACAGGATTCCGCTACTGCGGACCGATCTCGTCGAGCTGGGCTACGGTGACGCCTACATGGGCCCGATGACCGTCCAGGTGATGGACATGGCGTATCGCGAGCAGGCCAGCGGGCGCGTGATCCTCTATCCGGCCCCCAACCAGGTGAACGTCCCGATCGCCTTCAACGGCAACGAAATCCCTGACCCGGCGCCGAACGCCAGCTATCCGATCGGCTACCCGGTGACCGCCACCTTTGACCGCAATGCCAGGGTCACGATCACGGGCTTCCACTTCCGCGATCCGTCGGGCAAGGACCTGCCGGGCATTTCCCTGCAGCCGGGCACCGAGACGGAAAATTCCTTCGCCTTTCTCGCCAATGCGCCGTTGCAGCCGGGCACCACCTACGGCGTCGACCTGACCTACACCCTCAACGGGGTCGCCGGGCACGCGACCTGGCATTTCACCACCGCGGCCGGCGCCAGCCCGACCCCGCAAACGCAGCAGGCGGCCGACCTCCGCTGAGCCTCCCGCGCAGGGGCGCGCAACCGTTCCTGAACTCGGGCACTAGCTCGAGCTGGGCCTCTCTCCCTATGGTGAAGACGAAGGAGGTGAACAATTTGTCAGGCAAAAGCCTCCAAGGGCAGGCCGGGAATGGCTCGTCAGCCAGTGTGGTCGCCGTCTTCGCCATGGTCGTCATCGTGCTCATATTGCTGCTGGCCTGGTATGGCTTCATGGGCAACGGCCACTGGTTCGGGAGTGGCGGCGGCAACGGCGTCAACGTGACCGTCCACACGTCGCCCTAGTTCAGCGCCAGCTCAGAAAGAACGGCTGACTCCAGGCTCGGGCGCCGTCGTCGCGGATGGCTTCGACCCGGACGTAGCCCTCGTCGCCGTTGGCGCGATACGACGCAACCGCGCTGCTCACCGCCTTCAACAGGCGGCCGCCGCGACCGATGAAGCGGAGGCTTGACCCCTCCGCAGCCTCGGCCGTGATGGTGGTCCCGTCCACGCTGAAGGCGGTGAACCCGGCGCCGGTCGACGCCGTAAAGGCTCCCTGCCGGAGGGAGCCCAGCAGCGAGTCCGGATCCGGCGAGGGCGCCAGCACGTCGACCCAGGCGCGGCCGATGGCGGGATCGGAGACGCCCATCGCATCGTCGCCGGCGAAGGCGTACACGCGATTCCCGGCAGAGAGCAGCCGGTCCCAGAACGAGGTGGCGTCCCCCTGCCCAGGGCCGGCGGCGGCCAGCCGCGCGTTGTAGACCTCCAGGCCGAAGAGCCGATGCACGCCGATCACGCTCGCGACCGACTGCGGCTTTGAGGACGAGAGGGGCGCGGCCAGCACCGGCAGACCGCCATCCTGAGCAATCCAGTCGACCGCCTGCTGCAAATTCGACGCCGGCAGCCAGTGATCGGTGCCCACCGCCAGCACGTCGGCAAAGCTGTAGCTGGCAGCCACGACGGGAACCCCGGTGACGGTCCGGCTGCCGAATTCGGAAGGCCAGGTGTAGGTGTTCGCATCGCTGATGCCGACAAAGCCGTAGCCATGATCCGCGTACCAGCGGCCGATGGTGGACGGTAGATCGCGGCCCAGCCCGCGCACGGAAGCGACATGCAGGTTCCCGCGGTACCAGAAGCCGCCCGCCGCGTAAGGATTGTCGATGGCCAGGTGGCGGAGTGGCGCCGCCCCCGTGGTGACGGGAGCGGAGCCAAGCTGATGACCGAGGATCGCCGCGCCGACGATCGCGAGCAGGATGAGCGCGATCAGGGCGGGAGGGTATCGACGCCCATTAAACGCGGCGCGGAAACGCTCACCCCAAGCCGGCTGAGCTCCTGGCGGACGCGAGCCGCCAGGCTGGCCGAGCCCGGGGTGTCGCCATGCAGGCACAGGGTTTCAAACGCGATAGCCACCCGGCTGCCGTCATTCGACGCGACTTCACCATCGGTGACCAGCGAACGAACCTGGTGCGCCACCTCGTCCGGGTCCGTGAGCACTGCATGCGCCTCGGAGCGCGAAAGCAGCGAGCCATCCGCGCGATAAGCCCGGTCGGCGAAGGCCTCGGCGGTGAACGGATGTCTCATCGCCGCCGCCGCCCGCTGCATCGCCGAGCCGGCCCGGCCGACCAGTCGCAGCGTCGGATCGAATGCCCGGATCCCGGCGATGATCGCGACCGCCAGCGCGTCGTCGGTCTCGGCCTGGTTGTAGAGCGCACCGTGGGGCTTGACGTGGCGGAGCGCGGCCCCTTGCGCTCGAGCGATGGCTTGAAGCGCACCAAGCTGATAGAGGACGAGGTCGGCGACCTGGTCAGCGGTCAGGTGCACCGGGCGCCGGCCGAAACCCTGCCGGTCAGCGAAGCCGGGATGCGCACCGATGGCGACCCCGTGGCGGAGCGCCAGCGCAACCGTGGCACGCATGGTGTCGGGGTCACCGGCGTGAAGGCCGCAGGCAATGTTCGCCGAGCTGACCAGCGGGAGGAGCGCCGCTTCCGCGTCCCGTTGCCCCTCGCCGACATCGGCGTTCAGGTCGATCGATCGCGCAGCGATTGCTATTCGCTCGACAGTTCGAACGAGGCTGCCTGGTCTTCCGAGGAAACCTTTCCCGCCTCGAAGATGGTCCAGCGGAGAGCCAGTGAGCCGGCAATGGTGCACAGGGCCGCTGCGCTCGAGAGGATTCGCAGAGGGCGGCCCTGGCGGCGTCCCGCCATGCGGTGAACCAGCAATGGAAGGAGCGTCCCCGCGCCAACGGCGCCGAGCCAGAACGGCGCCCTTAATCGACCGCTGGTCAGCGGGCGCGCGGTCTTGCCGGACTGCAGCAGGTAGCCGGTCAGGATCGCCATCTCGCCGGCGGACGCTGCCGATTCGACCATCGCAAGCCGGTGCAGCGACCCATCAGGGGCGCCGCGCCACGCGGCCTGCAGCGTGACAGCGGCGGAACCACTGGCCAGCCCCGACGCCATGAACAAACCGCCCAGCAACTTGCTCTTAGCCCACAAGGGGATGTTGGTGGCGGCGAGCAGCACCCCGGAGTAGCCGGCGAGGGTCAAGCCCAAAACCACGCCGGCCAGCTCGGCGAGTCTGGTCGGTACGAGCCGCGCCAACGTTCCAAGCGGACCTCGGAGAAGGCCGGTGCTGGCTGCATGGGATGCGGCGCGGGCAAACGCGATCGGCGTGAGGGCGGTCAATGTCCAGGCACCGAGGTTCATCGGTGAGAGAGGCTTGAAAATCCGCAGCATGTGATAAAAGCGGTCTGGACGCCCGAGGTCGGCAATCAGCAGCGGGGCGCAGGGGACCAGCGCAGCGGCCGCCACGTAGTAGCCGCCGGCGGCGACGCGCCGGTCGTCGGCCGAGCCGAAGTTCTGGGCCAGGGCGGCGGTGACATAGGCGCCGGCCGCCATTCCACCGAGCCAGAAATACGCGGGCACCTCCCAGGTCCACACCGGACGGCGCACCACCGGATAGTTGTAGTAGCCTCCATCACCCCCTCCCTGACGAGGGAAGTTAGCGGCGTCCACCGAAAACCAGCGCGCCGACCAGCGCGAACCCCACGCCGACCGCGGCACTCCACCCGTAGCGTTGCGCCATGGTCTTGCGCGGCAGCCGGGGGACCGCGGGCAGGTTGTAGCGCTCCGGCTCGTCGAGCAGCAGGAAAAAGGCATGAAGCGGCCCAACCTCTTCCGCCTCGCGGCCTTCAGGCATTCCGTAGAGTCGCGCCTTCGATTCGCCGCGCGCCTGCAGCTCACCCAACCGGCGCCGGGCGCGCGTCCGCAATTCCTCGACGTCCCCGAACTGGATCGACGCGGTGGGACACGACTTCGCGCAGGCCGGAGTCATGTCATCTTTCAAGCGGTCATAGCAGAGGGTGCATTTATGCGCGGTGCCGGCCTCGAAATGCCCGTGCTTTGGGGTCCGGTCGATGACGCCGAACGGACAGGCGGGCACGCAGAAGCCACAACCATTGCAGATGTCCTGCTGCACATAGACAGTGCCGTACTCGGTGCGGACCAGAGCCCCGGTCGGGCAGGCCTCGAGGCAGGCGGCGTTGGCGCAGTGCTTACAGACGTCCGACATCATCAGCCAGCGCTGCTCCTGCCCTTGGCCATTGGCTTTGGCCTGCTCGATGAACTGGACGTGGCGCCAGGTGGTGGCGCCCAGCGTGCCGGTGTTGTCGTAGCTGTTGCCGGTCATCGCAAAGCCGTCGGCAGGCAGCTGGTTCCACTGCTTGCACGCCACTTCGCAGGCTTTGCAGCCAATGCAGAGGCTGGTGTCGGTGAAGAACCCTTTCGCCGTCTTGGGCGTCGGAGGTTTCTCGATGTTCATCAACCGCTTGTAGCCGTCGATCACCGCAATCGCCCCTTGCGAATGTTGCAGGTCAGCGCCTTGTCTTCCTGGATGTAAACGTTCGGTTCCTCGGAGAGCGCGATCAGGTCATTCGCCATCGCGCCCTTGACCAGCCCTTTGTAGCCCCAGTGGTAGGGCAGGCCGACCTCGTGGATCAGCTTGCCGTTGTGGGGGAACGGCCGGATCCGCCGGGTGACGAGCGCCTTGCACTCGATCTGGTTGCGCGGCGTCGATACCGTGATCCAGTCCAGGTTGGCGATGCCTTTCTCGGCGGCGAGCTCCGGGCTGATCTCCGCGAACATCTCCGGCATCAGCTCGCTGAGCCAGCCATTCCATCGTGACATCACGCCCGAGGTGTACTGCTCGGTGACGCGATAGGTGGTCACGATGTAGGGGTACCGCGGATCGCCCGGCGGACTGATGGCATTGTCCTTCCGCGAAAACCGCTTGGCTACCGGGCTGTCCTGCCGCTCGTACAGCGCGTTTAAGACCGGCGACTCCAGGGGCTCGTAGTGGGTGGGGAGCGGCCCGTCCTTCAGCCCACTGGGGGCGAAGAGCCAGCCGCGACCGTCGGCTTTGAGCGTGAACGGATCCGAGCCGGAGTGAAGGTCGATCCCGCTACCGCGCTGCTTCGCCGGCGTGCCAGGCGCTTTCTTGACGGGGAAATCGGGAATGTCCTTGCCGGTCCATTTGCCGGCCGCGGCGTCCCACCAGACGTACTTTTTCCGCTCCGACCAGGGCCGGCCTGCCGGGTCCGCCGAGGCGCGGTTATAGAGAATGCGCCGGTTGCCGGGCCACGCGAATCCCCACTCCGGCTCGACATCGTTGTCCGGCGTCCGGCTGCGGCGGCGCGCCATGTTTTTCGCCGGCCCCGGAAACACCCCGGAGTAGATCCAGACCCCACAGGCGGTGGAACCATCGGCCTTGAGCTGCTCGAAATCGGGAACCTGCTTGCGTTCCGCGACGGTGTAGCCGTTGACCTCCATCAGCACCCTCTCATCCGAGGGTTCGTCCTTGATCCGCCATTCGGGGTCGGGACGCTCGGGCAGGTAGTCCCAGGTCAGATTCAGCAGTCCCTGGTCCCGCGGATTCGTCGACCCACGGTAAAGATCTTTGAGACGCCGGCCAAGGTGGTAGACGTACCACAAATCGGACCGGGCGTCCCCGGGCGGGTCGACCGCCTTGTCGTGGAACTGCAGCAGCCGCTGGGTATTGGTGAAGGTGCCCTCTTTCTCCGGTGGTCCGGCGGTTGGCAGGAGGAAGACCTCGGTCTTGATATCGGCCGGCTTCCAGCCTTCCGGCGCCGCATACCAGAAGGCGGCGGTCTCGGTCTCATAGAGGTCGATCGCGACCATCCAATCCAGCTGGGTGAGCGCCCGGCGCTGCAGCCCGGAGTGGGGACTACCGTTTGCTGGATTCTGCCCGAAGACGACAAAGCCTTTGACCTTGCCGTCCGCCATCGCCGCCGAGGTGGAGACGTGCGAATGATCACCGGTCAGCTTGGGGATCCACTGATAGCCAAATTCGTTCTCGCTGGTCGCGGCGTCGCCGTACCACGCTTTGAGCAGCGAAACCATGAATTTCGGCAGATTCGACCAGTACCCGCCCCTGACCGCCGACTCGCGCATATAGCGCTCGAGCGTGTCGTCACCCTTGAAAGCCGCCGGGTGCGGCAGGTAGCCGGGCAGAAGGTCGAAGAGGGTTGGCACGTCGGTCGATCCCTGGATGGATGCGTGGCCGCGCAGCGCCATGATGCCGCCGCCCGGACGTCCGATGTTGCCGAGCAGTAACTGCAGGATGCCGGCGGCCCGGATGATCTGCGCGCCGTAGCTCTGTTGCGTCCAGCCCACCGCGTAACAGATGGCGCTCGTCCGCTCGCGCCCCGAGTTCCGCGTGAGCACCTCGGCCACCTGGAGGAACAGTGACGGTGGAGTCGAGCACACACGCTCCACCATCTCGGGTGTGTAGCGGGCGTAGTGCCGCTTGAGGATCTGAAAGACCGAGCGCGGGTGCTGCAGGGTCTCGTCGCGGGCCGGCCCGTGTTTGGCGGGGCTGGTGCCCTCCATCCCATGACCGGAGTGGGCCGATGCGTCCTCTTTCGCCTCCTGCGCCGGACCGGCGTAGGCCCAGCTGGCATTGTCATAGCTGCTCGATTTCGGGTCGTAGCCCGAAAAGAGGCCGCCGTTATCCTCGGCGTCGACATAGTCGTCTCTGACGAGGGCAGAGGCGTTGGTGTAGGCCAGCACATACTCCTTGAACCACTTGTCGTGGGTCAGGACATAGTTGATGAGCCCGCCGAGAAAGGCGATATCGCTGCCTGGGCGGATCGGGACGTAGAGGTCGGCGACCGCCGAGGTGCGGCTGAACCGTGGGTCGACGTGGATCAGGGTGGCGCCGCGTTCTTTGGCCTTCATCGGCCAGCGGAACCCGACGGGATGGTTTTCCGCCATGTTGCTGCCCATGATCAAGATCGCGTCGGCGTTGACCAGATCCTGCTGGAAGGTGGTCGCCCCACCTCGGCCAAAGCTTGTCCCCAGACCGGGGACTGTGGAGCTATGTCATATTCGGGCCTGGTTCTCGATCGAGACGACGCCCAGGCCGCCGCTGAACAGCTTCTTGATCAGGTAGTTTTCCTCGATGTCCATCGTGGCGCCGCCGAGGGTGGCCATCGCGGTCGTCTGATTGACGAGTTTGCCGTCGGGCGTGCGCTCGACGAAGCTTGCGTCTCGCGTCTCCTTGATCAGTCTGGCAATCCGGTCCATCGCCCAGTCCAGCGGTCGATCTTCCCAGTGATCGGAGTAAGGCGCGCGGTAGCGCACCGTCGTTAGCCGATTGGGATTGACCAGATATTGATAGGTTGAGGCGCCCTTGGGGCACAAGGTACCCTCGTTGATCGGCGACT
>VBEE01000016.1 GCA_005881715.1 Chloroflexota bacterium | reverse complement strand
GCCCGCCGTCCGCGCCCTCATCGAGGAGCACCACATCACCGACGCCGAGCTCGCCCGCATCGAGGGATCGGGCGTCGGTGGCCGGATCAGCAAGAAAGACGTTGAGGACTTCGTCGGGCGGCGCGCCCAAACCGTCGCGGCAAATGGTGAGCAGCGTCAGGCGGCGGCGGAGGCGCGCCCCGGCCCGGCGGCCCCGGCGGGGGAGACGAAGGTCCCGCTGACGCCCATGCGCCGGTCGATCGCCAGCAACATGCTGAAGAGCAAGCAGACGATCCCCCATGCGTGGACCGTGGCCGAGGTCGATATGTCAAACGTTGTCCGCTTCCGCCATCAAGTCAAAGACAGCTTCAAGCAACGCGAGGGCGTGGACCTGACTTTTGTGCCGATCATCGTCAAGGCCGTCGTCGAGGGACTCAAAGCCGTGCCGGCCCTGAACGCCAGCTGGAGCGACGATGGCGTGGTCTTGCACAAAGACATCAACGTCGGGGTGGCCGTGTCGGTCGACGATGGCCTGATCGTGCCCGTCGTCCACCAGGCGGATCGGATGTCGATCGCGGGACTGGCGAAGTCGATCGACGACCTGGCCCGGAGGGCGCGCGCCACAAAATTGACCATCGCCGATGTCCAGGGAGCGACATTCACGGTCAACAACCCCGGCACCTTCGGGACGATCCTGTCCTACTCGATCATCGCGCCGCCCCAGGCGGGCATCCTCGCCATGGACGCGATCGTCAAGCGGCCGGTGGTGGTGGAGGGGGATGCGATCGCCATCCGGTCGATGATGAATCTGTGCCTCAGCTTCGACCATCGGGTGTTGGACGGGGTCTCCGCCGCCCGCTTCCTGCAGGGTGTTCGCCGCTGGCTGGAGGGGTTTTCGGAGCAAGTCCCACTCTATTGAGACGGAATTCGTGAGTCCTTTGGGATACTGATAGCAATGGCTGACGTCGCTCCCATCAAGTTTTACGGCCGCTCCAAGCGCAATGCGGTGGTGCCCATCGACACCCGGCGGCCCGAATGGCTGCGGGTAAGACTCCCCGGTGGGCCGAACTACTCCGAGCTCAAGGACATCATGCGCGGGCTCGAGCTGCACACCGTCTGCGAGGAGGCGCGTTGTCCCAACATCGGCGAGTGCTGGGAGGCACGCACGGCCACCTTCATGATCCTGGGCGACACCTGCACCCGGGCCTGCGGCTTCTGCGCGGTCAAGACCGGCCGGCCCACGGTGCTCGACCTTGGCGAGCCGGTACGCGTCGCGGAAGCGGTCGAGCGGATGGGCCTGAAGCACGCGGTCATTACCTCGGTGAACCGGGACGAGCTCGAGGACGGCGGGGCCGCCATCTTTGCCGGCACCATCCGGCAAATCCGCCAGCGTATTCCGCAGTGCGGCATCGAGGTGCTGATTCCGGACTTCATGGGTGACGAGGCGGCCCTGGCGACCGTGATGCGGGCCCGGCCTGACATCCTTAACCACAACATCGAGACCGTGCCCAGCCTCTATCCGCAGGTTCGGCCCAAGGGCCGCTACCCCCGCTCACTCGAGCTGTTGCAGCGGGCCAAGCGGATGGACGCCACAGTCTTTACGAAGTCAGGCATCATGCTCGGCCTGGGGGAGGAAATTGACGAGGTGATTCAGGTCTTCCGCGACCTGCGCGCCCACGACGTCGAGATCCTGACCGTCGGGCAGTACCTGCGTCCGACCGCCAACCATCTACCGATCGCCCGCTACGTAACTCCGGACGAGTTCGCGGCCCTGAAGGTGGAGGCGCTCCAGCTTGGCTTCCGCCACGTGGAATCCGGACCGCTGGTGCGCAGCTCGTACCATGCGGCCAACCAGGTGCCCGCCCGGGCCGCGGCCGGCTGATCATGGAGGTGCGCCGCCTCGGCCTGGTGCCCTACCCGGAGGCCTGGGCGCTGCAGAATCGGCTCGCCGACGCCCGCCGCGCCGGACTGGCGCCCGACACGCTGATCCTGCTGGAGCATCCGCACACCTACACCATCGGACGCAGCGGCACCCGGGACCATGTCTTTCTGACCGAGTCCGAGCTGGCGGCGCGGGGCATCACCTGCCTCGACGTCGATCGCGGTGGCGACGTCACCTATCACGGCCCGGGGCAGCTGGTCGGCTATCCAATCTTCGACCTGGGCCCCCAGCCTGATGTCGGACGCTATCTCCGCAATCTGGAAGATTGCCTGATCGAAACGCTGGCGGATTTTGGGATTGCGGCCGGACGGCTGAGCGGGTACACCGGCGTCTGGATCGGGGACCGAAAGATCGCGGCAATCGGGGTCAAGGTCTCTCAGGGCGTGACCACCCACGGATTCGCGCTCAATGTGAGCACCGACCTCAGCCTGTTCACGCACATTCTGCCCTGCGGCATCCCCGACAAAGGCGTGACGTCCATGGCCCTCGAGGTCGGCCGCGCGCCGGCAATGACCGAGGTCGAGGCCAGGGTGATGGCGCACTTCAGCAACCGTTTCGCCGTGCCGGAGACGATCGCCGCCCACGTTGCATAATTAGTCGCCGCGGGCGGTTAGCTCAGCTGGTAGAGCGTCTGCCTTACACGCAGAATGTCGGGAGTTCGAGCCTCTCACCGCCCATTTTGTGAATTTGCTGCCTTGACTCTGGCTGCGGACGGCGTATCGTCGGCTGCAGGCGGGCGGCCTCTTGGGCTCGTGAGAGGGAATCGTCCTTGACCGGATATGGAGGAGGAGGGGCAACATAGAGGCTGCCCGCCAGCCTCCGCCGGCCCGACCTCTCGCTGCTGCGCTAGGATGAGCTTGACTCGATCTCGCAGCAGGGGAAGGTGGAAGATACGAACTACCCCTCGCGGCTGGCGCTCTCTGCTCACCGCCCTCATGCCCCATGACCCGCTTCAGGCACTGACGCATTGCGTTTATCAGCAATGAAAAGGAAGTGAAGCATCGATGGCACAGGAAATGAGAGCCGCTGCGACTCCGGCAGTGGCAGATCCAGCACCACTCGGACTGGCGGCCTTTGCCCTGACAACGTTCGTACTCAGCGCCCACAACGCCGGGCTCTTCGGCACTGTGGGAAACACGATCGTCGTGGGGCTCGCAATCTTTTATGGTGGCCTCGCCCAGTTCGCGGCCGGTATGTGGTCATTCCGGCGCGGCAATACGTTTACCGCCACCGCGTTTTCGACCTACGGCGCCTTCTGGCTATCGCTTGGCACCTACCTCGTGCTGGATCTGACCGGCAAAGTGAAAGCCGCGGACGTGCTGCCGTCGTTGGGCTGGTTCCTCCTTGCGTTCGCGATCTTCAATACTTACATGCTGCTGTGGAGCGCCCGGATCAACACCGCGGTCTTCGGCGTTTTCCTCACGCTCGAGATCACGGAGATCCTGTTGTTCCTCGGGTTCTTCTCCGGCAGCGATACATTGATCAAGGCCGGCGGATACATGGGGATCATCACGGCGCTGGTGGCCTGGTACACGTCGGCTGCCGACGTCATCTCCAACATGGCAGGCCGACCGGTGTGGCCCGTCGGCCAAGTAGTCTGGAAGGGCGGGCGGCGCCGTCCGTAACGTCTGGTGATTCCCCTGAAGGAGGCTGTATGAGGCGATGACGATCCAAACCGATGAGGTAATGAAAGCGGCGCAAGAAGTGGAAGTCTCCGAAGCTCAGATCGCTGTCCACTGGCGAGAAGAGGAGTACTTTCCCCCGCCCGCGAAATTCATTGGCCAGGCCAATGCGAGCGACCCAAGCATCTTCGACCGATTCAAGGAGGAAAACTTCCCTGAGTGCTTCAAGGAGTATGCGGATCTCCTGACCTGGGATAAGTACAGGCGGCAAGCTGAACGTATGCTACAACTGCGTCGACCGGCATGTCGAAGCTGGTCGCGGCGACAAGGTCGCCTACTACTGGGAAGGCGAGCCGGTCGATCAGAAGCGCACCATTACCTTTTCGGATTTGCAGCGTGACGTTGTCCAGTTCGCCAATGCACTGAAGAAGCTCGGGGTCAAGAAAGGCACGCCGGTCGGGATCTACATGGGCATGGTGCCGGAGTTGCCGCTGGCGATGCTCGCCTGCACGCGGCTGGGGGCGCCCCACACGGTGGTGTTCGGCGGTTTCAGCGCCGACTCTCTCGCCGGCCGGCTCAACGACATGGAGTGCGAGCTGCTGATCACGCAGAACGAGGGCTTGCGCAAAGGCAACCCGGTGCCCTTGAAGAAGAACGCCGATGCCGCGCTCGACCAGACGCCGAAGGTCAAGAAAGCCATCGTCCTGCGCCGCACCCCGACCGAGACGCCGATGAAGGAGGGTCGAGACGTCTGGTGGCAGGACGTCGTCAAGGACGCCAGTGCCGATCCGAAGACCTGCCCCTGCGAGGAGATGGATGCCGAGGACCTGCTCTACCTGCTGTATACCAGCGGCACCACCGCGAAGCCCAAGGGCATCGTCCACACCACTGCCGGATACCTGGTCGGCACGGCAGCGACCCACCACTACATCTTCGATATCAAGCCCGACTCGATCTATTGGTGCGCCGCGGACATCGGCTGGGTGACCGGACACAGCTACATCGTCTACGCGCCGTTGTGCAACGGCACCACCGGTGTCATCTACGAGGGCGTCCCAGACTTCCCGGACAAGGATCGCTGGTGGTCGATCATCGAGCGCTACAAGGTCGACGTGCTCTATACGGCGCCGACCGCTATCCGCACCCATATGAAATGGGGTCCCGAGTACGCCAAGAAACACGACCTCAGCTCGCTGCGGCTGCTCGGCACGGTTGGCGAGCCGATCAACCCGGAGGCATGGATCTGGTATCGCGAGAACATCGGCCGGGGCAAGACGCCGGTGGTCGACACCTGGTGGCAGACCGAAACGGGAATGATTCTCATCACACCTTTGCCGGGTGTGACGACTCTGAAGCCCGGTTCGGCGACCAAGCCGTTTCCGACGGTCGACGCGGCCGTCTACAACGATGCCGGCGAGGAAGTCGGTCCGGGGGGTGGAGGCTACCTGGTGCTGAAGCGCCCCTGGCCGGCGATGCTCCGCGGCATTTTCAAGGACCACGATCGCTACGTGCAGACGTACTGGAGCAAGTTCAAGGACGTCTACTTCGCTGGCGACGGGGCACGAATCGACGAGGACGGCGACTTCTGGCTGCTGGGCCGCGTCGACGACGTGATGAACATCAGTGCGCATCGGATCTCGACGATCGAGGTGGAGAGCGCATTGGTCGCTCACCCGAAGGTTGCCGAGGCGGCCGTTTGCGGCCGAAGCGACAAGCAGACAGGCCAGGCCATCGTCGCCTTCGTGACATTAAGGGGCGGAGCCGAAGGCTCGCCCGAGATGTTGCGCGAGCTCCGTAACTTTGTCGGGGAAAAGATCGGCAAGATCGCGGCCCCGGCGAACATCGTCTTCACGCCCGACTTGCCGAAGACCCGCTCCGGCAAGATCATGCGTCGACTGCTGCGCGATGTGGCAGAAAACCGTCCGCTCGGTGATACGACGACGCTGGCCGATCCCGCCGTCGTCAGCGAAATCGATCGCCGGGCGAAAACCGAGGCGGCCAAGGAAGAGGCGTCGGCCTAGTCGATCGACTGCGCACCCACACTCTCCCTCCCCATCGTGGGGAGGGCAGGGGTGGGGCCGCTAGGTCCGGCCCTGTTGCAGGATCCGGTAGAGGGCGCTGAAATCGAGGTGGGAGTCGCGTAGCTGGTCGAGCCGGTCGCGCAGGGCGTAGACGTCCGACTGCAGCCGATTGATCTCCTCGGCGTGGTCCTCGTTCGTCTCTTCCTGCCGGGCGATCAGCTCGCGGCGCCGGCGGGTCTTCTCGCTGATGGTCCGCTCAACCGCTTCCCACTGCTCTGATAGGTCGCGCAACTGCCGATCGAGCGCGGCCAGCTCGGTGGTCAATTCCTGGCGCGAGCCGCTATCACCGGTCGTCGTCATCATTTGAGCCGGCGCTTGCGTCGGTTGCTCTTGCTCTCGACTTCACGATAGCCCTGGCCTTTGACGGCATCGACCACCTCGGGACCCTCCATGACGATCCGCGAG
>VBEE01000015.1 GCA_005881715.1 Chloroflexota bacterium | reverse complement strand
CATGCCCATCTCGCGCGGCATCCTGTTCGCGTCGGCCGGCGTTGACTACGCCGATGCGGCGCGGGCCGCGGCGCTGCGCTATCGGGACACCATCAACGCGCTGCGGCCGGAGCCTGTGACGACGCGAGGCTAGCGCGTGCCCGGCATCGTCGCCGGCGCGCTCTGCGCCCATCCGCCGATCCTGTTGACGCAGGTCGGTGGGGTCGAGTCACAGCGGGTGCGCGCGACGGCGCAGGCGATGCGCGACCTGGATGTGCTGCTGGCGGGCCATCGCGCCGATGTGGCGGTCGTGATCTCACCGCACAGTCCGTCGAGCATGACGTCGTTGCCGGTGCGGCATGCCGCCCATCTGTCCGGCGACCTTGCGCGCTTCCGGGCACCACAGGTTCGGGTCGAGGCGGTCGTTGATACCGCGCTGGTCAACGCCCTGGTTGGTGACGCCCAACGTGCCGGCTACGCGTTGACCTGGGCCGAGGAGAGCGATCTCGATCACGGGGTCGTGGTCCCGCTCTATTCGCTGCCGCAGGCAATGGCCAACAAACGCTGCGTGTTTCTCGGTGTCAGCGGCTGGCCCCTCGCCAGATTCTTCGATTTCGGAGCCTGGCTCCATCAACGCCTGCTCGGTCGGTCGGTCATTCTGCTGGCGTCGGGCGATCTGTCGCATCGATTGACGCCGGAAGCCCCATACGGCTTTCGTCCGGAAGGCCCCGTTTTCGACCGTCTCGTGATCGATGCCCTCCGCGATCGCGAGTGGGAGCGAATCGAGGGCATGGATCCGGAGCTGATCGAGGAAGCGGGCGAGTGCGGCCTGCGCCCGCTCGCGATCCTGCTGGGCGCGGCGCGCGCGGCCGGCCTCTCCTCGAAGGTCCTCAGCTACGAAGGACCGTTTGGGGTCGGATATCCGGTGGTTGCGTTCACGTCGGACGCCGTCGGGTGCGACATCCAGGACCTCGGGCGCCGCGCCATCGAGACGTACCTTCGCTCACGCCAGCTGATCGACCCGCCGCAACCGATTCCAGCCGCGCTGCAAGAGCCGTCCGCCCTCTTCGTGACGTTGCGAAAGGGTCGCGAGCTGCGCGGCTGTGTGGGAAGTCTGCGGCCGACGGAGCCCACGGCGGCGCACGAGCTGATCCGGTATGCGGTCGCAGCGGCGGTTCGCGATCCGCGGTTCGAACCGGTTCGGCTGGACGAGCTGCGCCATCTCTCCATCAAAGTCCAGCTGCTGGAGCCGGCCGAAACGGTGACCGACATCGCGGCCCTTGATCCCGGGCTTTACGGCATCATCGTCCGCTGTGGCGAACGGCAGGCCTTGCTGCTGCCGGGCATCGATGAGATCGTCACGCCCGAGCAACAGTTGCGGGCTGCGTGCGAGAAGGCCGGCATCGATCGCATGGCCGCGTTGCAGGTTGAGCGCTTCCGGACCCGGACCATCGAGTGATCGCCCTGCTGGCCAATCCGGCGCACACCGGGCACCGTGCCGAGGGTCATCCCGAACGCCCCGAGCGGGTGACCGCGATTCTGGATGCGATCGCTGTCTGTGGCCTCGGTCTCACACCGGAGCCGGCTCCCGCGGTATCCGACGCCGTGCTGCATCGCGTCCATGACGCTCGGTACGTGGCGATGCTCGATCGCGCCGCGGCGTCCGGCGGCGGCTACCTGGATGCCGACACCTACATCACGCCCGACTCCATGGTGGCCGCTCGCACCGCGGCCGGAGCCGTCGTCGAGGGCGTCGACCGCGTCCTCGACGGCCGAGCCCAGCACGCGGTGGCGGTGGTGCGTCCACCCGGGCATCACGCGGAACACGCGCGTGCCATGGGGTTCTGCCTCCTCAACAACGTGGCAATCGGGGTCGCGGCGGCGCGGGGTAAGAACATCCGCCGTGTTGCGGTCCTCGACTTCGACGTCCACCATGGCAATGGCACCCAGCACAGTTTCGAGAACGATGCCGAGGTTTTCTACGCCTCGACCCACCGATACCCGTTCTATCCGGGCACGGGAAGCGCCGGCGAACGCGGCGCGCATGACAACGTCGTAAATGTACCGCTGCCGATGGGCAGCGGCGATCGCGCCGTTCTCGGCGCCTGGGAGAAAAAGATCGGTCCGGCGCTGGCGGCTTTTCGGCCGGCGTTCCTCCTGGTCTCGGCCGGCTTCGATGCCCATCGTGACGATCCGCTCGGAGGTCTTGCGGTGACAACTGACGGCTACCGGGCGCTGGCCGGCCTGATCAAGAGCTGGGCCGATGCGCACTCGCATGGTCGTACCGTGTGGGCGCTCGAGGGTGGCTACGAGCTGGAGGCGCTGGCCGATTCGGTGATCGCGTGCCTCGGCGTGCTGGAGACCTAGTAGTCGAGAAGCATCGGTAGGCGGGCGGTGGCCGACCGTTCGGCGAGCGACAAGAACACACTGAGTCCGACTTTTGCTTCGACCTCGAATGGCCCTTCAGCGCCATCCGGCTGCTGGCTGCGCCAAACGTTCAGGTCGGCAGCCGTTCCGCGATAGGTCCGCTCATTCAGGGCTCGAAGTTGGTCCAGCAGACGGATGCTGGAACCAAACCAAACCTCTGCACCGGTGGCCGTGGGACCCTTGAAGACTTGTTTGAAAGCGCACGGTAACCACCACTGCGGGACAATGACGTGCTCATAGCGCGTGGGAAAACCCTTCGTGCTGGATACCCGGAGCGCCTGGTCTTGCTTCCAGCTGTCCAGCGAGACTCGCTTGGGGGGCTTCAGTTGCGGATTCTCCTCATGGGCGGCCAGCAGCACAAGACCCCCATATCCGTCCCACCCGGGCTTGTCCGTGAAATACGGTGCGTCCGGCGCTTCTTCCCAATCGAGCTCCACCCCGAGCCGGCTCGACAGCGCCTCGTTCAGGTTGGACCGCCATTTGATCATGGCCGGGCGAATGACGGCTGGATCGGTGATGCGGTCCGGCGGGCTGGGCTGACTTCTGCGAACCTCTACTGGCAGACCTTGTTCGCGGCCCCATTGTTGAACGATGGTTTCCCAATCCTGCGCGTAATACCGAGTGAGCGAGCCTACATAGACATCCAGGCCCATCGCGGTTACAATAGCGGCTCGCCGGACTAAGTCTGGGAGGCAGGAACCATGGCGAAGTCACGCGACAAGGGGAAGCGCGAGGTAAAGAAGAAAAAGAAGGAGAAGGCTCCGAAGGGCGTACCCCCGCCGTTCAGCAGCACGACCTTCACTCCACGGCGCGAGCCCGGCATGCCTGGCTCGGCGGGAGCGCCGCCGGAATAGTCCGTCAGGCAGCGAGCGCCCTTGCGGCGCTGCTGCTCCTGGTTTCCGCGGTGCCGGCGCGCGCGGACGACCCTGGCACGCTCGCGGATCGACTGGCGCGGGTTCAGCAGGAGCAAGCGCGCCAGCAGCAGCGGCTGAGCGCGCTTCAAAGTCAGCAGGGGGAGCTCCGGCAAACACTGGCGGCTCTCCAGGCGCAGCTGGCGCAAAGCAATGCCGACCTGGCGCCGATTGCGGCCAGGGCGCAAGCCATCGAGGCGCAATTAGCGGAAGCGCAGCTGCAGTTTTCTCACGACCAACTCGCCTACCTGAAACACTTGCGCTCCTTCCAGGCGGACATCCGCAAGCTGTACGCGCTCGGCGGCATCCGGTGGCTCGAGTTCGTCTTCTCGGCGCGGAGTTTCGACGATCTGATGAACCGCACGATCTATTTGCAACAAATCTCGGTTGGCGAGTTGCAACTGGCGCGTAAGATCCGCGCCGAACGCGATGCGCTCGATGCGCAACGCCAGTTGCTTGCCCAGGCCCGTGCCGAGCTGGCCCCATTGCTCGACACATTGCAAACGCGCGCCAATGCGATCGCCGGCCACGTGGCCTCCGTTGCGAACTACGACAGCCAGCTGGGCAGCCTCCGGCGGCAGACCATCATTCGACTCGCGTACGAAACGGAAGCGGCGCTGGCGGCGCTCCGCGGCGCGGGCGCCTCGTATGCCGCGAACTGTCCGCCGGCTGCACCGGCCGGATCGGTACGGTTCTGTGGTCACGGTTGGGGTCACGGCGTCGGTCTCGGCCAGTGGGGCGCGAAGGGAATGGCGCTCGCCGGTCTGAACTATCGCTTCATCGATCAGCATTTCTACACGGGCACGACGTGGTCGAGCCTTGACACCCGCAATCCCCCGATTCATGTCGCGGTGCTCTGGGGCGCGGCTAACTATCGGGTCGTTCCCAGCGGTCCGGCGCAGCTGATCGCCGGCAATCGCGTCGTCAATCTCGGGGCAGGCCAGGCGGTCTCGCTAACCCTGAGCGGCGGTGTCCAGAAGGTCGTGCCAACATCAGCGGCGACGCGTCTGACCGTCTATGGGCCGTCGGGGCGTTATCACCAGTACCGGGGCACGATTGTTGGTCAGCCGAGCGGCGGCCTGCTTTACGTCATCAACACCCTGCCGATCGAGGACTACCTGCGGGGGCTCAGCGAGGTGCCGTCCAGCTGGCCGCTTGAGGCGATCAAGGCGCAGATCGTGGCCGCCCGCTGCTATGCACTGACCCACCTGGGCAGCATGGCGCTCTACGACGTCGACGATACGACCCAGTTCCAGGTCTACCGCGGTGTCGACGCGGAGAGCGGCCCGCAGAATGCGGCAGTCGACCAGACCGCCGGCCAGGTCCTCAGATATGGCGGACGCGTCATCGAGGCGTTCTTCTCCGCATCCGACGGTGGTCATACCGCCAACGTGTCGGATGTGTTCGGCGGCTCGCTCGCGACCTATCCCTACTTAAAGGGTGTCCTCGATCCTTGGGATATCGTGGCGCCGCGCCATACCTGGTACACCGGCATCTACTCGTACGCGACGCTGGAGCGGGTCTACTTCAGCAGCGCCGATGTGGCGACCTATGGCCACCTCAAAGGATTCGATCTACGCGATCGCGACGCATCAGACCGGCTCAATACGGTTGGTCTGATTGGAACGCGTGGTGTCAAGCGTGTCGGGGTCTCAGCATTCCTGCACGCCTTCAATCGCTCCACCCTAACCGGGCATGATGTTCTGTGGAACGAGATGTTCGGGACGACGCCGGCGACCACCTGGCGGTACTGGTAAATAGAGCGTATCCATGCGGGTCGCGATCTGCGCGCTTCTCACCGCGTTCATCCTGATCCCGGGGGCCATTCTCGGTGTTGCCGCGGGCGGAGCGGTCGATCAGACGCTGCCTGGGAACCCGACGGACCCCATCAAGCTCGCGCTGACCGTCCTCTCGGCCTTTGCCGGCATGTTTGTGGGTGGTGCGGTTTGGGGCTGGTCGATATCACGCATTACGAAAGCGGCTGCCGATCGGCGGATGGCTGTGGCTGGCGGAATCGGGTTCGCGTTGAGCGCGATTGTCGTCATTCTCCCGTTGGGGTTCCTCGAGGATCTTTTCGTCGAACAGCACGGGGGTCCACAGCTGCCGATTCACAACGTGTTCACGCTGCTCTTCACGCCAGGTGCCGCCATCATCGCGGGCGGCTGTGGAGCCGCGCTCGGTTTCGGGATGCGTGATTGGGCGATGGCCGGCAGGCTGGCCTGGATGTGCGCAATCACGGGCGGCTGCGCATTTCTCGTCGTGAATCTCACGCTGGATGGCCTCGGTTGGCGCGTTGGGGGACCTGACGCGGCGGCGAGGGCGACGATGCTCACGACGGCCTTACTGGGCAATCTCGCGGCGGCGATGGCTGGCGGTGCAGTTATTGGTTGGTTCGCCAGAGGATGGTCTCGTGCCTCCGTTGGCTAAGGAAGTCGGGACAGCGGCCGTCGCCGTGCCCGGCGAGTCCGCCATCCGGGTGGCAGATGAGCTTGCCTGATCCATCGTAGAGATCGCTGAAGATGTCGCAGCAGCGCGGCGGGACGTAGTAGACAATCTCGCCCTGGTACTGATAACTGGCGACATAGGCTGGAGGATTCGCTGGGGGCTGCGTTTGCAGCTCATGAATGAGGTTGGCGACCGGTGCAGGCACTGGCGTCGGATCCGAGCCAGACCCGAGGCCGCCGCAGGCCGTCAGTGCCGCGG
Source organism: Chloroflexota bacterium (assembly GCA_005881715.1). GTDB lineage: Bacteria > Chloroflexota > Dormibacteria > CF-121 > CF-121 > CF-13. The sequence goes on along the minus strand of VBEE01000015.1, from coordinate 564 downwards.
TCACGATCAGAAGCAGCCAGGGCTTCACAGGCATGAAACGACGGATCGGACAGGAGATTGTGGCCGGCGCAGGAAATCGGCATTATCGGCGCGCTTCTCATCACGCTGATCATCTGCCTCGGCATCGCCTTGGTTGAACCTTAGCGGCTGGCGAGTCCGCCGGCCGTTTCACCGCCGTCGATGACGATCGCCTGACCGGTGATGTAAGGCGCTTCATCCGACGCCAGGAACGCGAACAGGGCGGCGATCTAATCGGGCCGCGCGTGCCGGCCGAGGCCGCGCGTGCCGGCCGAGTGGGATCTTGTGGTTGACGTCCTCCAGCATCGCCGGTGTGTACTCGGCCTCCTGCATCGGCGTGAGAACGTAACCTGGGCAGACGGCGATCACCCGTACGGTCGGCGCCAGCTCGAGGGCCATGGTCCGCGTTAGCTCGATGACGCCGGCCTTCGACACGTTGTAGTCGGCATAGAGCGGGTGCCCAACGATCCCGTTCGTCGAGCCCATGTTGATGATCACGCCACCTCCCGCCTTGATCATGCGGCGGGCGGCCTGCTGGGCCATGTT
>VBEE01000076.1 GCA_005881715.1 Chloroflexota bacterium | reverse complement strand
GGCGCCGCAGACTGGGCCGTTGTACGGCCACGGGATGCAGAGCTGAGGTGCAAGCGCCGACCACAGTGTCAGCGCCCCGATGATCGCGAGGCCGGCAATCCAGATCGTGCCTGTGATGACGTTTCGCTTTGGAGCGGGCCATTCACGCCAGCCAAGCCGTCGCGCGATGCCCGGACCAAGCCGGATGTCGAGCAGCGGCCAGAAGATGAGCCCGAGGACCAGACCCACCGGGACGAGGATCGTCGTGATTAGCGCCGGACCGACCTTGGCGAACTGAAAGAGCGCGAAGAAGTACCACTCGGGTAGCGGGATGATCGCAGCGCGCGGATCGGCAGGCTGTCCGGGCTGCAGGAGAGGCTGCCCGATCAGCGCCATGAAACCGAGCCCGATCAGGACCGCCATCGCGAGAACCGGGTAGGGCCAGACTTGGTCGGGAAAGTAGGGGTGAGTCCTGTTCTCGGGCATGTCGTCACTGACCTGATGGCCGATGGGGCCAACCATCAGGCCGACGAGCGCGTAAAGAATCAAGATCGGATAGAGGGCATGCCGGCGTGTGATGGGCATCCGGTCGGAGCTCGATCTAGGCGCCATCACGCCGGTTGAGCCGGACCCTGCTTGCGACCGAGCCGGAAGTGAATGTAGAGGATCAAGACCATCAACCCCGGCAGCAGGAATACGTGGGCCATGAAAAAGCGCAGCAAGGTCGCCGGCCCCACCAGGGGGCCACCCTGCACCGCGTATTTGATGAACTCGCTCACACCTGCGGGGAGCACTCCGCTGCCCGAGATGATCGACATCTCACGAGCCCGCGACAGGTACTCGTTGGCGTCCCACGGCAACAGAGAACCCGTAAAGCTGAAGAGGATGATGACCAGGAAGACAAGCACTCCGGCCATCCAGTTCAGCTCGCGCGGGGGGCGATAACCCCCGTTCCAGAAGATGAAGGTCATGTGCAGCAGCGCAACCACGATCAGCAGGTTGGCGCCCCAGAAATGCATTCCGCGGACGAGCCACCCCAGATACGCGGTGTGCTGGATGAAGACGACGCTGGTGTAGGCTGGGGCGGGGTTGCCCGCACCGTCTGGAACGTAGTAGAGGCCAAGCAGAAAACCGGTAATGAACTCGATCGTGACCAGGATCACCGCAACACCGCCGAGATAACGGTAGCCGGCGGACGCGTAGTTCGGAACCCGGCGATAGAGCTCGGCGTCAACCGCAGCCGTGAGCTCCAGGCGCTCGTCGAGCCAATTGACGATGGCGGTTTGCAATCCCATCGGCGCTAATCCGGCGCCTGGTGGCGCTCTGCACTGACGTCGAGCCTGATCGGCGGCTCCCGGAGCAGAAACAGCGCAGCCCAGTTGATCAGCGCCGTGAAACGGGCCCGAAGCGTGTCGACAATCAAGATGTGATAGGTCAGCCAGAACAGCCAACCGATCAACCCGCGCAATCGAAACGGCCCGATTTGAGCAATTCCCGAGCCGCGTCCGACGATCGCCATGATGCCAGGATCTTTGTAGACAAAGGGTTCCGGTTCACGATCCAACATTAGGCTGTGGATGGCCTTCGCAACGTATTCGCCTTCCTCGATCGCGGGCCGGGCCAGCATTGGCAGATCTGCATGCGCGGCCAGGTCGCCGATCACAAATACGTTCGGGAGTGACCTGACCCGGAGGCTGGGCGTGACCGGCACCCGTGCCTGACTCGTGAGCGGGACGCCGAGCGTGCCGCCCAACGGCGACGCCTTGACTCCCGCCGCCCAGATCACTGTTCCCGTTTCGATCCTGCTGCCGTCCGCGAGCTCGACCACGGCCTGGTCGATGGCCTTCAGCGCGGTTCCGGTTCGGACATCCACGCCCAACTTCTGCAGCGAACGCGCCGCAGAAGCAGCCAGTCGCTCATCGAACAGCGGCAGGATCCGGGGACCGGCCTCCAGCAGCACGACCTTCGCCTCGAGCTCTGCTTCTCGAAAATCTTTGCGCAGCACCGCCCGCAGCAGCTCAATCACCGCGCCCGCGTACTCCACCCCCACCGGCCCTCCGCCCACAACCACGAATGTGCTGAGGATCCGCCTTTGTTCCGAGTCTTCCGCCCAGCGCGCGCGCTCGAGGGCTTCCATCACGGCGTTGCGAATGCCGAGCGCGTCGGGCAGAGTCTTGAGGCTGTACGCAAGGTTTCTCACGGTGACGTTGCCAAAATCGTTGGTCACGCTCCCGGGCGCCAGGACCAGATAGTCGTAAGAAATCGAGCCGTGGTCGGTTAGGACTCGCGAGTTCTGAGCGTCGATGCCGATCACCTCGGCCTTGAGGAAGTTCGCGTTTCCGAACGAGCGAATCAGCTTGCGTACCGAAGGAGCAACGTCGCCCGCAGAAAGGATGCCCGCTGCGACCTGGTAAACGAACGGGCTGAACAGGTGATAGTTGTTGCGGTCGATCAGCGTCACATCCACAGGGACCGACCGCAGCTTCCGCACCAGGGTAAGGCCGCCGAAGCCTGCCCCAACAATCAAGACCTGTGGCCGTCGCCGAGCCATCCGCTCGACTGCTTGAAGTTCCCCGTAAGGAGTTGCCGCTCCGGTTCTCTGTACTGCAGGATCTGGCAACATCCTTATCCTCCGTCCAGTCCTCTGTTGCCGCCTTCTCTCCCAATACAACGCTGGATCCGGGGCCGAGATTCCCAACGACCAATCATTTGATTAGGCTCCGGGCCGCAGTGCGGACAGACCTACCCGCGCCCGACGCGGGTCACGAGGGGACCTGGCGTCAAGGCTCAGCAGAGTGAGCATCGCGACCCCGGCTCGTGTAGTAGTACATGTAGCAATTCGGCGGAAGAACAGGTCAAATCAGGACGATGCTGTGGCAATTGGCTGAAATCTCGAATAGAAATTGATCGTTTCGGCGGTTTCTGGACGAGAGTCCTCAGAGTTCGGGACCGTGAGGCCCCGGGTTCAAATCCCGGCCCCCCGACCATTTGTCGAATACGAATCTGACATCGATCTTTGCGTCTAGCGTGAGCCCGCCTCGCCGAATGTAGTAACCATGTAGTAAGCCGGCCCGAACGAGAGCACTTCTGAATGGTTGTGACTATCGCTGATGGCCCCGAGCTCACTTGGCGATGGGTCGGCTGCCTCTATCGACGAAGCGGTTCACCCAGTCGTACGTGAACAAGTGGAGGTCTGCGCCCCACGTGGCAAGGACAGCCGGCCCGGGACGCTGGTCGTCGATGCGGGGAGTCGGCCGCAGAGTGAACTAACCGTCTACGGTTGGTCGCCGCAGGAAATCATCGGCTACCTTACAGGCACGAACTCAACACGGGGAGGTGACCGATGAGGGCGATTGTGGTGACGGATCAGGCTGCGGGAACGGCCGGGATGAAGTTAGTGGAGCGGCCCGAGCCACAGGGGGCGTCGCTCGCCAGCCTCTCGGGCGCGAACTACGGCGATGTCGTTGTTCAGGTTCATGCGTCGGGATTCACCGGGAATGAGCTGTCGTGGCCCTCGACCTGGATCGACCGTCTAGGCCGTGACCGCACGCCTTCGATCCCCGGCCACGAGCTGGCCGGAGTGGTCACCGCCCTCAGCTATGGAACGACGGGGCTGTCGGTGGGGCAGCGGGTGTTCGGCCTCACGGACTGGACTCGCGACGGCACGCTGGCGGAGTATGTAGCCGTCGAGGCACGCAACCTCGCACCGCTGCCGGGCGATGTTGACTTCACGTTGGGCGCGGCCCTTGTGATGTCGGGCCTGACCGCGTGGCAAGGGCTGTTCGAGCACGGCCGCCTTCGTGCGGGGCAGAGCGTCCTTGTGCACGGTGCGGCCGGCGTAGTCGGTTCGATGGCGACCCAGCTCGCACGTGAGGCCGGCGCGTACGTCATCGGCACCGGGCGCGCTGCCGGCCGTCAGACGGCTCTCGACTTCGGCGCGCAGGAGTTCGTCGACCTCGATAGCGACGCCCTGGAAGATGTCGGCGGGGTCGATCTGGTTTTCGATGTCCTCGGCGGCGACATCGCGAAGCGGTCTGCGGGCATGATTCGCGCCGGAGGAACGCTGGTGACCATTACCGGCCCGACCGAGGCGCGGCCTACTGACGGCTTGACTATCGACTTCGTCGTTGTACCCGATCGCGCCCAGTTGAGTGAGCTCATCCAGCGGGTCCGGGATGGTCGGCTGCGGACTAACATCGGCAATGTGGCTGCCCTTGACGATGCGGTTGCCGCCTTCAACCCGACCGAGCGGATCAAGGGAAAGACGATCATTCGCGTTCACCCGTGAGGACTCGGGGATTGCCTAACGCCCCCGCCGTATTTTTTCCATAACTTCGCGAATAGTGCTTGAGCATCGACGATGCCTGCGAGGTGATGGCTCGACCCGACCTCCAACGTTTCTGCGTCTCTGGCTCCCTAGAGCGTGAGCCGTCGTGGACGCGGAGGGACGCGTTCACGGCGCAGAGCGACTAAGCGTCTTAGATGCGTCGATTATGCCGGACGTGCCCTCTGGGTTTACGCACTTTCCGACGATCATGTTGATCGCGGAGCGCTTATCAGAGAGCCTAGTGGCCTTCGTCAAGTTCGGCCATTCTCGAAGCCGTTCTGGACCTTTGCCGGGGCACAGCCGGGGCACAGAATCCCGGAACCAGGAGGATCTGGGAGGACCCGGAAGGACACGAAGCAGACAGCAATCAAATACGAGCCGACACTTGAGGAGCCGCGAGGATACTGGAGGACACGTCACTAACACGGTTCGGGACCGTGAGGCCCCGGGTTCAAATCCCGGGCCCCCGACGAAAGTTCCCTTAATTGAACTGACCGCAAGAAATGCCGGCGAAGGCCTATTTAAGAGCTACGCCGCCCAAGTGGCCACCCTTGATTTCGATTTTGGTTGAGTTCTAGGGCGGGCCGCCTGCTGTTGGGGTTACTCTCGCGGCTGCGTACGCCACGACCGCCGCCGCGACTCCGATGACCGCAAGGAAGACGTCGGTGGACCAGGCGACGAGTTCGCCGGCCTGTTGCGTGGTGAGCACCGCATAGATGATCAGCCAGGCGATTCCGACCGCGATCGACCAAGGCACGATGGCCATGTTCGGCCGAACGCTGAGCCAGAGACCGAGTACTACCGCAACTAGCCCACTGGCGATCGTCAGAACCCACTGCAGGGCATCGGTGCGAAACACGATGGTCAGGACGACGCTAATTACACCGCCGACTAGCCACAGGATTCCAGCCAGCCGCAGTCCCTTCATCGCGTCAGCCGCCCTGATGCCGCAAACCGTCCAGCCCCCAGCCGGCCCTGGACTGTGGCGGGACCGACAGTTTCGGGCCGGTCGCAATTAGTCCTAATTAAGTCGAGGACGCCGTTGCCGAGGTCAATTCGAGAGTTCAAATATTGTCCCGTCCCCCAACCATTTTCCGATCCCAACATCGTCAGGTCGTCGGCATGAATTCGCAGTAGCGACTCTCGTGGTCCGCGAACTCTTCACGGCATTGTCGTAGGGACCCCCGTCTGACGGGCGAAGGCCCAGTTGCGACCCGTGAGGTAGCCGCCGAGGCCGATCATGATCAACGCATTCACCCCGTGCAGTCCCGAGAGAAGCGGAATGCCCGTGTAAGCCAGGATTGACTGGATAAAGAGCAGAAGGAAAAGAATCGCGGTCACGATGGTTTCCGCCACGGATAACGCGCCCCGAACGAGCAACCGATCATGACGAGGATTGTCAGCGCAATGAGGTCGCCGTTCGCCCGGTGGAGTCCGGCAAATGTGTCGGCACTCTTGAACGCGGAGAAGACGTCCTTCGCATTGTCGTCGGCTTGGAAGATCGCGAGGACAGCCGCAGCGACGAGATAAAGCTGGGCGAAGAACTGGAACATCAGGACCACGCAAGCCACGGAAAAAGCCTTTCGGAAAATGCTCAAGGCAGCGCTCCCTTAGTTCTCAAACTCGCGCGGCCTCCGGCCTGACAGCACCGCGCCTGAGATTGGTTCGGCTGGGCCGGAAGCAGCACGGAAGAGAGATATCGCAAGCAACAAGCCCATTGCGATCTGCACGAATGGGCCCGCGACTTGTGCCAAATTGACATCCAGGAAACTCGCCGTGGATACGAATGAAACGGTTACCAGAAGTCCGCTAAGGTAGCGCGTCATAGTTCCGGATAGCCAGATACCGACCGCGAACAGCGCCAGTCCCCATGGGTAGATGATTGCGGCCAAGAAGGGAAAGACGACGAAGGGCTCTTTGTACAGCTGGTCGAGAACCTGAAGCGCCTCAACGTGACCGGAGGCGACAAGGGCCCCGATTGCAGGGATGCCGAAGCTCCCGAAGCCCGCGAACGCCGCGAAGATAGGGATCAAAGCGAGAATCCAAATCAACCCGACCAACGAGCAGCGTCTACCGGGGGTACGAGCCAAGTGTGTGTGGAGGGCGAGTGCGCCCAGCTGGAGCGGGGCAAACGAGGCAACTGCCAAGAAGGTCGCCAATCGCCATTCGAGGCTATTGGCGCCGAGGGCAAGCTCGCGGCCGTGGCTGGGGTCGGACAGCGGGTGGGGTGAGAACAGCATCGGCACCCACAAAAAGCCGTAGATCGCGAATGCCATCGCACCCCATCGCAAGCGCCAGTCAGCGCTCAAGTAGCAAGACCGATCATTTTGCGACGCATCTTGGGCTCCTTTTTCATAGCGTTACTGGGTCCGGGGCTACGGCCCCCTAGCCGCCAAGGAGTCCCTTTCATTGGGTCGCGAAATGGATTCTCCCGGCGTTCAGTCTGGGAACTGGTGGTTCTACTGGTGGCGCCACTAGTGTAATCTCTATCGAGTGGATGTCAAGCCGCCTGCGACCAGGGCAGGCCGGCGCGAGAAGGCCGCACAGACCCGCCGTCGCATTCTCGAGATGGCCTACCACCTGTTTGGCACGAGCGGCTACGAAGCGACCACCATGCAGATGGTCGCGGAGACGGCGGGGGTTGCAGTGCAGACCGTCTACTTCGTTTTTGGGACCAAAGCCCGTCTTCTGGCTGAGGTGGAGAGCCGAATGATCCTTGGTGACCCATCTTTAGCGCTATCGGGCCAACGGCCATGGATCGCACAAATGCACCAGGAGACCGACCCACAAAGGGTGGTTGCTCTGTTCGTCGAAGCCACCGCCGATGTGCTGAGCCGCATCAGTCCTTTCGTGGCTGCAGTCGGGCCGGCCCTGCCAAGCGACCCTGAGTCGGTCGCGGCGCGCGATCGAGGGCGTGATGAGTTCTTCGGCGTCGTCATCGATCGCCTGGCAGCCCTTAGGTCACTCCGCGACGGCTTGACGCCGTCGCGCGGCGTCGACATCATCCGAGCGGTAAACACTGTCGAGGCCTACGCGGACCTCACGGCCCGTCGAGGGTGGACTGTGGTCGAGTGGAAGCAGTGGTTGACCGACCTGCTCTGTATGCAACTGTTGGCGGACCGCTAAGGTTCGGCGAAGAGTCCTTCGGAGCGTGGGCCGGCGTTCAGGACTTCACTGACTAGTCGCGAGTCCTCCGCGTATGAGTCGAAGCTGGGTGCGACAGACGATCGGGAGTCAGTCTCCGAGGCCCCTGGAGGTCACAGCCGTGTCACGCATTCACGGAACCAGGCGGATACACGAGGTCACGGGAGGACACGAAGACGATCCAATTCAAGTACAGGAGGAACCGCGCGGACAGCAGAGGACACGAGAGGACACTGCATGACGCCGGTTCGGGACCGTGAGGCCCCGGGTTCAAATCCCGGGGCCCCCGACCAGTTTTGAACTCAAGAGCGTCAATTAATGCTTGACGGCTCGCGGTCCGTGCCACGTCCTTGTCACAGATTTCCCATCGTATGGCACTATGTATGGCGTGCAGCGGACCACCATTTACCTGCCCGAATCGTTGAAGCGAACCCTTGCTCGAGCCGCGCATGAAGAGGGTCGATCGGAGGCCGACTTGATCCGGGAGGGGCTTGAGCGGCTGCTTGAAGCCCGGCATGCCAAGCCGAAACTGCCCCTTTTCAAGAGCGGCAAACCTGACTTGGCCGAGAACGTCGACAGAGATCTCGATGGCTTCGGCGAGAGGTGATTCTCCTCGACACGAGCGGTTTATTGGCTGCCCTCGACAGCAGCCAGACGCACCATGCCCAAGCTGCTGCGGCGATTCGCGAGTCCAGCCCGCCGTTGCTTCTATCGCCTTTCGTCTTGGCCGAGCTGGATTACTTGCTCGCCGTCAGGGTGAGCAACCGGGCGCAGCGTGCCCTTCTTGATGAGGTCGCCAGAGGTGCCTACCGGCTGGAGCCCTTCAGCGCTCAGGACGTGGCTTCAGCTCTCGTCGTGTTGAGGAGTTATCCCAGCCTCGAGATTGGACTCGCCGACGCTTCGATCGTGGTTCTCGCCGAGCGCTACGGAGTTCTCGATGTGCTCACGCTCGATCACCGTCATTTCAACTCAATGCGCGGACCCGGGGGTCGCCGCTTTCGGCTTCTGCCCGCTCCGTAAGCGGAGCTGCCCGCCTTTAGACTGCGCACGGGCCAGGACCGTGCGTCGCCGAGGTTCGAAAATCCAACCCGGGGCTTCACAAATCCGGGCACGTTCAAAGATCCCACCTCGCGTTGATGCCGAACTACGCTAGATGCATGGCTCAAAAGTGGCGGGTGAACGTGACTACCGGCGCCCCTGATGAGGCGAAGGCACAAGACATCGTCCGTCGACTTCCCGATGACAGCCGGCCTGCCTACATCGGATACGGCGACGATCTGGCTCTTCGAATCGTCGCCGTGAGTGTTGAGGCCAACGATGAGGAAACCGCTCGAGCAAATGCGATTCGTCTGGTGAAGGACGCGTGTCGGGCAGTCGATTGGGATTGGGAACCAGAGGCAAGGCGCATCACTGCGGCGTAGCCTCGTAATTCACCTCAGTCTCGTGTGCGCCTCACGCGTTATCTGATCAGAAACCCTGTTTAGGGAGGTAATGTCATGGCAACCACGCGGCAGAAGTCGGCTGCCCGACGCAACATCAAGCGAGCGGTAGCGGTGTCAGCATCGCGTCGTCGCCGCGGCCTGGAACCCAAGCGCGGAAAGCATCCGCTCAGCTCGCACGCGGAGCGCGAGATCCCGTCGACGAAGTTTGCGTTCCCCAAGGAACGCAAGGAGCCTTTGACTGACGCGCGACACGTTCGCAATGCCGTCGCGCGATTCAATCAGGTCGAGGATGTCAGCCAGTCCGAGCGAAATGCGGCCTGGCGGCGCATCAAATCGGCAGCCAAGAAATACGGCATCGAGATCTCGATCGCCAAGCCCAAGGCGCGGAGCCGCTAACAATGACCCGATGTGAAGTTTGCGGAAACGAATACGACAAAGCGATCACCGTGGCGGCGGCTGGCCGCAAGCACGTCTTCGATTGCTTTGAGTGCGCCGTCCATGCTATGGCGCCGGTCTGTGAGCACTGCGGCTGCAAGGTGATCGGTCACGGCGTCGAGGTCGAAGGTCATTTCTTCTGCTGCGCGCACTGCGCGCGTGAGGGCTCTGGAACAAGAGCAATCAAAGATCGTGCAGAGGTCGCATGATGAATCGGCTGACCGACTCCGAGATCTCCGACCGGCTGCGGTCGCTGGAGGGTTGGGAGGTGAGGGACAGCCGACTGGTTAAGTCCTTCAAGTTCAAGGACTTTATGTCGGCCGTCCACTTCGTCGACGAAATCGCTCCGCTAGCCGAAGCGGAAGGCCATCACCCCGACCTGCAGGTGGGTTGGGGCAAGGTCGTCGTCGAGCTGACGAGCCACGATGCCGGCGGCCTTACAGAGAAGGACTTCGAGGTCGCCTCTCGCCTTCCCCGGTAGGCGGCTCCGCCAGATCTAATGGTTATGGGTGCCCCCGCTCGGCAGCAATCCTTTCCTCCCGTGAACATGGTCCGTGAGTCGGCGCATCGCTGGGTTCTGCCGCACCACGGGAACATGCGGGTACAGGGCGTCGTGTTCGCGTCCGAATCCCTGCTCCCGTCTGCCCTCGGAGATCGTTCGCTGTCGCAGGTGGAGAACGTCGCCTGCCTTCCAGGCATCGTAAGGGCCAGCTTCGCGATGCCGGACGTGCATTGGGGTTATGGCTTTCCGATCGGCGGCGTGGCCGTAACAGACGTAGAGCGTGGAGGAGTCGTCTCGCCCGGTGACGTCGGTTTCGATATCTCGTGCGGCATACGTGCTGATCCGAGGCGATGCTCTTGACACCCGCCTTTGCCCAAGGAAAAATTGAATAGGGTGGCCCTGGGCACGCGACCAGGCCAAGCGCTCGCCGGGCGCCGACCGGCCTCAGTAAGGTTTGCGCCGGGCCCATTCCAGGGCCACACCTAACTCCTACGTCGAGGCCGGGCCTGAGTCTGCTGCCCTAGCTGGTACTCAGGAGCTTTGAGGCTGTTCGACAGCAAGGTGGTCCAGGCGCGCCAACGGTGCCCACCCTGCACAACGTCGGTGTCACTACATGTCCGCCCTCGCGAAGTCTCTGTGCGAAGAGGCTGTTCTCTCCCGGGTAGCGGTCATCGCCACCCCGACTGGCAAGGGCGAGAGCGAGGACGATGACGATGGGGCGACGGAGGTCGACGCGAAGTGCTCCGGCCCCTGGGAACTGGAAGGGCCGGCAACCCGGCCCTTCCAAGACAACGTCTAGCTCTGCGAACCGACTCCGACCAGGTGCTTTTGCGACTTGCCGCCGATCGCGATCTTGCGCGGCTGCGCCACCGGCACCTTGGGGATCTCGATTACCAGGATGCCGTTCTCGAAGCTTGCCTTGATCTGATCCTCCTTGACGTCGCCCGGCAGCTGAACGCTGCGCGCGAAGCTCCCGTAGGTCAGCTCACGGCGCAGATAGCTGCCTTGCTTAGAGCTCGACTCCTGCTTGTGCTGTGCCGAGATGTTCAGCATCCCGTCGGAGTAGGTCAGCTCGACCTCCTCCGGCGAGAACCCCGGTACGGCGGCCTTGACCTCGTAGGACTGGCCCTGGTCGACCACATCAATCGGCAGGTACCAGGTACGCGAGCCGGTCTCGCCACTCTCCAGCAAAGGCCCGCCAAAGAAGTCGCTGAACAGCCTGTCCATAGCTGTATGCAGGCCGGCCAGCTCTCCCATCGGACTCCAGCGACTCAACGCCATCTTTCCTACACCTCCTGTTTTTGATGAACCAGGCGGATCGCTTGCAGGTGACATACCACGCTCCATGCGGGGTCTAAACCAGCCTCCAGCGGGGGTCTAAACCAGCCTCCAGCGGGGGTCTAAACCAGCCTCCAGCGGGGGTCTAAACCAGACCGTTTGAAGCCCTTGCCAGCCGGAAAATGACCTCGAAGCTCGGGGCGTGAGACTCCAGCAATACGGAAACGGAATTGGTCGCGCGCGCGTCCTCTATATGCGTGTGAGAGCCGTCCGTCCCGAGTTCCGGGCAGAATCGGCCCCAGGAAATCGGCGATGGCATGGGGGCGCGAACGCGCTCGTGCGAATCAGCGAGAACGCGTTGGTCTCGGGGCCTCGGGGACCGGTCTCGCCGGCGACACCTCACGGGTCGATGGCTCAACCGTGTCACAGATGTGGTCACGCATTCGCGGAACCAGGAGGTCACAGGAGGACACCACCGGACACGACGACGCACGAAATCAGGTACAGGAGGACACTGGCGGACACGGCAGGACACGGGAGGACACGACCTACGCAGGGTTCGGGACCGTGAGGCCCCGGGTTCAAATCCCGGGCCCCCGACCAACCCCTACGCGCGCGTAGAGCGAAACGCCTTGACTTTGGTCGTGTGCGGATCCTCCAGTAGCTGCTTGTACCGTGACGATTCAACGGCGATCAGCGCGATTTTGCCTGCAACGTTGTTGTGAATGCGCCCGCCGTAGCGCTTTGTCAGCGGCGACACCCGCAGGTGCGGATGGCCCTTGCTCAAGAATTTCTTGCGTTCCTTGGGCCAGATGTCCTTTGGGATGTCATGTAGGACGGCGTACGTCTCAAAAGCAACGTCTTCTTCGGTGTGACTATATGGCTGATTGATGAGGATCTCGTACTCAACCACCGCCTTGGTTTTCTTGCCACCTCTTGCCAGCGGCACCTGGGCTTTCTTGGTCGGACAGTCATCTGCGACTTCAATTAATGTGTCGAAGTAGTTCATGACCTAAGCCGGACCACCTCGTAGATGAGAAGCGCGAGATCGTCGACCGTCCTGGTGCTGACGAGGCGCA
>VBEE01000014.1 GCA_005881715.1 Chloroflexota bacterium | reverse complement strand
GCTGGTCGATGCCACGTACTTGGGCCGGCTGTTCAGCGCGGCGGCGATCGGGCTCGTGCTCGGATCGGCCATCGCTCCCCAGGAGCCGGCGAAGATCTCGTACGTCCGCCGGCCAAAGAGGAACGCGGCCGCGCCGCCGTAGACCTGGTTGAGATAGTTCCCGGTTTCGGTGTCGAGAAGTGGTATGGCCCATCCGCCGCGCTCGAAGCCGCCGCTGCGATCCTCGTCAGGTCCGCCCAACCCCTGCATCACGCCGTCCACCGAGACGTTGGTCGTGGTCGTCAACCTCATGTCCTGGTCACCTCGCTGAACAACCGCCGCGGGCCCCTTCTGGATCCGCGTTACTTGCTAAAGACAAGCACACTTCGTTCTGCTTATCAATGGGGAGTACCGCGACGTGCGTACTCGGGACTGTAGCGGTGGGCTGGGGGAGACCATGCAAGGGGAGAGCGACGCGTAATCTGACGCCAGGCATGAAGCGGAACCGCTCCATCCCGCAACCGACCGTCATACCTGTGCTCGTCTACCCAGATGTGCGCGCAGCGGTCGACTGGCTGTGCAAGGCGTTCGGATTTGTCGAGCGCGTACGTATCGGCGACAGCCATCGCTCCCAGCTCCGGGTCGGCGACGGAGCCCTGATCGTTGCCGATGTGCGCAACGAGCGTCGCCCGCCGCGACCGGGCGAGGTTACGCACTCAGTGGTGGTGCGAGTGGATGACGCGACGGCGCACTACGAACGGGCGACGGCGAACGGGGCGCGCATCATCATGGAGCCGAGAAACTTCGAATACGGTGAGCGCCAGTACACGGCCGAGGATCCTGCCGGCCACCAGTGGACGTTTTCCGAGACACTCGCGGACGTGGCCCCAGAAGACTGGGGCGGGGCTTCGATAGCACCGGATTAGAAGCAGGGCGAGTCAGAAGCGGTGGAGAATCGGGATGCGCGGCGCGATCACGTAATTCAGTTGGACCAGGAAGATCAGGGTAATGCTTACCCAGGTCGGAAAGAAAATGCAGGTGGCCGTTGCGATCGCATACAAGGACTGGGCGATCAAAATCCGGGCGCGCATCAGTGGTGCGACCTCCGGAATCTCCGACTCCTTGAGCAAGTGCGCCCGAAGTCCGTACTGAAGTCCGGCGAGCAGCGTCACGCCCAGGAGCACGATGTTGAGCCAGTACTCGACGAGCGCCAGTCGAAAAGTTGGAAAGCGAGCCAGCAACGCGGTCGAGAATGGCACCAGGGTCACGCTGAGGAGGAACGCGAGCTGGAGCCACGAGTAGTTGCGGTTACTTCGCGCGAGGAGATTGAGCTGCGTGCCCTGGCCAACCCAGAAGATGCCGAGGGTCATGAAACTCATCGTGTAAACCAGCACATTCGGGCCAAGCCGCAGCAGCGCCTGCCAGAGATCTCCCTCGGTGGCCCCAGGATTCAAGGCTGGTACCGCAAGCCCCAGGACGAGCAGGGTCATCCCGACAGCGAAAATGCCGTCCGATATTCCAGCGAGGCGGTCGACGTTCGTGCCCGCCAGCTCGTTGAAGCGGCGCCGGCCCGGGGTCAGATTCACCCGGTAAGGATGACAGAGGCCATCGTTTCAGCCATTCGGGTTGGCACGGGCCAACCGCGAGATGGATGCGAGCCAGGCGTGGGCATGACCCTCGTTCATCTCAAACGACGAAGCCTTGATGTAATTCACGCGCCAGGGATCGCTAAAGACTGACCGGATCTCGGCCTGGGTAACCCGGCGCGGTCCCCAAACGCCGGGTTGCTGGTCGCTGAAGCACATCAAGAAGTAGGTGCCGTCGAGACGAATCACTCGCGCGAGGCTATCGCTGAAACGGGCACGGTCTTCGTCCGAGAATACGTGAAACAGCCCGGAGTCAATAACGGTGTCGAACTGCTGTTTCGGCATCGACAGGTTGAGTGCGTCGGCGACATCGAACTGAGCCGTGAGACCTCGCCGTTTCGCTTTGGCCCGAGCCTTCTTGATGGCGGTCGGTGCCCCATCGATTCCTGCTGCGGCGAAGCCACGCGCGGCCAGGTACATGACGTTTTCGCCGGTCCCACACCCGACGTCAAGGACCGACCCTGTGATCTGGTTGGTCTCGGCAAGCTGGATGATCGCCGGCTGTGGGCGGCCAATGTCCCAGGGGGGCGTTCCGGAGTAAGCGGATTCGAACGAGTCAGCGGGCGCGACGGCTAGTCACCTCTCAGACCGAGTCCTGTGCTCTGTGGATACCGTCGAGGATGAGATCGAGCCCGTATTCGAATTCGTCGCCATACTTGTAGCCGGGCTTCATGGCGCGGTCGACGGCCATCTCGGCCAGGTGGGGATACTCGTCCGGCCGGAATCCCTCGAGAATGTTGCCTGCAATCTCGGCAACCCCTGCAGCGCCTTCCGAGTTGCTGAATGGCAAAGTCAGCTCTGTCAGCGTGAATCCATAGATGTAGCCGTCGAGGATCGAGTAGGCGTGGGCGGCCATGTCGATCGAGAAGCCTGCCGTCCGGAGAGTTCCAAGCACCCAGTCGTGATGCCGTAAGGTCGCTGGGCCGGGTGTGGCCCGCGACTCCATCAGGCCGATTGCCCACGGGTGGCGCAACAGAGCCTGGCGGGCTGAGACCGCGCGCTTCCGCATGGCGATCTGCCAGTCCACTCCGTTGGCCGGCAGGTCGATTTCGCCGAACACGATATCGACCATGCCGTCCAGCACGTCCACCTTGTTCTGACAATGGTTGTAGAGGGACATCGCCTCGACCCCGAGTTTCTGGCCGAGCTTGCGCATGCTGAGCGATTCGATGCCGTCCCGATCGGCAAGGTTGATGGCGGCCCGTAGGATCCGCTCCCTGGTCAAGGCGGCGCGGCGCTTTGCCGCTCGTTTAGCTCGTGTGGCCATTTATCTCACCTGCACCGCTAGCATACACCGTAAGTCCGTACGGGCTTACGCTGTATGTGTTAGGCTTAGGTCCGCAAGCTTACGGTGTAAGCGCAAGCCCAGCAGACCAAGAAGGAAGTGGAACCAATGATTTCGACCGAGATTCGCGCAACTACGACAAGAACAACCACGATGAAGGCCATCGTTCAGGACACGTACGGCACCTCCGAGGTCCTGGAACTCCGGGAAATCGCCAAGCCCGAGATTGGGGAGGGCGATGTACTTGTCCGAGTTCGGGCGGCCGGGGTCAACCCTGGTGACTGGGCGATCATGGGCGGCCTGCCGTATATCGCCCGCCCGGTGTACGGGCTGCGCAAGCCAAAGAACCGGGTTCGAGGTACGGATGTGGCGGGGCAGGTTGAGGCCGTGGGCGCGAGCGTGACGCGGTTTCGGCCGGGCGACGAGGTCTTCGGCTCGTCCAAGCATCTGGGCGGTGCCTTTGCGGAGTATGCTGCCGTCTCCGAAGACGCGCTGGCGCCAAAGCCGACCAACCTCACCTTCGAGCAAGCGGCGGCCGTCCCCATGGCTGGATATGTCGCCTTGCAAGCATTGCGGGATCACGGCAAGGTCAAAGCCGGGCAGAAGGTACTGGTCAACGGTGCCTCCGGTGGCATCGGGACCTTTGCGGTGCAGATCGCGAAGTCACTCGGAGCGGAGGTCACCGGCGTAACGAGCACGAGAAACGTGGACCTGGTCCGGTCGATCGGCGCAGACCATATCATCGACTACACGAAAGCGGACTTCACGCGGACGGGCCAGCGTTACGACTTCATCCTCGACAACGTGGCCAACCACTCATTGTCCGACCTCCGACGCGCCCTCGCTCCAAGGGGGATGCTCGTGCCGAACGGTGGAGGCTTCGACCATCGGTGGGTCGCAAGCGGGGGGCGCCTTATCAGCGCGAAGGTGTCGTTTGCATTCGTGAGCCAGGCGCTTGCGACGTTCATCGTGTCGCCGAATCAGGAGAACCTGGTTGTTCTGACCGAGTTGATCGAGACCGGTAAGGTCACACCCATCATCGACCGAACGTACC
>VBEE01000075.1:14770-26370 GCA_005881715.1 Chloroflexota bacterium | reverse complement strand
CGAAAAGAAGGTCCTTGACCGACTGGTTCGTGCCTGGGAGGAGTGCGATACGAATGCGTTAGTGGCGCTGCTGACTGACGACGTGTGGTTGCGGATGCCACCGAATCCTCTCGAATACCAAGGTAAGGAGACGGCCAAACGGTGGTTTGCGACCAGTGCGTTCCGCGAGGGCCAACGCTTCCGGCTCGTCCCTACTCGTGCGAACGGACAACCCGCATTCGGCCTCTATCTCTTCAGCCCTATAAGTCGCGTCGCCCACGCGTTCGGCCTGATCGTGGTGACCTTAGCTGGCGATCGGGTCAGCGCAATCACGGCATTTGAGAGCGGCATGATGGCACGATTCGGCCTGCCGCGATCGGTCCCATCAGACTGATTCTGGGCGTACCGGTCGCTTGGCAGCCAGCCAAGAGTGTGGTAGCCGCGGTAAGTCATCTGTGCGGCAATCGGTGTAGCGAGCTATCGGAGATCGAGGAGGCAAGTCGATGAATGGGACGCTGCAGGACAAAGTCGCGGTGATCACCGGGTGGCACCTCGGGGATGGGACTGGCCACCGCGAGACTATTCGTCGAAGACGGTGCCTCTGCCTTCATTCTGGGCCGGAGGCAGAAGGAGCTCGATGAGGCGGTAGACGGCATAGGACGCGATGTCAGGGTCAAATTCGAAAACTGGCGGGGGCGCGACGGGAACGATCCGTCCGTCGACATCGCCAAGGATGCCGACCAGCGGTTTTATAAACCGTTGGTCGGCGTTGCTACAGAGCGCATGTTCCGCAGCAGACAGGTGTTAGCGCTCATGGGCGAAATCTGATGGTCCGCTATATCACGTTCGAATTGAAAATTGGCGGGGGCGCGACGGGAACGATCCGTCCCTCGACATCGCCAAGGATGCCGAGCACCGGTTTTGAAGACCGTGGAGCCCACCTGAGCCCATGCACCCCCGTGCGGGGTGAAGGTTAAATGACGCCGTCGATCTTCTGTCGGAGGTAGGCCTTCGGCTTGTAGCCGACGATCCGCTCCGCGGGCTTGCCCGCACGGAAGAGGATGACGGAGGGAATACTGAGCACGGTGAACTTGGAAGCCGTGATCGGATTCGCGTCCACGTCGAGTTCGCCGACCACCATCCGGCCGTCGTACTCGGTCGCCAGTTCTTCGATCACCGGCCTCAGCATCTTGCACGGGGCACACCAGGTCGCCCAGAAATCCACGAGGACGAGCTGCGAAGAGGTCGAGACGGTGGTCTCGAAATTCTGATCGGTGACCTGGACGATGTTTTTCGTCGTCATGCCGCTCCTTCCTTCGGGCTCGTCTTTTCTTCTTTTTTAGCCGGTGTCTTGCTCTCGGTTTTCGGACGCCGCCATCGCTGCTTGCTCCCCGCGAGTCCGTCTTGTAGAAACCGCCGCCCTTGAAGATGATGCCAACCGGGTAGAAGACGCGAGTCACCGGCGCCCCACACTCGGGACACTGGCTGAGAGGCGCCTCTGTGATCCGCTGCTGCACCTCGAAATGGTGGCCGCGGCTGCACCGATATCCGTAGACAGGCATTCCGATCTAACTTATACCCGGAATTCGACTCCAAGAAAACGCTGAGCTCGAGGCGCGGTCAGTTGATCCAGAGCTTGCTTTTCGGCCTCGGCTCATCGGTCGCTGAGTCGGTGAAGTCGCCCGGCTGCAGCAGTCCACTCTGCATCATCTCCGCGACCCGGTCGAAGAAGGCGTCGTCGGGACTGGCGGCCTCGATTGCCTGAGTCGCACCGTCCGTCAGGAATCGCTGCACCGCCGCGCAGATCATCTCGCTCCGGCTCTGTGGCGACATGGCGGTTGCCCGGTTCAAGGCATCGACAAGGGCGTCCGGCATGTAGATCACGACGCGCTTGCCGCTCATCAGTTCAGCATAGTAGCGAAGCCCTCCCGCGCGGGCAAGCCGAATCGGCTCACGAAAATGAAACAAAGCAACGGACCAATTGACTCACCCCCACCCCGACCCCTCCCCCCAATGGGGACGGGGATGCAGGGCCGACCCTCCCCAGAGGGGAGCGAGAGCGATCAGGTTGGCGCGATTCGGATGGCGGCGTCCAGGGGGTTGAAGACAATCCCGGACGCCGGCTTCGGATAGAAGTACGTGGATTTCTGCGGCATCACCTGGCCGGCCCGTGCCACGGCAACCACGTCCGATACAGCCGGGGGCCGGACAAGGAAGGCGGCCTGTGCCTCACCGGCCGCCACCCGGTCAAGGACGGCGTCGACCTCGCGCGCGTAGCTGACGTACCGCTCCTGTTCGAGCAGGAGCTCCTGCAGACCAAACTCGCCTTCCAGGACCTCCCGATGAAGCACCGCCACGTCGAGTTGGGAAACCGGGTCGCGTGTCGGCCTGCGCTTGATGTCGACGGTAGCAAAGGTGGGCAGGCCCCCACCCCGGCCCTCCCCCACAAGGGTGGAGGGAGAAGTCTGCGCGAAAGCCAGGCCGATCCGGTGGCCGGGCGTCGGCTCGTTCATCGCGGCCAGGAGGGCCGCTCGATCCGCCCGAGGAAGCACATGGTGATGGGCGGCGAGTCGTCGCATGAACGCCGGCGCGTCGAATCCTTCCAGATCGTGGAGAACCCGATGGGTGGGCAGGATGATCAGGCCCGAATCCTGGACATCGACCAGCAGCATCAACACATAGTTGAAGGCGGCATCTGGTGGCGCCTCCGGATGCTCATGCCGTTGCTTGTCTCGGAAGTTCAGGGCCGTCTCGTAACGATGATGGCCATCGGCGATGTACAGACGCGAGGCACTGAAAACCGCGGCCAGTTCCTTTACAGGCTGGGCTCCGCTCAGGGACCAGATCGTGTGCTGGTCGCCATCCACACCAGTGATAGACAGCTCCGGCGTCCGCGCCATCGCCGCGACCACGATCGGACCGACGGCCGACCGGGGATCTTCGTACAGGGCAAAGACCGGACTGAGGTTGGCCTCCACCGCCCGGGTCAGTGAGAGGCGATCTGCTTTGGCGCGCGCATGAGTCCGCTCATGCGGCAGCACGCCGTCGCCAAAGGGTTCGAGTTCGACGACGCCCAGGATGCCGCGCCGGGAATGCGTCAGGCCGGTGCCTGGATCGACAAACTGGTGACGGTAGATGTAGAGGCAGGGGCCCGGCTCGCGACGCAGCACCCCCTTGCGCAACCACTCGGTGAAAAAGCCGGCGGCCCGGGTGTATTTGTTGTCCTCCGGATTGTCCGAGAGCCGCACTTCACCCGCGATGAGGCGGACGACGTTGTGCGGATCCTGCTGGTAGTAGCGCACCTGGTCCCGCGGCGAGATCACATCGTAGGGCGGCGCGACCACGCGCGCCAGGTCAACCTTTTGCGGGTCATATCGAATGCCCTGGAACGGCCGGACCGTCGCCACGGACGGGCTTAGAGCGTGACGGTCAGCACGTCCGCCATCCCAGGGATCCGGCGAATCTCCGCCTGGATCGATTCGGGGACCGGGTCATCGACAGACAGGATCATGACCGCGTCGCCGCGGGGACGGTCACGCCCGACCTGCATGCTGGCGATGTTGATGTTCCTCTGACCGAGCAGCGTCCCGATGGCGCCGATCACGCCCGGACGATCCGCATGCCAGCTCATCAGGAAGGTGCCCTGCGGGACCAGATCGATCCGGAAATCGTTGAACTGGACGATGTGCGGCTCATTCAGCAGCAGGGTGCCGCCCACCCGGGTGCTGCCGTGCTCGCCGGCTGCCTGCAGGCTGATCAGGTTCGCGAACTCGGTAGGGTGCGCGGCGCGCTGCTCGACCACGGTGATGCCATGGGCAGCCGCCACCGCCCGGGCGTTGACCGGGTTCACCCGTTCGGCACTGAACCGGCTCAGGAACGCCGTGAGCAACGCCGCGGTGAGCACCGAGCAGTCGTAGGTCGCGATCTCGCCGACGTAATCGACCTGCAACCGCGTCGCCGGTTGGCGGCCAGCCTGGGCAAAGAAACGACCAATGCCCTCCGCCACCGGGATGAAAGGCCGCAAGAAGGCCATCGCCTCGGGCAGCGCGACCGGCGCGTTTAGCGCGAATCGGGGCAGACCACCATCGAGCACGGCGATCACCTGGTCCGTGATCTCGAGCGCCACGCTGATCTGCGCTTCCTCGGTAGAGGCGCCCAGGTGCGGCGTGGTGATCACCTGCGGCAACGACAATAACGGGTTTTCGCCGGGGGGCTCCTGCTCGAAGACATCCAGCGCGGCACCGGCGACGTGTCCATCCCGCAAGGCGGAACGCAGGGCTGTTTCATCGACGATCCCTCCGCGGGCGACGTTGATCAGCCGGAGGCCCGGCTTCGCCATTGCCAGAGCCCGCGAGTCGATCAGGTGATGCGTCTCGCGCGTAAGGGGCACATGGAGCGAGACAAGGTCGGCTTCGGCCATCAACTGGTCAAACGGCATCAACCTGACATTGAGCTGCGAGGCCCGCTCCTCCGAGAGCACCGGATCGGTCGCAATCACTCGCATCCCAAACGCCTGGGCGCGGTGCGCGACCTCCCGACCAATGCTCCCCAGCCCGACGATGCCGAGGACCTTCTCACGCAGTTCCGTGCCCAGGAAGCGCGAGCGTTCCCAGCGACCGCCCTTGACCGCCTGGTCGGCCTGGGGAATGTGGCGGGCGAGCGCCAGCATCATCGCCATCGTGTGCTCCGCCGCGGCAATGGTGTTGCCCGACGGCGCATTGACGACCAGCACGCCCGCGCGGGTGGCCGCCTCGACGTCGATGTTGTCGACTCCCGCACCGGCGCGGCCAATAACTTTGAGGCGGGTACCCGCCATGATCACTTTGGCGTCGACGCGCGTCTCGCTCCGCACGATGAGGGCGTCGTACTTCTCGATCCTTTCCACCAGCGCCGCAGGGCTTTGCCGCAGCTCGACATCGACATCCGCATGCTCCCGCAGCCGGTTTATGCCCGCCTCCGCAATCGGGTCGGCGACGAGGACGCGGGGCACGAGCTCAGGCGACGAGGCTGGGCTCAGACGACGCCAGCGCCCGCCGCGCGGCGCTCAGGGCCGCGCCCCGGGTGACGGGGTGGCCGTTAGCCTCGAGGCCTCGCTCGAGCGCCTCGACGGTCGCGACCACATCCGGTTCATAGACCGCGCCCAGATGGCCGATTCGGAAGATCTTGCCCGATAGCTGGCTCTGGCCCTCGCCCAGGACAAGGCCGAGGTCACGCCAAGTTTTGAAAACCCCCTCCGACTTGTCGCCCTGAAGGGCCTGGGGAAGATAGACGGCGGTTACGGTCGGCGACGCGATCTCAGGGTCCGCGAGCAAGCGCAGGCCGAGTGCCGTCGCCGCCGCACGAAACGCTGCCGCCACCCGCAGGTGCCGCTGGAAGATAGCCGGCAACCCTTCCTCACGCATCATCGACAGCGCTTCCCGCAGCCCGAAGAAGATGCTGAGCGCGGGTGTCGTAAAGGTCATCCCCTTGGCTTGCATCGTTCGGGCGCGCGTCCAGTCGAAGTAAAACCGCGGCGAGCGGGCGGTGGACTGCCGCTCCCAGGCCGCGCGGCTGACACTCACCATCGTGACGCCGGGCGGGACCATCCACCCCTTCTGCGAGGCGGTGATGGCGACGTCAACCCCCCAGCGATCGACCGGGAGGTCGATCGACCCGATCGAGCTGACCCCGTCGACCACGAGCAGCCGCTGCTGCCGCTTGACGACCTCGGCAAGGGCCTGAAGGCCATTGGTGACCCCGGTGGAGGTCTCGTTGTGGGTGATCAAGACCGTCGCGATGTCGGGCTCGCGGCTGAGCAGGTCATCAAGGTCCTCGGGATCGGCGGCCTCGCCCCAGGGCAGCGTGTAGCGGGCGACATCGGCGCCGAAGGCACCCGCGAGATCGGCGAAGCGATCGCCGAATGCGCCGATGGTCACCGCCAGCACCCGCTCGCCGGGCGAGACGAGGTTGGCGACGGCGCTCTCCAACCCGCCAGTCCCGCTCGCGGGAAAGATCAGCATGTCGTTCTCGGTCTGAAAAGCCCACCGCAGACCGGCTTCAAGCTCCGGCAGCAGGGCTTTGAACTCGGGGCCGCGGTGGTTGATCATGGGGGCGGCCATCGCCCTTTGCACGCGGTCCGGGACAGGGGTAGGGCCGGGAATTCGCAGTTGGGGAGGATGAATCATGCGCCCTAGCTTACCGTCCGGCTCCGCCGATGACGCACTCAGGATCGCCGCGAAACGGCGCGGCGCCGGCGATAGCCGCGACGCCGGTATTGAGGCAGGTGCGGCGCACCAGCCTGCCGGCGGATGGCGATGCGCATCACGACCCAGAGCACCACGATCGCGCCAAGGATCAGGCCCCATCGGGTAGCGGTTGCCGTACGGGCGGCGTCGGCGGTGGTGCCGACCTCGGCCTGGTGCTGGGCAGCCGCCGCCGCCTCGGCGTGAATGATTTGCAGTTTGACCTGCTCGATTTGCGGGTCTGCCGCCAGCATCCCCTGGAGGACGCCCATCGCGATGGCATCACGGAAGTCACCCTGGCTCAGCAGGCCTGCTTCTCGTGGATTGCTGAGATAACCCGGTTCGACGGTGGCGGTCGGGACGTCCGAACGCACCCAGAGCTCCGGCTTGGCCGCCACACCGTCGTCCGCAATCTGGTACCGCTTGAGCGTCTGGGCCAGGCCGGCGTCGATCGCCTGGGCGAAAGACAGACTGTCGGGCTTGGGATAAAAGATCGTCGCCCCGTTGATGGCCGGGTCACCGTTGAAGGCGTTGACGTGCAGGCTGACGAACAGGCGGGCGCCGGAAGCGTGGACGCGGTTCCAGCGTTCGGAAATCTCGACGTACTCATCACCGGTCCTGGTCAGGACCACCTTGACACGCTCTTTTGCGAGTAGCGCGCGGAGCCGAAAGGCCAGATCCAGCGTGATGTCCTTCTCCATCACGTTGCCAACCACGACGCCAGGATCCCAGAGCTGAGTCGGATCGTTGGTGGCGCTGCCGCCATGCCCGGGATCGATGGCGATCACGTAGGGGGAGGGCATGACGAACGAGGGCTCCGCAGCCGCTGCCCGAGCCGTTGGCATGGACGTAAGCAAGACGACCCCGGCCGCGAGCACGACCGGGAGGCGCGGGAGACGCAACTAGTTCGCAGTATACGGCGCGAAATAAAGAAGTCCAGAGTTAGCGCTGGTCGTTGTTGTAGTTAGCGCTGGTCGGCGGTGTAGGGCAGCAGCGCCACGTGCCGGGCACGCTTGAGCGCGACCGCGAGGCGACGCTGGTGACGGGCGCATGTCCCGGTGACGCGGCGCGGCAGAATCTTGCCGCGCTCGCTGACGAAGCGGCGCAGCCGCGATACCTCTTTGTAATCGATCAGGTGGACCTTTTCCGCGCAAAAGTTGCAGACCTTCTTGTGCGGTTTGCGGTCGCGCTTATCAGTCGGTGGTGGCATGGGCCTCTAACAATCGCTCCTCAGAACGGAATGTCTTCCGGGTCAACGTCGCGCGATGGTTCCTCGGCTCGGCCGGTGCCCGTGGCGACTGCCGCCTCGGCGGGCTCGGCTGTGGCAGCGGCCGGCTGGGATTGACTGCGCGGCTCGAGGAACTGAATCTCCGTCGCATTGATCTCCGTGGTCTTGCGCTTCTGGCCATCCTGGCCTTCCCACGACCGGGTCTGCAGCCGGCCCTCGATGTAAACCAGGCTGCCTTTGTGCAGATATTGACCGGCGATCTCAGCCAGGTTGCGCTTGCCGATGTTCCAGACGACGACGTTGTGGTAGTCGGTGTATTCCTTCTTCTCGCCGTCCGGGCCCTGCCCATAGCGATTGGTCGCCAGGGAGAAGGTCGTCACCGGCGACCCGCTTGGCGTGTAGCGCATCTCGGGATCACGGGTAAGCCGGCCGATGAGCATCACTTTGTTCAGGTTCATTTCTTGCCCTCTTCTTGTCGAACCAGTAAATGACGGAATACGGTGTCCGAAATCCTCAAGACACGCTCGACCTCCTGGACTTTGGCCTGGTCGAGGTCGAACTCCTGGACGACGTAATGCCCTTCCCGCTGATCCTTGACGCTGTAGGCCAGCCGCCGCTTTCCCCAGGGGGTGACCTTCTTCACCTGGCCCCCATTCGTCTGGATCAGCTGGCCGACCTTATCGATCTCCTGCTGGACCGCTTGGTCATCAAGCTCGGGCTTGACGATATACATCAACTCGTACGCCGACAATCGTGACCTCCTTTCCTACGGGATTTGCTCCGGTTATGGCCCGAAGGCGGCAGCGGAGCAGGAAAGCGTTCGTAAGTTTAGCAAAGAACGGCCCCCCGCCCGGGAGAAAAAAAGAGCGGCCGCCCGATGGCGGCCGCCCACGGAGGGAAACCGAACGCTTCGCTATTTCTTCACGCGGCCTGACTCGATCTCGCCCGACCACTTGCCGGTCGGC
Organism: Chloroflexota bacterium; assembly: GCA_005881715.1. Lineage (GTDB taxonomy): Bacteria > Chloroflexota > Dormibacteria > CF-121 > CF-121 > CF-13. Next base: position 17,977 of record VBEE01000075.1, on the reverse strand, counting down.
GTGCCCGGCATTTCGATGAACTCCTTGAAGCGCTTCAGGTCGTTCTCCACGCTTTTAGGGGTCGCCTGCATTAGCGTGTCGCCGGCCTCGCCGACGATTCCCGCCGGTGGCTCATAGTCGACAACCAGCTTTACCATCGTGCGCCCATCGATCGGCTGAAACTCAACCTTACCGTCGTTCTGGTCGCCCGAGATAGACCGCCACGCGATCATCTTGTTGGGCTTCTGGTCGACGATCTCGGCCTTCCAGCGGCGCTCGATACCCGCGACCTTTGCCTTCCATTCCAGATGCTTGTCATCGAGCTGGCGAACCTCGTCGACGTTTTCCATGAACTCCGGGAATTCCTCGAATTGGGTCCACTGCGCATAGACCTGGTCGACTGGTCTTTGCACTTCAATCGACTTTTCGACATGTGCCATGCTTGAGCCCTCCCTGGAATCGTGGTTTGGGGTATGGACTTTATACCCTGACTATCGGATTACCAAACGTCCCCAATATCACATACCGCCGAGTATGAGGCGGCCTGCTGGGTGAGCATCTGGTCGGCGGGGGACTCGAACCCTCGACCTCTTGGATGTGAACCAAGCGCTCTAACCAACTGAGCTAGCCGACCGTGCGGCAATTGTAAGCCCCACCCTGCCCCTCCCCGGGAGGGGGAGGATCAACGGCGGACGGCCTTGGCCAGGGCCCGGGTGACCGCCTCAGCAGCCTCCAGGGGCAGGTACTGGACCGCCTCCGCCACCACCCGCTCGGCCTCCTCGGGCGGTAGCTTGCGGCGAACCACGTCGAGCTGTTGATCGACCAGGTCAGCCATGACCTGCGACATCTCCTGGCGACGACGCCGACGGAAGAGCTCTTGCTGGGCGGGATAGCCATTGCCGAAGGCGACGGGGAAGCCGAGCCGCTGCAGCTCGGCGAGGTCCCGGAACACCGTTCGAGTGCTCACCTTCAGGGTCTCCGCCAGCTCCACCGCCCGGATCCCCGGCCGCGCCGTCGCCATCGACAGGATGACCAGCAGTCGATGCAAGCGCGCCGCACTATTCACGTTGCTGAACGTAGCACTGCCTTCATGGGTCTGCAATTCAACGACCCTTCCTACAATCGCCCTATGAGCACGGGCGGCGGGGAGCCGCGGCGATTGATAAGCCGCCTACCCAGCGCATTCTGGGTTGGCGGTGGGCTATTGCTGCTGCTTTTGATCACCTTCCTCGCCCGGCAGATCATTCTGCCGTTCTTGTTGGCGATCTTCCTGACCTACCTGCTGCTCCCGCTCGTCAATGCGATGACCGAACCCGGCCCGGGCGGCCGCCGCACACCTCGGGTGCTGGCGGTATTCCTCGCCGTCGCCGCCTTCATCGGGCTGCTCGTGGTCGCAATCCTCGTCCTGGCGCCGTTGCTGGCAGGAGAGGCAAACCGCCTGGGTCGGGTCCTGTTTGGCACAGGTGGCCAGGAGCCGCAGATCGCCCACCGCTTGAGCGCCACCTTCCAGGACTGGCGGAACACCATCTACGGTGCCGGCGTCTTTCCATCCAGCGTTCAAGAGTCGCTGGACCAGGAAGCTCGTGACTTTGTGAGCGGCCTGGGCGACGCCGCAGCCGCGGCCGTCAGCGCATCCTTGACGTTCTTTCCCAAGCTGCTCGAGCTGATCGCGGTACCATTGCTGACCTTTTACATGCTGCTCGACGGCCCGCGTCTGATGCGCGAGATCCGCTCCTTCCTTCCATCCGCACAGCAGCACCCGGCCGCCGACTTGATGCGTCGCTGGGACCGGGTCCTCAGCGAATACGTCCGCGGTCAGCTGATCATCAGCCTATTCATCGGCGTGGTCGTCACGCTCGGTCTGCGGGCGATGGGCCTGAAGGCGGCCCTGCTGGTCGGAACGATCGCCTTCTTCATCGAGGCGATCCCGTTTTTCGGACCGCTGATCTGGGGCACCCTGGCCGTCCTGCTGGCACTCGCACAAAGCCCCGCCGGCAGCCCGCTGCCTCTGATCGTCGCCATCTTCGCGCTGGTCGCCCAGCAGGTCGACAGCCATCTGGTCGCGCCGTTGATCCTCGGTCGCTTTACGAAAGTTCATCCGCTGCTCCTCATCTTCAGCACGCTGTTGGGCGCGTCGCTGTTCGGACTGATCGGCATGTTCCTGGCGGCTCCGGTGACCGCGGTAGCCAAGGAAACGTTTCTGTTCGTGATGGAACGGGTACAAGCTAGGCGCGGGGCGGCGAGCCTGACGGTCTCCGCCTGAGCTCGAATTCCAGTGTTAAGGTGAAGCATCCCATGGCCAAAGAGACAAAAGACGGCAAGGCGAAAGCTGCCAAGGAGCCTCAGGCTGAGGTCCCTTCTGAGGTGGCCGCTGCCGAAAACGGTGGCGGTGGGCCAAAGGCCCGCACGGCGATCGATGATGTGATCGCGGCCATCGAAGCCGCCCGCGACAAGGTCATGGCCGACGAGGTCAAGGCCCTCACGAAGTTGGGGATTCCGCGTGCGATGGCGTACCAGATGGTCGCTGCCCGGTTCCACCAGAACGTCGTCACCGACGGCGAGGGCGGCACGCCCGAGTTCGAAAACAGCCACTGGAACGATAGATAGGTCCGCGGCGCCCGTGCTGACGGTCGCGCAGGCGCGTGAGCGAATCCTCGAGCGGATCGCCCCGCTCGCCGCAGAAAACGTTCCCCTGGCGCAGGCCCGCGGTCGCGTGCTGGCTGAGGAGGTCCGTGCGGAACGCGATGTCCCACCCTTCACGAACTCCGCCATGGACGGCTACGCCGTTCGGGCGGTCGACGTCAGGACGGCATCGCCGTCGCAACCCGTGCACCTCAGCCTGCTGGGCGAAGTGCGTGCCGGCGCTGCGCCCCCGGCCGCCGTCCAACCGAACACGACGCTGCGGATCATGACCGGGGCGATGCTGCCCGAGGGATCGGACGCCGTGGTGCGCGTCGAAGACGCCGCCGAGCGCGACGGCGCGGTCGAGGTCCGCATCCCGGTTGAGAGCGGCACCAGCCTTCGGGCAGCCGGAAGTGACCTCCGTCGCGGCGATTTGGTCGCCGCCGCGGGTCGCGTCATCACCCCCGGGTTGATCGGCGTACTCGCCTCCGCCGGTCGGACTTCCGTTCGCTGCGTGGGCCGGCCACGGGTGCTCGTGCTCACGACCGGCGACGAGCTGCGCGAGCCCGGTGAGTCACTGGGACCGGGCCAGATCACGAACACCAA
>VBEE01000075.1:0-14597 GCA_005881715.1 Chloroflexota bacterium | reverse complement strand
CAGGCAAGCCGTTGCTGTTCGCCGCGGTGAGCGGTGTGCCGCTGATCGGGCTACCCGGCAACCCGGTCTCGACCCTGGTCGGATTCGAGCTCTTCGTCAGGCCGGCGCTGTTGAAGATGCAGGGGCGTACGGACCTCGAGCGTCCGCGCTTGACGGCGATCACCGAAGATCCGCTCGTCAATCCACCGCATCTCGAGCAGTATTTCCGCGGCATCGCCCGCCGCGATGGCGGCCGGGTCGCGGTCAAGCTGACCGGCGACCAGGGCTCGCACGTGCTGCGTTCGATGGCCGACGCCAACTGCCTGATTGTCGTCCCGCAGGGCACCCGCGAGGTGGCGGTGGGCAGCGCCGTCGAGATCATTCCGCTGGCGCCGATCGACTAGCTTCCGATTTACACTCTCTTTGGGAGAGGGAGAAGCGGTGGCCAGAATGGATCCCGACAAAATTCGAAACGTTGCCCTGCTCGGGCATAGCCACGACGGCAAGACAAGCCTGGCGGAAGCGATGCTCTACGCGGGAGGCACTGTCGATCGCCTCGGGCGGCCGGACGCGGGCAACACGACCTTCGACTTCGAGCCCGAAGAGATCAAGCGAAAGATCTCGATCGGCACCGCCATCGCGCACCTGACCTGGCGCGAGCACAAGATCAACCTGCTCGACACGCCCGGGTTCCAGGACTTCACCGGCGATGTCTGCGGCGCGTTGCGGGCAGCCGAGGGGGCCCTGCTCGTGGTCGGGGCGAGCACCGGCGTCATCGTCGGCACGGAGCTCGCCTGGCAGCAGCTGCGCGCCCGCAACCTCCCTACGCTGGTCGTCGTCAACAAGATGGACAAGGAAAACGCTGATTACTGGAAGACCGTTGATGCCTTCAAGGAGTTCTCGCCGCGTCCGGTTGCGATCCAGGCGCCCATCGGCCACGAGGCCGAGTTCACGGGTGTGGTCGACCTACTGACACGTAAGGCATATGCGTTCGACCAGCAAGGCCGCCCAAAGGAGGTCTCCCTGCCAAAGGACCTCGCGGCCGAGGTCGAGTCCCGGCGGTCACCGCTGGTCGAAGCCGCCGCCGAAACGGACGACGCCCTGCTGGAAAAGTATCTCGAGAGCGGTGAGCTGAGCGATGCTGAGATCACCGGGGCACTGGCCAAGGGCGTGGCCGCCGGAACGATTGTGCCGGTTCTCTGCGCGGCCGCCGTCAAGTCGACCGGCATCGGCACCCTGCTCGACGCGATCGTGGCGCTCCTGCCTTCGCCGAAACAGGCCGCGCCAGTCGAGGCTGTGAATCCGCGCACCGAGCAAGCCGAGACCTTGACCCGCGAGCCGGCCGGCCCATTGGGGGCCATTGTTTTCAAGACGACGGCGGATCCGTTCGTGGGCCGTATCAGCTACGTCAAAGTCGTCTCAGGGGTGCTGACACCCGGTACTCAGCTTCTGAACGCCGCCAAGGACCAACCCGAGCGGGCCGGCACGATCGGGTTTCCGAAAGGCAAGGCCCTGGAGCCGGCCACCGAAGTCGTGGCGGGTGACATCGCGGGCATCAGCAAGCTGCAGGTGACGGCGACCGGCGACACCCTCGCCAGCCGCGACCATCCACTCCGGCTGCCGCCGATCGAGTACCCGGAGCAGACGTACAGCGCCGCGGTCAGTGCCAAGAATAAAGCCGACGAGGAAAAAGTCAACGCGGCGCTCGTCAAGCTTGTCGACGAAGACCCAACCCTGACGCTGGAACATGAGCCAATCACGAAGGAGTCGATCGTGCACGGCATGGGCGACATCCATCTCGACGTCGTGCTCGAGAAAATGAAGCGTAAATACGGCGTGGAGGGCAGCCTGGCGGTGCCGCGGGTCCCGTACCAGGAAACGATCACCAGCAGCGCCAAAGCGGAGAAGAAGTACAAGAAGCAGTCCGGCGGCGCCGGCCTCTACGGCCACTGCGTGATCGACATCGCCCCGGTTCCGCGCGGCACCGGCTTCATCTGGGAAGACAAGATCTTCGGCGGCTCCATCCCGCAGAACTTCCGACCGTCAGTCGAGAGGGGTGTCCGGGAAACGATGGAGCAAGGGGTGCTGACCGGCAACCCCCTGGTGGACATCAAGGTCCGCCTGCTGGACGGATCAACCCACGCGGTGGACGGGAAGGACATCGCCTTCAAGCTGGCGGGCGCCATGGCCATGCGCCAGGCGGTGATGGAGGCCAAGCCGGTGCTGCTCGAACCCATCATGGACGTCGAGGTGCTGGTGCCCGAGCGCAACGCGATCTCAACGGCAAGCGCGGCAAGATCGCCGGTATGGAACCGTCGGGTGATCACATGGAGAAAGTGAAGGCACAGGTGCCCCTCTCCTCGATGTACCGGTTTCCCATCGATCTGCGCTCGATCACGCAGGGACGCGGGCGATACACGATGAGGTTTTCGCATTATGAAGAAGTCCCGGCGCACGCCGCGCAGACCGTGATCGCCGCGTACCAGAAGTCGAAAGGCGGCGAGGAGGAAGAGTAGCCGGGTGGGGCTTAGCGCCGTGGCCGCGGTTCGTCCCAGAGGGGAACGCCCGCCCAGGCCAGCCCTAACAGAGTCTTGGCGTCTTGAAGCTCGCCGCTGGATCGCAAGACCTGCAGGTCGTGCACGTCGAAGGGATTCACGCTGAAGGACTCATCGAGCTCCGCGTGTCCTTCGGTCGGCGACAGGTCCTCGGCAAGATAGAACGTCATGCGTTCGTCGCAGTAACCCGGCATCAAATATGCGCTGCCGAGGGTGGTCCACTTGCCGGCGCTCAGGCGCGCTTCCTCCGCCAGTTCTCGACGCGCCCCCTCCGCAATCCCCTCACCTGGCTTATCCAGGGTCCCCGCCGGGATCTCCCACAGTTCGCGGCCGGTAACGTAGCGATACTGCCGAACGAGGACGACCCGACCGTCCTTGTGGCGCGGAACGATAGCGACGGAACCGGGGTGGCGCACGATTTCTCTGGTCGTGGCATTTCCGTTCGGCAGACGCACCCGGTCCTTGAACACCTGAAACAGTTTTCCGTTGTAGACGGACTGACTCTCGATGCGTTCTTCCATCAGATACTCCTTTCACGGACTATCATGGCTGCTTAGGTCATGATCGAGCGCACCGTTCTGGAAATTGCCCAGCACCGCTTCTGGGCCTGGCAACGCCGCACCGCTCGCACTCCACGCAATCAATTGCGCGAGACCGATCAACTGCTGGACGCTGTCGAAGAGTGCCGGCTGCGCGAGGTCAAGCTGATTCCGGCGCACATCTGGCGGCGCATCGTCCGTCTGCTTGGTCAGCTAGACGGCACCTATACGGAGAGGCTCGGCATCGATCGCTCCGTCGAGCGGACCGCGGAAGTGCTGTTTGAGGCCCAGGAGGACCTGATGGTGGCCGCCCGCTCGCACCGGCGTGCTCGCGGAGGGAACGTCATTCCCCTCTTCCGTCCCTAGCTCCGCCGCCTACGAACAAATGTTTGCATCCGGCCCGTTTTTGTGCTAGCCTTCGGTCATGGGCGAGATGGCAACCCTTATCGACGGTACCCCGGGGAGCCGGCCAGTTGCCGACGTTTCGACCGTGCCACTGCTGCGCCGAGTGGTCGAGAGCCTGGCGACGATGCGCCCCGGCCGCTATACGGTTTACCTTGGGCGTCCCGACCCTGCCGCCGTCCGGGCGGAGTGGGAAACCGAGATTGCCCTGGTCCGCAGCGCCCGGCGGGCCGTCGTGACGACGCCGGATACGACGCCGCTGCCGCAAGAGGCGGACCGGCGCGATCCGGGCATGGGCTGGTTGGCGCACCTGTGGTTCAGTGCGGTCCTGGGCGACGACACGGCGATGGCTCTGATCTGCCGGCCCGACGTCGATCAACCAGAGGAAGCGTGGCTGGTCACCGACCCGACGGCGGTCCGGCGCTTCATCGCCGCCGTCGAGGGTGAGCTGGCGCGTCCGGATCCGCAACTCCTGGCGGTGTAGTAGAGGACTCGGTCCCCATCCTGAACTCCCGCACGCGGGAGGGGGAAAATTCGAGAGAATTGGGACTTCGTGACGCGATCCCAGCAACCGTGGCGCCTGCTCGTCGCCGGCACCATCACCCGCGATGATGTCCGCACGCCGATGGGCGCCAACACCGATGGCCTCGGAGGATCGGCGACCTACTTCAGCCTGGCCGCTCGGCTGTTTGCGCCGGTCTCGATCGTCGCCACCGCCGGCCCCGACTTCATGCCGGCGTTTGTGGCCGCCCAGCGTGGTACGGGATCGGATCTCCGCAGCGTGGTCGCGTCGGATTTGCCGACCTATCGCTGGTTTGCCGAGCATGACTACGAGACTGGGACCACCCGGAATGAACGATCCGACCAGGGGGCGTATCGGGGATTCAGTCCAAGCCTGACCCCCGACCAGCGCCGCATTCCGATCGTGTTCCTGGGAAGCATGGAGCCGCGTCACCAGCTGCGCGTCCTCGAGCAACTCGAACATCCCTGGTTGGTCGCCGGCGACACCATGAAGCTCTATATCCGCGAGCAACCGGACGCGCTGGAGCCCGTCCTGCAGCGGCTCGACTACCTTTTCCTGAACGCGTCCGAGGCGATGGCGCTGGCCAAGGTCGACACCATCGAGGCGGCGTCGGCGCAGTTGCGCCACCGCTTCCGCCTGCGAGGCCTGGTCATCAAGGAAGGGCCGAAGGGCGCCACGCTCTATCGTCAGGGCGAGGACATCCATCTACCTGCCTTACCGGTGGATCCGCCGATCGATCCCACCGGGGCGGGCGACGCGGTCGCCGCCGGCTTCCTTGGCTGCCTGGCGGAGCAGCAGGTGGAGAACGAGGAGACTGTGCGTTTGGCGCTCGGCTATGCCATGGTGCTCGCCTCATTCACCATCCAGCATTTCAGCGTCCACGGCTTGCAGCCCATCACTCGGGCGGATGTCGAGGCGCGAATGGCGGCGATGGCCTGGCAGGGTCAACCGACCGCGTGAGCTGGCGCGTCAACCGCCTTACCGTTGAGGTCCAGCAGGGCGATCTCACCACTCAGGATGTCGATGCCATCGTCAACGCCGCGAACAACGACCTCGAGCTGGGAGGTGGAGTCGCGGGCGCCATCGCCCGGGCAGGCGGCCCGGCGATCCAGGCGGAGTGCCGGACCGTCGGCCCAATCGAGGTCGGCGACGCGGCGATTACCGGCGGCGGCAGGCTCAAAGCCCGTCACGTGATCCACGCCGCCAGCATGAGGCTCGGCGGCCGCACCACCGCCGAGAGCCTGCGCCGGTCGACGCGGCGCAGCCTCGAGATCGCGGATCACCGGGGTCTGCGATCCATCGCCCTTCCCGCGATCGGCACCGGCATTGCGCATTTCCCCGTCGGCGAATGCGCCCGAATCATGATGGAGGAGGTCGTCGCGCTGGCACCGGCCGCCACGTCGCTGCGGGATGTTCGATTCGTTCTCTTCGGGGACGAGGCCGAGTCGGCCTTCCGGACGGAGGCCGATCGCCAGCTAACCGCGAAATAGACCCGGGAAAAAGATCGAGGCCAGGAAGGCGAGCGTCACCAGCGAGAGGAAGACGAAGACCGCCCCACTGGCGACGTTGAAAAGCCGAGTGTTGGCGTAACGACCCATGATCCGCTTGTCACTTGCCAGCACGATCAGGATCGGCAGGAGGAGGGGCAGCAGCATCCCGTTGACGATGTTGGGAAGGTTCGTGATCAAGGCCAGCGGGGCATCGGGGAACAAGGCGATGCCGGCGCCGAGAACGATCATCGTCGTGTAGATCGTCAGAAAGGCCGGCGCTTCCCCAAACGATTTGTCGATCCCCCGCTCGAATCCGAATGCCTCGGTAATAGCGTACGTGGTTGACAGCGGAAGGACCGACGCCCCCATCAAGGAGGCCGTGAGCAGCCCGATGGCGAACAGTTGCTCGGCAAACTGACCGGCCAGCGGCTTGAGTCCCAGGGCGATCTTCGCGAAGGCCGAGGGATCCGAGGGATCGACGGGGATATGGTGCACAAAGATGGTGGCGCCGGTCGCCACGATGATGAAGAAGGCGACCAGGTTCAGGGCCAGAATCCCCGTGTAGGTATCGATCCGCTCGAACCACAGGTCCTTGGGATTCAATCCCTTGTCCGCAACGTTTGACTGCTGGAAAAACGCCATCCATGGGGTGATCGTGGTGCCGACGATGGTGATGAAAATCAGCAGGAACGGCGCGCTGGCGTGAAACGTGGGGACCACTGTGTGGTGAATCACGTCTCCCCACTTCGGGTGCGCCAGGAACGCCGACACGATGTAACTGATGAAAACGAGCGCGAGGGTGAGCAGGATCCGTTCGACGACGCGAAATGATCCGCGGAGGACGAGAAACCAAACAAAGAATGCGGAGACCGGGATGGCGATGTAGCGAGCAAACTCGCCGAAGAGGAGCTGTGCGGCACCGGCGATGCCCGCAAACTCCGCCACCGTCGTCGCGGCATTGGCGATGAAGAGCAAGATCATCACCCACACGGTCGGCGCCACACCGAAGCGTTCGCGGATCAGGTCGGACAGCCCCTTACCGGTAATGGTCCCCATTCGGGCGACCATTTCCTGGATGACGGCCAGGCAGACGGCTGTCACGATCAGCAGCCACAGCAGGTCGTAACCAAACTGCGAGCCGGCCAGGGCGTAGCCGGTGATTCCGGTGGCGTCATTGTCGACGGTGCCGGTAATGATCCCTGGACCGACCACCGACAGCAACACCAACAACCGGGCCCGCCGGCTTCGCAGCAGGCCGAGCGGCCGATCCAGGGCCTTCGGCCGCATCAGCGGCCCCTAGAAGATCCGGCGGCGACGACCGCCCGTCCGTCCCGGCATCACTCGCTCCATCACATCGTCGACCGTGACGATGCCCTGGATCCGGTTGTGTTGATCGACCACGGGGACCGCCAGGAGGTTGTACTTGGAAGTGACCTCGGCCACGTCGCGTGGGCCGGCATCGACGCCGACCGAAATGACGTTCTTGATCATGAAGTCGCGGATCTTGGTCTCGGGCTTCGCCACGATCAGGTCGCGCAAGGAGAGCACACCAAGCAGATGCTCCTCCTCGTCGACGACATAGACGTAATAGACCGACTCGGCATTGGGCTCCAGCTGGCGCAAGCGATCGATCGCCTGCGCGGCCGTCAGCGTGTGTAGCACCGCAACGTACTCGGTCGTCATCAGGCCGCCGGCGGTGTCTTCGCGATACGCCAGAAGCTCCTCGACATCCTCCGCTTCGTCTTCTTCCATCTTCTGTAGCAGCAACTGGGCCCGCTCGCGCGGCATGTCGGCCAGCAGGTCGGCGACCTCGTCAGGCGCCATCGCTTCCAGGATGTCGGACGCGCGTTCGACATCGAGCCGCTCTAGGATCGAGGCCTGCATCTGCGGCTCGTCGATCTCTTCCAGGGTATCGGCGGCTTTCTCGTCGTCCAGGGCCGCGAACACCGCGTTCCGGTCCTCAGGACTCAGCTCATTGACGATATCCGCGATGTCCGCCGGATGCAGCTTCGCGAGCTTGGTATGCGCGATCCGTAACTTGACCGAGCTCACGTCGCTCTTCACCGGATCGACGGCCTCCCAGGAGATCAACTTTTGCGGCCAGTCGATCCCAAACGTCGAGGCCAGCCGTCGCCCGATCCCTTCGAGCCCGATGCGCCGGGCCAGCCCACGCCCTCCAATGTCCACGCCAACCAGCAGCATCGACCCATCGACCTGCGAAAGTTGCAGGTCGTTGACGCGCACCACCCGGCGGCCGTCCATGTCGACGATCTGCTTGTCGAGGATCTGTCGGGATAGCCAGAGCTCGCTATCGGCCCGGGCGTGCGGCTGGACGCTCGGCTCGTCGACTTTCAGGCTCAGCTCCTTGTTGTCCCAGCTTCGCACCACCGACCAATCGAGCGACCGCACTTTGCGGTTGTTCTTCAGAATCACCCCGGTGACGCGAGGGAACGGCTCGGTCATCACGACCACCAGGTCTCGAACCCTCCCGACGCGGTGCTGTCGAACGTCGACCACCTCAGCGTTGAGGAAATCGCTGAGGAAGATCAAGCGTCAGCCCCGAAATTGCTTGAACAGCAACGAGGCGTTATGGCCGCCGAATCCGAACGAGTTGGAGAGCGCCAATTTGATGTCAAGCTCGCGGGCCCCCTCCGGTACGTAGTCGAGGTCGCATTGCGGGTCCGGGTGCTCGAGATTGATGGTGGGCGGCGCCACGCCTTCCTCGACGGCCTTGACGGAAATCACCGCCTCCACCGAGCCTGCCGCCCCGAGCAGATGGCCCAGCATCGACTTTGTCGAGCTGATCGGGATACGGTAGGCGGCATCCCCGAAAATATCCTTGACCGCGAGCGTCTCGGCCACGTCGCCTAACTGGGTGGCGGTGCCGTGGGCGTTGATGTAGCTGATGTCCGCCGGCGCGACCCGCGCCTTTTCCAGGGTCCGCTTCATAGCCTGGGCGGCACCGGCACCCACCGGGTCTGGCGCTGTGATATGGCTGGCGTCGGCGGTCGCGGCGTAACCCACCACCTCGGCGAGAATTGGGGCCCCGCGCTTGACCGCGGATTCCAGCTCTTCGAGGACCAGGATGCCGGCGCCCTCCCCCATGACGAAGCCATCGCGTTCCAGATCGAATGGACGGCTGGCCCGACTCGGCTCGATGTGGCGTGTCGAGACTGCGCGGACGGCGCAGAACGCCGCCAGCGCCAGGGGCGTGACGCAGGCTTCACTGCCGCCGGCGATCATCGCCGTGGCGTCGCCCCGCCTGATGATCTCGAAGGCCTCGCCAATCGCATGCGCGCCCGAGGCGCAGGCGGAGACGGTGCAGTAATTCGGTCCACGGGCTCCGAGCGAGATCGAGATCTGGCCGGCGCCCATGTCGGCGATCATCATCGGCACGGTAAAGGGACTCACTCGAGATGGTCCCCGCTCCTTGAGGATGGTATGCGCCTCCTCGATCTGCTCGAGCCCTCCGATGGCACTGCCCACCAGCACGCCCACCTGGTCACGATTTGCCTCCGTGATGTGGAGCCCGGACTCCTCGAGCGCCTCCTTGGTGGCCACCATCGCAAACTGCACGAACCGAGACATCCGGCGAGCTTCCTTGCGATCGAGACGGGTCTCCGGTTTGAAGTCGACCACTTCGCTGGCCACCTGGCTGGGGGTCGCGGATGGGTCGAAGGCCTGCACCCGGCGAGTCCCCGACCGGCCAGCCTTCACGGCTTCCCAGGTCTCGCGGGTTGTGTGTCCGAGCGAGGTGATGGCTCCGGTGCCCGTGACGACCACCCGGGTGCCATTCACCATTCGACGGTGCCTCCGCCCCCCCAGCGAACACATGCGGCGGCCCAAGACGGACCACTGCCACAACCGAGGAGCAGCGCGGTCATCCCGTTATGCAGCCGGCCCTCCACGACCGTATCGTGCAAGGCCATCAGGGGGGCGGCCGCGAGCAGCGACCCATAGCGTGCGGGGTTGAGCACAAGCCGGCTGGAGGATACGCCACTGGCCTTGCACCAGGCCTGCATGATCTCGGGTGCCGATTGCTCGCCGATCACGAGGTCGATGTCGGGCAGCGTCAGGTTCGCTTTTCGCAAGCACTCGGTGACGCCGTCCGTCAGCCCGCGCAGCAAGGTCCGGTCCACCATGTCACCGTTCGCGTCGGGGTGGGCCGAGCCGCCGGTCATGCTGGCAAGCACGCCGCCATCCCCGCCCGCCTGGGTTAACACCGCGGCGGACGCGGCGCGGCCATGCGTCGCGGCGCCCTGCCCAGGCAGGTCCACAAGCTGGTTGTCGGACTCAGCGCCGATCAATAACACGGCCGGGGCGCCGGCCGCCACGTAGTGGATCGCAACGTTGAGGGCGGCGAGCAGGCTCGTCTCCGCAGCATAGAGATCGAAGCTGGCGACCATCGGCAGCTGCAAGTCGGTCTGGACCAGGCAGGCGGTCGACGGCCAGAGCACATCCGGTGTCGTGGTACCCACGATGACCATCTGGAGGTCCGAAGCGTCGATGCCCGCAGCCCGCAGTGCGGCCCGGGCCGCGCCCGCGGCCAGGGAGGCCGTCGTCAGCCCGTGCTCAGCCCGCACCCGATACGAGACGCCGGTGACGTCGGAGCCGGTCAGCCGTTTGGCCGATGGGGTGCTGGCGGGCGGGCGGTAGACGCCCAGTCCCGCGATCGCGCTGAGGGCCACCGCACGGCGCGCTTGAATAACAGACGGCATAGGGACAGAAGTCACGCCTCATTCTAAGTCGAGGTATTCCGCGTGGTTACGAACGTTGGTAAGGTCACCAAATCGGGCCGTAACCAATAGTGACCGATTGGGATAGATCTCTACGAGCTCGCCCCGGTATTCACTGCGGAACGCTGCGGTTCGCTATTGTATACACCAAATTTGGGCGCGACCCCGCGCCCGGACTCCAAACCAGGAGGAGGGTAGGATGGCCGAAGCGAATTTCGACAAGTTCCGGAGCATCATCGCGGAGCAACTTGGCGTCGACGTCGAGAAGGTAACCCCGGACGCCTCTTTTACCGAGGACCTGCAGGCCGATTCCCTCGACCTCGTCGAGCTGATCATGGCCTTCGAAGAGGAATACGGGATGGAGATCTCGGATGAGGACGCCCAGAAGCTTCGCACCGTCGGCGAGGCCTGGAATTACGTCAAGGGGAAGGTATCCGTCGCCTGATCAAAAAGCCGCAGTGATCGCCCCCTACGGTGGCCGGCCCATGGCCTTCGTCTTCCCCGGCCAGGGCTCGCAATACGTGGGCATGGGCAAAGCCCTGTACGAGGTATCCGAGACCGCCCGCCGCGTTTTCAGGCGGGCCGACGACATCCTCGGCTTCGGGCTAAGCCGCCTCTGCTTCGAGGGCCCCGAGCAGGACCTGAACGACACCTTCAACGCCCAGCCCGCGATCCTCACGGTGAGCATCGCCTGCCTGAATGTGATGCGCGAGCGCTGGCAGGCGATGGGTCAGGTGATCGCTCCCCGCTACGTCGCCGGGCATAGCCTGGGTGAGTTCACCGCCCTGGTCGCCGCGGATGTCATGGACTTCGACAGCGCGCTCCTGCTGGTACGCGAGCGCGGCCGCCTGATGAAGGAGAACGGAAACGAGCGCCCGGGTGGAATGCTCGCCGTGCTCGGGCTCGAGCGGGAGGCAGTCGAGGCCGTGGTCGCCGAGGCCGCCGCCAGCGGCGTCATCACCCTGGCGAACGCCAACTCGCCCGGACAGATCGTGCTCTCGGGCGAGGCCGCGGCGCTCGATCGCGCGGCTGAGCTCGCTCGTACTCGGGGCGCCGTTCGTGTCGTCCGGCTGCCGATCAGCATCGCTTCCCACTCGCCGTTGATGGCGCGCGCCGCTGCCCAGTTCGCCGAGATCGTGGCCCGCCTGCCGCTGCGCCAGCCACGAATCCCGGTTGTGGCCAATATCACCGGCCAGATCTTGACCAGCGCCGACGACATCCGCAAGGAGATGGCCGATCACATTCTCAAGCCAGTTCAATGGACGGCATCGGTTCTCGAGATGGTGACCCGGGGAAGCGCGGAGTTCCTTGAAATCGGCCCGGGGCAGGTGCTGTCCGGCCTGATCCGGCGGACCAGCCGGGAGGCGCACGTCGTGACCCTCAACGACCGCGAAGTGGCGCGCGCGCTCAGCCCCTTCCCGCAGGCATGAAGCGCGTCGTGGTGACCGGGCTGGGGGCGGTAACCCCCGTCGGGCTCGACGCGCCCAGTACCTGGGCCGCCATGCTGGAAGGCCAGTCCGGCGTTGGCAAGATCACGCTCTTCGACGCCAGCGAATATCCGGTTCAGATCGCCGGCGAGGTCAAGGGATTCGACGCGACCGGCCGGGTCGAGCCCAAGGAACTGCGCCGGATGGACCGCTACGCGCAGCTTGGTGTGATCGCCGCCCAGGAGGCATTCATGGATGCCGGGCTCGCGAAGAACGGCCTACTGGACGAGATCGGCGTCGTGTTCGGCAGCGCGGCCGGTGGTCTTTCCGTCCTGCTGGAGCAGCAACGAATCCTGCAGGAACGCGGACTGAAGCGGGTCAGCCCCACATTCATCCAGAACATGCTCACGGATACCGCCTCCGGGCACATCGCCATCGCCCTCGGCCTGCGCGGGCCGAATATGGCGGTGGTGTCCGCCTGCGCCACCGGTAGTGGAGCTGTCGGCGAAGCGTTCGAGACCATCCGCCGGGGGGATGCCGACGCCATCGTGACCGGCGGTGCAGAGGCGTGCCTGATCCCGGTCGTCTATGCCGGGTTCTGTGCCATGCGGGCGCTCGCTCAGCACGCGGATCCGGCCCAGGCGTCGCGCCCTTTCGATCGAGACCGTAATGGCTTTGTGATCTCCGAGGGGGCGGGCGCCCTGCTGTTGGAAGACCTCGAGCACGCCCGCCGCCGCCAGGCCCGCATCTACGCCGAGGTGATCGGCTACGGGTCGAGCAACGACGCCTTCGATATGGCGGCGCCCGCCGAGGGCGAGGGCGCGGTTCTGACCATGCGGCGGGCGCTACGCAAAGCCGAGATCGAGCCGGAGCGGGTCGACTACATCAACGCGCACGGCACGGGCACCCCGATGAACGACAAATTCGAAACGGATGCGATTCACCGCGTATTCGGCAAGCACGCCGAAAAGCTGGCCGTGAGCAGCACCAAGTCGATGACCGGCCACATGATGGGGGCGTCGGGCGCGGTGGAGGCCGTGGTGTGCGCGCTGACGATCCGCGACCAGGTGATCGCGCCGACCATCAACCTGCAGACCCCGGATCCTGAGTGCGATCTCGATTACGTTCCAGGTGAGGCCCGTCACGCCGATGTCGGCGTCGCCCTCTCCAACTCCTTTGGGCTCGGCGGGCACAATGCGAGCGTGATCCTGGCGCGCTACCAGGAGACGGTCTGAGCGCCCACTGTTTTTGCTCGATTTTTTGAATACAAAGCGAATTGGAGGGTTGTGCTATCATCAGGCGGATTTTTGGGCGCCCCGGGCGTTCAGCAGCCAGCAAAGGAGAGTGTCATGGCGGTTACCGGATATTGCTTGAAGTGCAAGAAAAAGGTCGACATTTCGAACCCGCAGCACATCACGATGAAGAACGGCAAGCCCGCGACCACGGGAACCTGCCCGACCTGCGGCACGAAGATCTACAAGATCGGTAAAGCGTAACGTAGCGTAGCGCGAACTGGACAGCCGGTGCAAACCCGGCTTTTCTTTTTATCAACGGTTCCTTCCCTTGGGGGAGGGCAGGTGGGGTTAGGGCTGGGCGGCTGACCGGCGGGCCGGCTCTTTGTTGGCCAGTTCCGACTCGATCAGGTCAAGCAGCACCTCGGTGGCGCTCAGCGCCACGTCGACCCCCAGGGTCTTGAAGATCCGCACGTTGGCCGGGTTGTTGACGCGGGCGACGGTCTTGGGTACGTGGAATTTCCGCTTCGCCAGCTGGCACGACACCAGGTTGTCCTCGTCGTCACCGGTGACCGCCAGCACGGCGTCGGCGCGCTCGATGCCGGTCGTAGCCAGGAACGAGAGCTCGTCGCCGTCGCCGCGCATCACGATGCTTCCCAGCTGGCTCTCCAGCCACTCGGCGCGCGCGCCGTCCTTTTCGACCAGCGTGACCTCCTCGCCGCGCTCGATGAGGTCGCGCGAGAGGTAGTAGCCCACGGTGCCGCCGCCGATCACGATCAGGTACACGGCTGCTACTCCTCCACCAGCTTGTGGATGGCCGCGGCGCCGACCAGTGTCGGGCAGTAGAAGTGGATTCCGGAGTTCTTGAAGGCGTCCTCGCGGGCGGGATCGTACAGTCGGCAGACCACGCGCGGCACCTTGAACACGTGGTGCGCGATTTCGGACGCCATGATGTTGCGGTTGTCACCTTCGGTGACCGCGATGAAGGCGTCGGCGCCCTCGACACCGGCGCGCTTCAAAAGCTCGGAATCGCAGCCGTCGCCGATCACGAAGTTGCCCTTGAAAGCGGGGCCCAGCACACCGCGGGTGGCAAAAAGGTCGAACTGGCGCTGGTTGCGATCGACGATGGTGACTTCGTGGCCCTCGGCGGACATGTCTGCCGCCAGCCGCGAGCCGACTCGGCCGCAGCCGACGATGAGGACCCTCACGAAGGCTCGATTGTACGATTGCCCGGAGTGCGCTTCCCGTTCACCTTCATGGGCCTGCTCTCGGTCCTGTTCGGAGCCTGGCTTCTCCTCTACCTCGGCCTTCACGGTGCTGACGGGCCGGTGAGCGGGGGCATCGAGGTGGCGATGGCCTTCACGATGGTGGCCTTCGGCTCCTACGTGCTGTGGCGACGCCTCACGCACGGCCGCGAGGCCTAGTCCGGGGACTTGGCGGAAGACCGGCCCACCTCGGCGCGGATCCTGGTCGCCGTGGGCGGGCAGAAGGTGGACGAGGAGACGGTCCGGTTGGCCTGCCGGATGGCCAAGGCGCGCAGCGCCAAGCTGTACGGCGTGCACGTGATCGAGGTCAACCGCTCGCTACCGTTGTCGGCGCCCGTGGAGCACCTGGTCGAGCACGGCGAGGAGGTGCTCGAGCAGTTCGAGCAGCTGACCTCCGAATCCGGCCTGGAGGCCGAGACGGAGATGGTGCAGGCCCGCGACACCGGACC
>VBEE01000074.1:23625-29214 GCA_005881715.1 Chloroflexota bacterium | reverse complement strand
GCGGCGCGATCGGCAAGGCGATGCGAGAGTTCCGCCGGGCGACGACCGACCTGCAGGACGAGTTCAAGAAGAGCGCCTCGGAGCCCAACCGGGATTCCGCGACGCCGACGGATCAGCCGGCCACCGACGTCAAGTCGACCACTGATACCAAGGCCTGACCCTTAGGCGGCCGCCGAGCGGGAGCCATGGCCAAACCGCTGGTCGTTTCCGACGACGAAGAGCGCCGGATGACCGTGATCGAGCATCTCGAGGAGCTGCGGCGCGTGCTCATCATCTCGCTGATCGCCTGGGGGGTGGCGACGGTGATCGGCTTCCTGGTCTCGGGCTGGGTCCTGTCGGTTGTGCTTGGGCCGGTGCATCAGGTGATCGGCGCGGGCAAGCCGATTTATTTCACCGGTCCCGTCGACAAGTTCTTCCTCTATTTCAAGGTCGGGATGTTTACCGGCTTCATTCTCGCCAGCCCGGTCATCCTCTGGCAGGTGTGGACCTTCGTCGCGCCCGGACTGCATCGAAACGAACGACGCTTCGCCCTGGGGTTCGTCACGTCCGCGGTGCTCCTGTTTGCCATCGGGATCGGCTTTGCCTTCTTCGCCATGCCGATTGCCCTGCGGTTCCTCATCGGATTTGGGACGAGCGAGATCCAGTACTTGCCACTGGCCAGCAGCTACATCAACTTTGTCTTGATCCTCATCGCGATTTTCGGGGTCACCTTCGAGCTGCCCCTGGCCATGACCATGCTCGGCCTGGCCGGCATCGTCAGCGCCAGGACCCTTTCCAGCCAGCGATTCAAGTTCTGGATCGGCATCTTTGCCGGGGCCGCCATGGTGACGCCGGGTGTTGACCCGGTCACGCCCACCCTGCTGGCGGTTCCGCTGATCATCCTGTTCGAGATCAGCATCCTCGTGATCCGCGCTCTGCGAAGATAGACGGCGTTGGCTCAGACGCGACCCGACGGCCGGAAACCGGACGAGATCCGGCCGGTGAAGATCGAAACCGCCGTGAACCTTTACGCCGAGGGGTCGGCCCTGATCAACATGGGCGACACCCGGGTGCTGTGCACGGCCAGCTGGGACGACAAGCCGCCACCGCACAAGAAGGGAACGGGGGAAGGGTGGGTAACCGCCGAGTACTCGATGCTGCCCCGGGCAACCCAGACGCGGACCGCGCGCGAAGCCCGCACGGGTCGGATCGATCTCCGCGCTGCCATCAATATGCCCCTGATGGGCGAGCGCACCATCATGGTCGACTGTGACGTCCTGCAGGCCGACGGCGGTACGCGGACTGCGTCGATCACCGGTGGATTCGTCGCGCTCCACCTCGCCTTGCAGAAGGCCGTCGAGCGCAACCTGCTGCGGGTGCTGCCCATCAAGCATTTCGTTTCGGCGGTGAGCGTCGGCATCGTGCAGGGGCAGCCCCGGCTTGACCTCAACTACCTCGAGGATTTCGCCGCCCAGACGGACATGAATTGCGTGCTCGCGGAGGACGGACGTTTCATCGAGATCCAGGGAACCGCCGAGCAGGAACCATTCAAGCCGGAAGAGATGGAGCAGATGCTCAAGCTGGCGGTGAAGGGCGCCGCAGAGCTGGTCGAGTCGCAGAAGAAGGCGCTGAAGCTGCACTGAACCGGCTGCTGCTCGCCACGACGAACGAGGGCAAGCTCCGCGAGATCCGGTCGATCCTCGCCGACCTGCCGATGGAGCTCGTGACCCCAAATGAAATCGGAATCCGGTTCGAGGTTTCCGAGGATGGCGCGACCTATCGGGACAACGCGAAGAAGAAGGCCGAGGCGGGAAGGCGGCTGAGCGGGCTGCCGACGCTGGCGGACGACTCCGGGCTGGAGGTGCCGCTGCTCGGCGGCCGGCCCGGCGTCCAATCCGCATATTTCGCCGGCCGGGAACACTACGGCGACAGCCCGGCCCTGGTTCGGGCCCTGCTCGCCGCCCTCGGCGACGCAGCCGGCAGCTCGCCACCGGCGTCCTTTCGCTGCATCGCGATCCTGGCCCTGCCGGACGGTCGGATCTTCGAGGGCGAGGGTGTGCTCACCGGCCGCATCGCGGCCGACCCGCGCGGCACGCACGGCTTCGGCTTCGACCCGGTGTTCCAGCTCGCCGATGGACGGCGCCTGGCGGAGCTGACCACTGAAGAGAAGAACCTGCTGAGCCACCGGGCCCGGGCGCTGAACGCGCTGGAGGTGCACGGCGCCTTCGATGCCGCACTCAGCCCCCTCCCCGACCCTCCCCAGCAAGCGGGGGAGGGAGATACGAGCCGCGGCTGACGTGCTGCGCGCGTCGTTTCTCTATCTCTCGCACCGGCGAGGCCTCCAACGCTTTGTCACCCGACAGCGGCTGACCGCTGCCCTTGCCTACCGCTTCGTCGCCGGCGACCGGCTGGATGACGCGGTTCGTGTGGTGACCGACCTGAATCGCCATGGCTTCACCGCCAGCCTCGATCATCTCGGCGAGAACGTGAATGAAGAGAAGGCGGCCCGTGCGGCGGCCGACGACTACCTGGCGGCCTTCGAACGGATCGCGACCGACCGCTTGAATGCCAACGTCTCGGTCAAGCTCACCCAGCTGGGCCTCGACATCTCGTCCGACCTGTGCCGCGACCTGCTGACCCGGATCCTCCAGCGAGCTCAACAGCTGGACAATTTCGTCCGGATCGACATGGAAGGCTCCGCCTACACGCAGCGGACGCTCGAGCTCGTGCTCGAGCTCCATCGAGAGTATCCGAACTGTGGAGTCGTCCTGCAAAGCTATCTGTATCGGACGATCGACGACGTCGGGCGCGTAAATGCCGCCCGAGTTCGGGTACGGCTGGTCAAGGGTGCCTACGATGAACCGGCATCGGTCGCCTTTCCCAAGAAGGTCGACGTCGACGCGAAGTTCGAGGCGGAGATGCAGCAACTCCTCCTCGAAGGCAGCTACCCGGCGATCGCCACCCATGACGACCGGCTCATCGAGGCGACCAGGCGATTCGCTCGCGCGCGCAACATCGCGCCCGATCGTTTCGAGTTTCAAATGCTGTACGGCATCCGGCGCGATCTGCAGGACCGCCTGCTGCGGGAAGGCTATCGCGTAAGGATTTACGTGCCCTACGGGACGGAATGGTATCCGTACCTGATGCGGCGGCTGGCCGAGCGCCCCGCCAACCTACTCTTTATCGTTCGCAGCCTGATCCGGGAGCGGCGCGCCGCCTGACCCTGGCGGTTCCGGCTCTCCGGAACGGGTCGCGAACTCGACCTTTGCCTGGGGCGGCGGCGGAACCCGGTGGCCGAAGATGCCGCCGAACCACATCAGAAAACCGAACGCGAGACCGCGAAATTCGCTTTTTCGCCAGGCGTCGGTATACCGATAGCGTTCGAACCAGCGGAAGGCGAGCAGGACCAGCACGCTGATGGCGACGATGATGACGAGGACCGGGAGCATGATGCAACCTTAACGCGATATCGGGGACACCGGACACGCACGCATCATGCCGTCTTCGAGTCGGACGAGACCGCGTTCGATGCCGCGAGCAGGCCGCCGCGTTACAGGCGATGCGATCGAGCAGCTTTGGAGACCACTGGCCGCGACAGCGACCCTAGAATGAGGGTCGTTCCCATCAATACTCGCAGGGGAGGAACCTCCAATGAAGGACACGCAGAAGTCCGCCAAGCGCACCGTCGCGAAATTCACGGACGAGGAACGAGGCGCGATGAAGGACCGGGTCCAAGAGCTGAAGGCGGCCGCGGACAAGGCGGACGGGGAGAACGACGTGCTCGCGAAGATCGCCGAGCTGCCGGCACCGGATCGCGCCATGGCCAAGCGCGTCCATGCGATCATCAAAGCCAGCGCGCCAGCCCTCTCGCCGAAAACCTGGTACGGGATGCCCGCGTATGCCAAGGACGGCAACATCGTCTGCCACTTCCAACCCGCGCAGAAGTTCAAGACGAGGTATGCGACCTTGGGCTTCAGCGACAAGGCGAACCTCGACGAAGGCACCATGTGGCCGAACGCCTTCGCTCTGACGAAGTTGACCGCCGACGACGAGGCAAGGATCGGCGCGCTCGTGAAGAAAGCGGCGAGCTGAGGACCTTTGGTCGGGGCGGCGGGATTCGAACCCGCGGCCTCCTGCTCCCAAAGCAGGCGCGCTAACCAGGCTGCGCTACGCCCCGCGTGCTGGATTCTACGTTGCCGGTGATCGCCGGAGCGAGCGTCGTAAACGTGCGATAGAGCTGCTCATACTGCGCGGACCGCCCGGGATCGGGTTCGATCAGCTTGCCGGGTTGGATCGTGTGCCGGGCCGCGTCCGCCACGCTGGCGTACCGTCCGCAGGCGACCCCGGCCAGCAGCGCCGCACCCATAGCCGGGGTGGCCGTCGCCGCCATGGACGCGACCGGCACACCGAAGATGTCGGCCTGCAGCTGGCGCCACAACCAGGCGCCCCCGCTGCGCCTGGGGGTTCGAACCTGGCGCACCTCGATACCGAGCTCGCGCAGGCGATCCAGGCCGTCCCGGAGGCTGAAAATGACGCCTTCCATCACGGCGCGCGTCAGGTCGGCCCGGGTGTGATGCGCCCGGAGCCCGGCGAACGCGCCACGCCCGCCCGCGCCGTCGGGCGTGGTGGACGCGCTCTCGCAATGCGGAAGGAAGAACAACCCATTTGACCCCACGGGTGCGGATGCGGCCAGCTGATAAAGATCGTCCCGAGTGAAGTGCCCGCCCAGGATGCCACCCCACCAGTGCAGGGCCGCCCCGGCTGCGGCTGCGCGGGCGCGCAGGCGGTAGCGCTGCGGAAGGGCGTGGCAGCCGGCATCGAGCCGGCCGGTCGGGTCGATGGTGACGTGGTTGGCCGGCGCGAAGAGCACGGCGTCTCGCCGGATCGACGAGCTGATCAGCCCGCTCTCCACGATGCCGCAGCCGACCGCGGCAGCCACCTCGCCGCTGGCGCCGGCGGCGATGGGAAGGCGCGCCGGCAGCCCGAGCTCACCGGCCATCGACGGGCGCAGCCCACCCGAGATCGCCGCGCTCTCCTGGACATCCGGCAACCACGCTGGCGGAATCTCGAGCGCATCCAGGATCTCCCCTGACCAGGTTCGCCGCCGCAGGTCGAGCAGCGTCGTGCCGGAGGCGTCGGTGACATCGGTCACCGCCTCACCGGTCAGCATCAGCCGGACGTAATCCTTCGGCGCCAGCACGCGGCGGGTGTGGCGGAACTGGACCGGCTCGACATCACGAACCCAGATCAGGGTGGAGGCCAGGCCGTCGGACGCCACGGCGTTACCGGTGATCTCGAGAAGGCGGTCGCGACCGACGCGTTCAGTGATTGCTACCGATTGCCGCAGGGCGCGCCGATCGCCGCCGACGATGGCGGGGCGCACGACCTTCCCCCGGGCGTCGATAAAAACAGCGCCGGCCGTCTGGCCGGTGAGGCCAATCCCGACAACCTCGCCACCGGCCCTGGCCGCCACCTCCGCCAGCGCCCGTTGGGACGCGCGCCACCACTCGGAGGCATCTCGCTCGAGCCCGCCGGATGCCTTGCCGTCCGCGGGGTACTCGGCGGAGGCCGACGCCTGGACGGCGCCCGTCTCATCGATGGCGACCGCCG
>VBEE01000074.1:0-23616 GCA_005881715.1 Chloroflexota bacterium | reverse complement strand
ACGTCGAGCCCGACGAGCACTAGCCCGCGGAGGTTGGCGGGATCGCCAATTGTTCCGACCAGTGATACCCGCCGTCGGTGGTGGCATCGATCACGTAGTCGCCGCCGCCGTTCCGGGTCAAGACCCACCCCGTCGTCACGCTGACGAAGGCCGCCGCGAACGTCTCGGCGGCGTTCTGGATCGCGCCCGTCCGCCGGAGTGTGGTCCCGCCGGCGCTGGCAATGACGCATTGGGCGACATTGGTGGCCGGGCCGTCGCCGACGAAGACGGCGTCGCCGGGATCGACCGCGCTAAAGCTCGGGGGATAGCTGTCGGGGCCTGCCGGCACGCCAGGTTGGTGCATCGCCATCGGTTCATTCAGGACGGCCCGCCAGCTGGAGCCGTCCGTGGTCGCGTAGGCGATGTAGGGACTGTGGCTCATGGCGGCGCCCCCTCCCAGAAAGAGTACCCAGAGGGCGTGTGGCCCAGCGCATTGGATGAGGGTGGTCGCCGCCACGCCGGCTGACGCCTGGTCGGGCCGTTGCAGCGCCAGGCTCCAGCTCTGCCCCTGGGCGATGTTTTGATAGCGGTAGACCCCGTCGCGCTGCGTGCCAACCCAGCCCTGCATCGAATCGCTGAAGCATACGGTCTGGGGGTTGGGCGGGCCGCCGAGCGAGGTCCAGGTCACCCCGCCGTCCCGGGTCGCCACCAGGGTGGCGCCCTCTTTAGGTACCAGCCATCCGTGGATCGCCTGGGGGTCGGTACCGCCAGCGATTCCCCAGCCCTGGCTGGGGCTCACGAAATTGACCGAACGGATCGGCCTGTCCGGCTCGCCCAGCTGATGCCAGGTCCGCCCGCCGTCGCTGGTGCCGAGCAAGCTGCGGGCCCCGACCGCCCAACCGGTGGTGACGCTGATGAAGTCGACACCGACGAATTCTTCCGTTGACGCAAACTGCTTCGTCCAGTGCGCGCCATCACCGGTGGCATAGATCGCGTGCGCTCCAACAGCCCAGCCAAAGCGCGGCCCAACCATCTGGATCGCGGCGAGTGCGGGCACGAAGGTGGGATCCGCGCTCTCCGGCGTCGGCGTCGGACTTGGCGGTGCGGACGGCGATGGTGTCGCCACCGGCGAGTCGCCCGGCGACGTCGTGGGGTGCAGGCTGGACGCCGGCGTGCCCGTTGCTGTGGACGTGCAGCTCGTCAGGACGACGGCCAGCGTGGCCGCGCAGCGAAGGGCTAGCCGGCGGCGCATGGTTCTGCAACGCGGAACCGGCATGTCTCGTGCGATCCAAAACGTGCTATCATGCGCTCAAAGCATATGAAATACGCTCAGAGCGAAATCGCGAACTCAGTTCGGACCGCCCTCGGTGGCTTGCTCCGGCAGCGGCGCGACGAGGCCGAGCGATCGCTGGTCGAGGTTGCCGCGTCGGCGGGCCTGTCGGCCGCCTACCTTTCGGAAGTCGAGCGGGGCCTCAAGGACATCTCAACCGAGAAGTTGATCGCGCTTTCGACCGCGCTGGAGCTCTCGGCCGCCGACCTCTACCTGAACCTGGCCCGGCAACTCGGCAGCCGGGAGGCGATGCAGCAGCAGCGCAGCTGGCCGGACGACCCCCGGATGCAGTTGCGTCTCGCCACCGCCAGCCTGCGTCCGCACGCGCTGCGGAGTGTCGCCGACTTCAGCGTGTATCTCGCCGCCACCCAGGCGACACCGCCGCGGCGCCGCATCGGATTCATGGTGGACCGCTAAGGAGGACAATCCAATGGCACTCATCCCCAATGTCATCGAGACCACGGCCCGCGGCGAGCGGGCCTACGACATCTACTCGAGGCTGCTGCGCGACCGGATCATCTTCGTTGGCAGCCAGATCGATGACGATATTGCGAATCTCGTCATTGCCCAGCTGCTCTTTCTCGACAGTGAGGACCCGGACAAGGAGATCAGCATCTACATCAACAGCCCTGGCGGCTCGCTCTCGGCTGGACTGGCGATCTACGACACCATGCGCTATGTCCATCCGCCGGTCAGCACGCTCTGCACCGGGATGGCCGCCAGCGCCGCCTCGCTGATCCTGGCCGGTGGTACAACCGGCAAGCGCTTCTCGCTGCCCCACTGCCAGATCGTGCTCCACCAGCCAAGCGGTGGCATCCAGGGGGCGCAAGCGACCGACATCGAGATCCACGCCCGCGAGATCCTGCGTCTGCGAGACATCGTGATCGGCATCTACGCCCAGCACACGGGCCGTCCCAAAGAGCAGGTCGAGCGCGACATCGAGCGGGACTTCTTCATGACGCCCGCCCAGGCGAAGGACTACGGTCTGATCGACGCCATCATCGAGCCTTCAGTCAAAACCCTGACCGCCGGTCGCTCACCGAACGGTCACATCTCGACGCCCGCAACGTAACGCCTGGCCGGATTGAAAGTCGTCAGCTAGGATGGCCGGCAGTGTCTTCCGGCCAGTGGTGGCGCGATGGCGTCATCTACCAGATCTATGTGCGTTCGTTCCAGGACTCGAACGGCGACGGCATCGGCGACCTCCCGGGTGTCATCCGCCGGCTCGATTATCTTCAATGGCTCGGTGTCGATGCCATCTGGCTGAGCCCGATCACGGTTTCGCCCGACGCCGACTACGGTTACGACGTCGCCGACTACTGCAACGTCCAGCCGGCTTTCGGTGACCTGGGCGACGTCGACCGGCTGATTCGCGAGGCGGCAGAGCGCGGCATCAGGGTCATCCTCGACATCGTTCCCAACCACAGCAGCGATCGCCATCCCTGGTTTACCGATGCCCGCTCTGGACGCGGTGCCCGTCATCGGGACTGGTACGTATGGGCCGACCCAAAAGCCGATGGCGGCTACCCGAATAACTGGGTCAGCGCCTTCGGTGGGCCGGCCTGGACCCGCGACGAGCACACCGGCCAGTATTACCTGCACAACTTCCTCGCCCAGCAGCCGGATTTCAACTGGTGGAATTCGGAGGTTGCGGATGCCTTCGACGAGATCTATCGATTCTGGTTCGATCGGGGGGTGGCCGGCTTCCGGATCGACGTCGCACACGGCATCGTCAAAGACCGGGAGCTCAGGGACAATCCGCTGGCGACCAAGGACGATCCACCGGACGTGCGAGCGCTCGGCCAGCGTATGGTCTACAACATCGACCGGCCCGAGGTCCACGATGTCCTGCGACATTGGCGCACGCTGGCCGATCGGTACCAGCCCCCACGGATCCTGCTCGGCGAAACCTATGTGATCGACATTCGAACCATGGGCCGGTTCTACGGCATCGGCGATGAACTCAACCTCGCCTTCAATTTCACGTTCGTGCATGCGCCGTTGCAGGCGGCGGCGCTCGCCGAAGTCGTAGCCGAAACCGAGCTGATCATTCCGGAGGTTGGCTGGCCAGTCTGGACCGTTTCGAATCATGACGTTTCCCGGGTGATGTCGCGCTGGTGCGAGGGCGACGAGCGCAAGCTGCGAACCGCCCTGCTCAGCCTGCTGACCCTGAGGGGAACGCCGGTGCTCTATTACGGCGATGAAATCGGGATGCCAGATACTCCGATTCGAAAGGCGGAGCTGCGGGACCCGATGGGCAAGCGGCACTGGCCGGCGCCGCGCGGCCGAGATCCGGAACGCACGCCGATGCAATGGCACAATGAGACAGGTGGCGGCTTTACGAATGCCGCCTTGGAGCCCTGGCTACCGATCGGGGATACGGCGCGCAACGTCGAGGACCAGCAAGCGGATCCCGGCTCAATCCTCAGCTTTGTGCGCGACCTGATCGCGCTTCGGCGAACATCGCCTGACCTGCAGGCCGGCCAGTATCGACAGCTGACATCGCCGGGCGACACCTGGGCATGGCAACGCGGCGATGCAACCGTCGTCGCCGTCAACCTGTCCGGGCGCCGGCTTTTCGTCCCGGACCTCGCCGGTCGCGTCCTGATCTCGACCACGCGCTCGCGCGATGGCGAGCGTCTTCACGACGGCATCGTGCTCGGTCCCTGGGAGGGGGCCATATGTTTCTCGGCATCGACCTCGGCACCAGTTCGCTAAAAGCGCTCGTCCTCGACGTCGACGGCGCAATCGTCGGCCGCGCCGCGGCATCCTACTCGATGTCGGCCCCGCAGCCCGGATGGTCGGAGTCCGACCCGCAGGACTGGTGGCAGGCGGCCGGCATCGCCGCGAGGCAGGCCGCCGGCGATCACGCCGCCGAGATCGCGGCCATCGGACTTTCGGGCCAGATGCATGGTGTCGTCCTCAGCGATGACATGGGACAACCGCTGCGTCCCGCCATTCTCTGGCCGGACGTACGAACCCGTCGCCAGCTGGACGCCTACCGGGAACTCGGCCAGGACATGCGGCGCAAGCTGGCCAATCCACCCGCCACCGGTATGGCGGGGCCGACCCTGCTCTGGCTGCGCGACCACGAGCGGCCGCACTATCGGGCCGCGCAGTGGGCGCTCCAAGCGAAGGACTGGCTTCGCCTCCGCCTGATCCATGAAGCGGCCACCGAGCCCAGCGACGCCTCGGGCACGCTGCTCTACGACCTGACTACGGATTACTGGGCCAAAGACGTCCTCGACGCGCTCGATCTACGGCTCGACTTGCTGGCACCGATTCGTGAGTCGGCCGAGATTTGTGGCGTCCTCAGTCGAGATGCCGCCGAGCACCTTGGCGTGCGGCCCAACCTCCCGGTGGTGGGCGGCGCCGCCGACACCGCGGCGGCGGCCATCGCCGGAGGCCTGCTCGATCCCGGGCCGGTTCAGCTCACCATCGGCAGCGGGGCGCAGGTGGTCGCCCCGCGCGACCGGCTGGCGATCGATTCGACCGCCCGCACCCACCTGTATCGGGCCGCCGCGCCCGACCGCTGGTACGCGATGGCGGCGATGCAGAATGCCGGCCTCGCCATCGAGTGGGTGCGCACCACGCTCGCGGCATCCTGGGCTGAGGTCTATGCGGAAGCCTTCGCCGTCCCAGCCGGTGCGCAGGGGCTGATCTTCCTCCCATACCTCACGGGCGAGCGAACGCCGCATTTCGATCCGACGGCGAAGGGAGCCTGGATCGGGTTGGGCCTGGCTCACGGTCGCGGTCACCTGCTGCGGGCGGCGCTCGAGGGCATTGCGTTTGCCGTCCGGCAGGGGCTGGAGGCATTGCTCGCCACCGGCGTTCGGAGCACCGACTTGCGTCTGGCGGGCGGCGGGTCCCTCGATCCCCGCTGGCGTCAGTTGCTGGCCGACGTGCTGGAGCGGCCCTTGCTGGCGACGCCGGTCAGTGAGGCATCCGTGCTCGGCGCCGCGCTCCTCGCCGGCGTCGGCTTCGGCGCCTGGCCAGACGTGCAGCGGGTGGCCGCAATGGCGGCCCCGCCAGAGCTGGTCGCGACCCCCGGTCCGGACACCCAGGCGTATCGCGAGCCATACCTTCGATATCGCCAGCTGTATCTGCCGATCGCGGCGGCGCTCTCGTAACGCAAGGTCGTCAGGCTGGTTCGAGATGCGCAATAAGATGGAGCCATGCAGCTCTCCAGGGTGAGCGTGGACGCCACCGCGCGATTGCGGTTGGCTCTCGCTCTCACGGCGATCGTGCTCGTCGTCGAAGTGATCGGTGGTCTCTGGGCGCACAGCCTCGCGCTTCTGAGCGATGCGGGCCACGTGGTGACCGACCTGGTGGTGCTCGCCCTCTCGACGTTTGCTCTTCGCCAGGTGCAGCGGCCCGCCAGCCCGAGGCGGACCTTCGGCTATCAGCGCGTCGGCATCCTGGTTGCCTTGCTCAACGCGCTGCTGCTCGGCGCCATCGTGGTCGGGATCGTCGTCGAAGCGCTCCATCGATTGCAGAATCCTTCGGCGGTCCGCGGCGGGGTGATGGCGGCCGCGGCGGTGCTCGGGTTAGGCATCTCGTTGGCCATCGCCCGTTCGCTGCAACCGATGGAGGGAGACCTGACGGTGCGAAGCGCGTTGATGCATATCTGGGGCGATGCGTGGGCGTCGGCCGGCATCATCGTGGCGGGACTGCTGATCGCGTTCTCCGGCTGGCTCGCCATCGATCCGCTGCTCAGCCTTGGCATCGCGGCGCTGATCGCGTGGAGTGCCTGGCGGGTGCTGGCCGCGGCGATCGACATCCTGCTCGAGTCGACACCCTCAGACCTGCGGACGGATACGGTGGTGACCGCTGTCAAACGCGTCCCCGGAGTCCGCGACTTGCACGACCTGCACATCTGGTCGCTGGGCGCACAGAGCCGCGCGATGAGCGCCCACCTGCTCATCGATGACCAGCGGGTGACGCAAGCCCAGGACATCCTTGCGGAAGTCCGCGAGATATTAGCCCACGAGTTCGAGATCGAGCACACCACGATTCAGTTCGAGAGCCTGGTCTGCCGGCCGGGCGACGTCTTCTGCGTCCAGCCCGAGGGCCATCCGCACATCGACGACGCTCATGATCGCGTGACCCGCCGAGCCGCGGGTTGATGGACTCACTCACGCGGCGGGCTTGAGTGACACGGAGCGGCGCCGCGCGCTCTTCGTCCTCAACCCGGCGCTGCCTCGAACGGGTCGCGATTTCGGGCGGCGCCTTCTCGAGCTCGCCGGCGAGCTGGGCTGGGAGGCGATGGTCCTGGAGACGGCCGCCGGCCTCAATGTCGAGGCCATCGGTGCCGCACTGGCCCGCCGTGACTTCCAGATGGTGCTGGCCGCCGGCGGCGATGGCACCGTGGCCGAGGTCATGGCTGCGGCGCATCAGCGCGGTCTCCCGATGGGCATCGTGCCCCTGGGGACCGCCAACATCGTGGCCCGCGAGCTCAAGCTGCCGGCCGGATGGCGGACGGCGACGCGACGCGCGTTAGAACGCTATCCCTCGACCCGCCCGGTCGACCTGGTACGCGTGAACGACGGCTATTCGGCGCTGGCCGCGGGCATCGGTTTTGACGCCACGGTGATGCGGTATACGCCCAGAGCCCTCAAAGTCTGGCTGGGGCGCGCCGCCTACCTGCTGGCGGGGGCCTGGTGGCTGCCGCGAGCACCGCTGTTCGAGTGCACCATCCGTGCGGATGGGGAAGAAACCCGGCTGACGGCGGTGGTCGTGCTGGTGGTCAACGCCGGCATGCTGGGGGCGGCGCCGTTTCGGTTCGGGCCCAACATCGCGATCGACGACGGCTGGCTGGACGTCTGCGTCTATCGGCCTCGCACCGCGCGGGAGCGGGCCGGTGTGCTCTGGCGAATCCTCCGCCAGCGAACGGATGGAAACAGCATGCTGCAGCGCAAGGCGCGCTCGGTGGAGATCAAGGCGCCCGACGTCCAATGGCACGAGGTGGACGGAGACGTCTACCGCGGCAACGTGCTGCGCGCCGAGATCGTGCCGGGTGGAGTCCGCGTCGTCGCGTGACCGTGGTCAACGCGCGCTTCCCCTGGGTTCTCTTCCTGCCACTGGCCTCGATGACGGAGGTGGGCGGCGTCCTGCTGCTCCTGAGCGGCCGGGGCATCGGCTGGGCCGCCGTGCTGGCGCCGGTGATCGGTTTCCTGGCCATGCGCGGCCCGGTACGCCCGCGTTTTGAGTTCATGGACGAGGGCGTGATCTTCCGCCGCTCCGGCCAGAGCCCGCTGCTTCCCTGGGACGAGATCGCCGCCGTGGGGCTGGTCAAAGCCGGCGGTCGGACGGTGCTCGCGTACCGGTTGAAGCCCGGCGTGGCGGTAATGAAGCGCCATCCCGGTGCCGGGTTTCTGCGGGCGAAGGGGCTCGATTTTGACGGCGGCTACTTCGTCGACCAGATGACTTCCAGCCCCCAGCAGATCCTCGAGCTGTTCGAGGCGCACCTCAAGCGGCCGTAACTCAGGCGGCTTTCGCCGGCCGTTCGACGCGCAGCGCAGTGCGGACCGAGCGGACGGCAACCGGCGAGACCATCGGCGCGAGCTTGCGCAGGCTGAAGATCATCTCCGACCCTCCCACGTAGTCGATGCTCTCGATGGCAAAGCCCTTACCCTGCAGATAGGTGGCGAGGTTCGCCCGCCCGTAATGGGTGATGTGTTCGTCGGCGTAGCCACCCGGTGACAGGCGGCCGTAGAGCCATTCGAGAGCCCGCCACCGCCAGCGGTCGTAATCCGGCGTGCCGAGGATCAGCCGGCCGCCGGTTTTCAGCACCCGGGCCAGCTCGTCGAAGGGCTTCTCCTGGGCCGGGATATGCTCGATCACTTCCGAGCAGATCACACAATCGAAAGCGGAGTCCACGAACGGCAGCGCGAAGATCGAGCCGTGGACGAGCGGGTTGCCATAGCGGCGCGCATAGCGCAGCTTGTGCAGCTGGATGTCCAGACCCAGCATGCCCGGCACCGCGCTCAGGATCCGGCTCGACCCGCAACCGACATCCAGGACGCGGGTGAAGCCCGTCGCCAGCCGGCTGATGGTGGCGTACCGGCGCCGCTGCCAGTAGCGCTGCAACGGGATGATGCTGTCGTAGGCGCGGGCATCGTAATCCGACGAGGCGATGGAGTTGCGCAGCCGCCACATCGCCATGAAGGTTCGCAGATAGGAGAGGGCGAACTTGAAGAGCCGGGCATGGCTGCGACCGGCGAGGCGCGCCCGGTAGCGGAACGGCACTTCGACTACGCGGTAGCCGGCAGCCAGGGCGCGGATCAGGATTTCCTCCAAAATGTCGAAGTCGCTGGCGGCCAGGTTGACCGCCCGCAAGACGGTCCGGTGATAGAGGCGGAACCCACTGGAGAGGTCGTGAACGGGCAGGGAGAGCCCGCGTCGAAACGTGATGTTCAACACGCGGCTCAGCAGCCGCCGCCAGGCGGGCATGTCGGCCGCGCCACCGGGCACGTAGCGCGAGGCGATCACCACATCCCCCTGAAGACGGGCGGCCCACAGATCGCCAAGGAAGGCCGGGTCATGCGACCCGTCGGCATCGAGCGTCAGGATGTACTCGCCGCGCGCCTGCTCGAAGCCGGCCCGGTAGGCGCTGCCGAAACCGGGGAGCTTCTGGCTGACCAGCCTGGCATCGTGTTTGCGAACGACCTCTTGCGTGCCATCGGTCGAGCCGCCGTCCACCACGATGATCTCGTTGGTGGGCCCCAGGGCTGACAGCGCCCTGGCGAGCACGGGCAGGATCCGCTCGAGATTCGCGGCCTCGTTCAGGGCCGGGATCACGAGGCTGAGGGCGCAGCCGGCCAGCGTGACCGTATCGCCGCCGGTCATCAGGAATGACGGAATACCGTCGACCAGCGGATAGCGGCTCCCGTCGCGCACGCAGCGCAGCTCGCGTCCAGCCTCGATGGTCGTCAACGGCTCGTGGCATTTGGGGCAGACCAGGCCCTCGAGGCTCTGCATCGACTATGGGGATGAACGGAATCCGAGATCCGAGCTTGCTTCGGTCGGACCCTGGTCGAGGCGCCAGAGCTCGACGCCCGCGATCCGTTCGGGCGCCCTCCCCAGCACCGTCTGGTAGAGGGCGGTTGCCTGGTCGCGGTGCGGCATTGGCCCGATCAGCACCGTGGTCACGCCCCACCGCATGAGATCGGCCCGGAGGGCGGCGAGTAATTCCGGCGTCACCGTGACCGGCATCCCATCCTCGAGAGCAACGGCGGTTCGCAGCGTCGCACTCCAGGGCGGGTCCGCCCGGTCAGCGCCCCCCGCAACGATGCCGTACGAACCCGGCATTCGGAACCGCATGCCACTCTGGGCCTGCCAGAGCATGGCGGTACTGTCGCCTCCGTGAGGGAACGGAAGAACGAGGGCGGTGCTTGAGGCGGGAACGGTTTGGACGCTGGCCGTGGTGAAGAACACGGGCGTCGTCACCTCCTCACTTGGGAAGGGCAACACCGGGATCAGGAACAGCATGGCGACCCCGGCGACCCCGAGTTTGATGATCCGGTGCGAGGCAAGCGAGAGCGTGGCGTCGACGTAGCCCGCCAGCAGGATGGCGGCGAAGAGGAAGCCGAGGGTCATCAAGCGGCTGGGGAGCAGGTTGTTCAGCATTGGGAGGACGATCACGCCCAGCGAGGTGAGGGCAACCGCCGCAAGCAGATAGGCGGCGGGAAAGCTACGTCGCAGCGCGACGAAGGGCAGAGCGAGCAGGCCGACCGGGATCAGCGTCCGGACGCCGGCCACGTGCAGGGTGAAGCCCATCGAGAGCAGGGCCAGCGTCAGCCCGAGCACACTGGCAAAGCGCACCAGCGGCGACGACCAGTCGCGAATCGCCCACCAGACGAGCAGCCCCAGCAGCGGCAACCCCAGATAGGCACCCCATTCGCTGACGTTGCCGTGAAAGTTCTGACGAACGCCGGCCAACCATCCAGGTGCGATTTGTTGCACCGGGGTCGGGACGACGAAATTCAGGAGGTCGCTCACATACTCGTTCGGCTGCTGGAAGAGGCCGGTCGGTCGTTGGGGCCCGAAAAACTGAAACAGCGCCGGAACGGCGACCAGCACGCCAAAGACGCCGATAGCGACAGCGAACGCAGGCAGAAGACGGGTGAGCGTCGCCGGCACGGCGTGCCGGTTCGCCGTCGCAAGCAAGAGCATCCCGAGCAGGGAGATGAGCGCGATGGCCGCCAGCTGCTCCTCGCTGATCAGGAGCTGTGCGGCGCCCAGCAGGCCAAGCGCAGCCCCCATCAAAACGGGCGGATAGCGCCTGCGGATCAGGAGATCATCGAAAACCAGCAGAACCAGGGGCGCGACAAACCCGAGCGTCAGGAATGGATGACCCAGTGATTGCGCCATCATCGCGGGGGAGAAGCCGTAGAGAAGACCACCAACCGCGGCGGCCGGCCAGTGCCGGACGTACCGGCCGATGACAAGGAAGGCCGTCCAGGCGGAAAGGGCCACCGCCAGCGTGCACATCAGGTTGTACGCGAAGGCCGAGCCGAGCGTCAGGGTGATCGGCGCAAGCAGCGCCGCCGGCAGCGGGTAGGCCGTGTTCCACATGAGGTTCATCCCATCGGGAACATTTGCCACGGTGCTCAGAAGTGGATCGAGGTGGTGGGTGATGGCGAAGGCCGACCAGCCAAGGAACCAGGCCATCAGCGGTGGGTCCATCCCCTGGCCGATGAGGCGGCTAAACGGGTGTGTCCAGCTCGACGCGAAGACGAGCGCCGCCAACGCCAGGTAGACGACCAGTCCCGCCGGCGCTAACAGCCGCGGACGAGGGGCCGCTTCCAGCAGCCGGCCGCCAGGTAGCTGACGCACAGTCGGAGCAACGGCTCGAAGCCGATCGGCCTTGCCGCTTGCCTGTGGCAGGGCGGCGGTACGCTAGGCCACAGTGGCCCACCCCCGTGTTCTGGCGATCGACGTCGGCACCGGCACCCAGGACATCCTGGTGTTCGAAGCCGGCACCGTGATCGAAAACGCCGTCCAGCTGATCATGCCGTCGCCTACAGCCCTGCTGGCGGAACAGGTCAGGCAGGCGACCGTCGAAGGGACCGACCTGTTTCTGACCGGCGTAACGATGGGCGGCGGACCCGACCACTGGGCGGTCGAGGCGCACTTGCGCAAGGGATTGAAGGTCTATGCGACTCCGGACGCCGCCCGAACGTTCGACGACGATCTGACCCGCGTGGAGGCGATGGGCCTCCGCATCGTCGACGGCCCAGACGGCGTCGGCGGCGCCCGTCGCCTGGAAATGCGCGACTTCTATTTCTCCGAACTGATGGACGCCCTAAAGAGCTTTCAGGTGAGCACCGTGTTCGATGCGGTGGCGGTTGCCGTGTTCGATCACGGCGCGGCGCCGCCCGGCGTCAGCGACCGGCGCTTTCGTTTCGACTATCTGCGTGAACAGGTCGAGCGGGGCATCGGGCTTACGGGTTTCGGCTTTCTCGCCGCCGAGATCCCGGCGCGCATGACGCGCATGCGAGCGGTCGCCCGGACCTGGACCGGGCCGGAGCCGCTCTTCTTGATGGATACCGGTCCGGCGGCCGTCCTGGGCGCTCTTGACGACCCCAGGGTCGGGGAGCTGGAGCACGTGATGGTCGTCAACCTTGGCAACTTTCACACGATTGCCGCGC
Organism: Chloroflexota bacterium; assembly: GCA_005881715.1. Lineage (GTDB taxonomy): Bacteria > Chloroflexota > Dormibacteria > CF-121 > CF-121 > CF-13. The sequence continues at coordinate 11,655 of VBEE01000074.1, read as the reverse complement.
TCCTCGACGGACGGCGGATCGCCGGCCTGTTCGAGCACCACACTGGCGAGCTCACTCTGGAGAAGCTGGAGGGATACCTCGACGGGCTCGCCAACGGCACGCTGTCGAACCAGGCCGTGTTCGATGACATGGGCCACGGTGCGCTGGAGCTGGGTCCGATCGCTGGGCCGTCCGCGCCCCTGGCGCTGACCGGACCTCGCCGCGGTCTGCTCGAGCGGTCGCGGCTTCGATCGCACCTCGCCGTTCCGCACGGCGACATGATGCTGACCGGCTGCTTTGGTTTGCTGCGAGCGCTGGCGCTTCGGCTCCCCGAGCTTGCGCTTCGGCTCCCCGAGCTTGCGCCTGCCATCGCCGGTCAATTGGGCGCCCCGGCGCAGCGGCCCTGAAGCAAGCCGACCCCATGGAGCCGCGGTCAGTCCTACGGGACGGAATGTTCCTTCGCTTCTGGAGCGGCTCCTCGATTTCCACGCTCGGCAACCAGGTCACCGTCATCGCTTTGCCGTGGCTGGTGCTGCAGCTGGAGACGAAGCGGATTTAAAACCGGCTGAACGGCGAGCCGCCTCGTAGAATCGGAACGGCGTCACCACATTCCAAAAGAGGTATCCATTGGAGCAGCCCACGACCCTCGCCCAACTTCGACAGAGTGAGTACCGTGTCCTTCCGGTCAAGCAAGAGATGCGCAAGAACCTGATCCGCAAGATCAAGGCGGGCGAGGAGCTTTTCCCCGGCATCATTGGCTTCGAGGGATCCGTCATTCCCCAAATCGAGAACGCCATCCTGTCGGGCCAGGACATCGTCTTTCTGGGCGAGCGTGGCCAGGCCAAGAGCCGGCTGATCCGATCGCTGGCCAGCCTGCTCGATGCGGAAGTCCCGGTGATCATCTGCCGCGCCTGCCGGGACCGAGTGGCCGCTCAGGGTGACCGCGTCACCGTGCGCTGGATCACCCCGGACGAGCGGTACAGCGAGAAGCTGGCCACCCCCGACACGTCGATCGCCGACTTGATCGGCGAGGTCGACCCGATCCGGGTTGCGGAGGGCAAGTACCTTGCCGACGAGCTGACCATTCATTACGGTCTGGTGCCTCGCACCAACCGGGGCATCTTCGCGATCAACGAACTGCCGGACCTCGCGGAGCGCATCCAGGTCGGACTCTTGAACCTGATCGAGGAGCGCGACGTCCAGATCCGCGGCTTCAAGCTCCGCCTGCCGATCGACGTCTACGTGGTCGCGAGCGCGAACCCGGAAGACTACACGAACCGCGGACGGATCATCACGCCCCTCAAGGACCGCTTCGGGGCGCAGATCCGCACCCACTATCCGCGCAGCGTCGAAGACGAGATCCGGATCGTCGAGCAGGAGCGCACCGAGTTCCAGGACCATGAGCTGTCGGTCGTGATGCCGGACTTCATGAAAGAGATCGTCGCTGAGGTGACGCAGCTGGCTCGGCGCAACCCGAAAATCAACCAGCGGTCCGGCGTCAGCGTCCGAATCTCGATCACCAACTACGAGAATCTCGCCTCCAACGCCTCACGACGAGCCCTGCGCACGGGCGAGACCGAGGCGGTCCCCCGCATCACGGACCTGCCGTCCATGATCCCTTCCAGCGCCGGGAAACTCGAGATGGAGACCTGGGAAGAGGGCGACGACCAGACGGTGCTGGAGAAGATCATCAAGACGGCCGTGCTGAACGTATTTCGGCGGCATTTCGAGATCAGCCAGTTCAACGAGCTCGTGCAGCGTTTCGACGGGGGTCTGACCTTCGAGGTGTCGGAAGGCCAGCCGGCCGACCGCTACGCCGCCATCTTGCGCGAGCTGCCGGGAATGGACAAGGCGCTGAAGAGCCTGGGACTGGAGAAACGCCCGGCGCTGGCGGCCTCGGGCGTGGAGTTCGTGCTGGAAGGTCTCCATCTCAGCAAGCGGATCAACAAGACCGAGCTCGATGGGGCGGCCATCTACGCCGGCTGAATGATCGCACGACCGAACCGATACGAGCGCTGGGACGGTTCGCAGGAGCCTTTCGGCCGCGACGCCGAGGACCTGTTCGACCGCCTGGCTGAAGACCTTTTCCAGGGCGGGGACTTCGACTATGCCCTGCATCGGCTGATGAGCCGGGGCTGGCGTGACCGGCAAGGCCGTCGGCTGCCCGGCTTCGAGGAGATGCTGGAACGCCTCCGGCAGAAACGCTTGCAGCAGTTGAAGCGGTACAACCTGAATGACGTTTTCAGCAACATTCGCGAGCGATTGAACGACATCCTTCGCCGCGAGCGGCAAGGGATCGCGGAGCGGGTGGAGCAGGCGCCCGAGAGCGCCAGCCGAGTGCTGCAGCGGATCGTGAAGAAGAAGCTGCAGGAGCTGGATAGCCTACCGGACGACGTGGGGGGCACCATTCGGAAGCTCAACGACTACGAGTTCATGGATGAGGGGGCGGCGCAGGCCTTCCAGCAACTCATGGAGGAGCTCAAGCAGCAGGTCTCGCAGACGTACTTCAAGAACATGACGCGTACCATGCAGCAGCTCCAGCCCGAGCATCTGGGCGAGATCAAGGAGATGCTCAGGGACCTCAATCAGATGCTCCGCGACCGGCTGGAGGGGAAGCCGCCGAAGTTCGACCAGTTCATGCAGCGCTTCGGCCATTTCTTCGGCGCCAATCCGCCCAAGACGCTCGACGAGCTGATTCAGCAGCTGGAGCGGCAGATGGCGCAGATGGAGTCGCTGATGCAATCGCTCTCGCCCGAAATGCGCCAGGAGCTGCAGGACCTGCTCGCCTCGACGTTGAACGATCCCGAGCTTCAGGAGCAGATGGCGGAGCTGGCGGCGCAACTGGAATTGCTGTCGCCGCGACCGGGGCTGGGCAGCCGTTATGCCTTCTACGGGTCGGAGTCGCTGCCGCTGCAAGAAGCCATGGGACTGATGGAGCGCTTGCAGGGCATTGAAGATCTCGAGGCCGCCCTCCGCGAGGGATATCAGGGACGCCAGCTCACGCCGGAGCAATCGGCGCAGCTCCAGCAGTTGCTGGGACCCGACGCGCGCCAGGCGGCCGACCAGATGAGCGAGCTGGCGTCGCAGCTGGAAAAGAAGGGATACGTGCAGCGCGGCCGCCGGGGGATGGAGCTGACGCCACGCGGGATGCGTCGCATCGGCCAGAAGGCGCTGCGGGACCTTTACACGCGACTGAAACGCGACCGCTTCGGCGATCACCCGATCAGCGTTCGGGGCTTGGGCTCGGAGCGGTCCGATGAAACCAAGGTCTACGAGTTCGGCGACGCCTTCAACCTGCAGGTCGAGCAGACCCTGATGAACGCGCTGCGCCGGGATGGGCCGCGGCGGCCGATCCAGCTCAAGACCGACGACTTCGAGGTTTACCGGTCGGAATTCAGTGCCCAGTCCGCCACCGTGCTGATGATCGACATGAGCCGATCCATGCCGCTGCGCGGCTACTTCTATGCGGCGAAGAAGGTGGCGCTGGCCCTGGATGCGCTGATCCGCAGCCAGTTCCCGCGTGACTTCCTCCAGGTGATCGCCTTCAGCGACTATGCGCGGCCGGTCAAGTCTCATCAACTGGCCGAGCTCACCTACAACGAATCGATCTACGGCACCAACATCCAGCACGGCCTGATGCTGGCGCGCCAGTTCCTGAACCGGCACAAGACCGGGAACAAGCAGGTGATCATCGTCACCGACGGCGAGCCGACCGCGCACATGGAAGGCCAGCAGGCCGTGTTCTTCTACCCGCCCTTACCCGAGACCTTCCAGAAGACACTGCTCGAGGTGCAGCGCTGCACCCGGGAGCACATCGTCATCAACACCTTCATGCTCGACAACGACTATCACCTCGTGTCGTTCGTCAAGCAGATGACGCGGATGAACGGCGGCCGGGCTTTCTTCGCCAGTGCCGATCGGCTCGGTGACTACGTGCTCCTCGACTACGTCGATCGCAAACGCAAGGCCAGTCGTTAACTGAAGGCACGATGACGAAAGCCATGCGATTTGGGATCCAAACGGGCCCGCAGCACGTCAGCTGGGCCGAGCTGGTCGATATCTGGCAGGTTGCAGATGGCCTGAAATTCGACACCGCCTGGACCTTCGATCATTTCTTTCCGATCATGTCCGACCCCAAAGGGTCGCAGCTGGAGGGCTGGGTCGCCCTGACGGCGCTCGCCATGAAGACCCAGCAGGTGCGCGTGGGAACGCTGGTGACCGGCATCACCTATCGTGAGCCGGCCGTGCTGGCCAAGATGGGGGCGACGCTCGATGTCATCACCGGCGGCCGGTTGGAGATGGGGCTGGGTGCGGCCTGGTTTCAGTTCGAGCACGAGGCGCTCGGGATTCCGTTTCCACCCGTCGCTGAGCGGATCAAGCGTCTCGGTGAAGCCTGCGAAGTTATCACGCGGATGTGGACCGAAGACGCGGCCACCTGGGACGGCACGTACTACCACATCAAGGAGGCGTATTGCAATCCGAAGCCGGTGCAGAAACCCCGGCCACCCATCCTGATCGGGGGAAGCGGCGAGCAGCTCACCTTGAAGATGGTGGCCCGCTACGCCGACAGCTGGAACGCCTTCGGGACGCCGGATGTCTTCAAGCACAAGATCGACGTGCTGCGACGGCACTGCGAGGCGATCGGCCGCGATCTGAACGCGATCGAAAAGTCAGTCAGCCTGCCGCCGGTTTTAACGAGAGACCAATCGAAGCTCGATGCCATGCTCGCGGACATGGCGTCGCGCCGGGCCACGAGCCTCGACGAGGCAAAGGCCAACATGCTGTGGGGCTCACCCGAACAGGCCATCAAGAAGATCGAGGCCTACCGCGACATAGGGGTGACCCACATCATCCTCTCGCTGCGGGCGCCGTACGACGCCTCTCAACTGGAACTCTTCGCAAGGGAAGTCATCCCCGCGGTTCGTCAGCAGGTGCCCGCGGCTCGCTAGAATCCGGCCCGGCTTGAAGCGCGACCGAATCGCCGAGCACAACAAGCAAATGTGGGAGCGGCTGGCCAAGGCCGCGATGAACTACACGCGCCCCTTCGGCCGGCCGCCGACGTCCACCGCCGGCATGCGTCGCTTCATGGATCGGCGCGCCCGACTCAAAGGCGTGCGCCTCCAGGGGGCGCGCGTCCTGGGCCTGGCGGCGGGTGGGGGATGGGACCCGGTGATCTTCGCGAAACTGGGAGCCGACGTCACCGTGTTCGACATCTCGCCGACCCAGCTGAAGACCGTGCGTGACCTGGCAACCCGGCAGCGCGTCAAGGTCCGCCTGGTCCGGGGCAACATGAAGGACCTTTCCGTGTTCAAGGACGCGTCGTTTGATGTCATCTGGCACTGTCACTCGCTGGTGTTCATCGACGATGCGGTGCGCGTGCTGAAGGAGGTGGGACGGGTGCTGGCGCCCGGCGGAACATACCTGCTATCCACCATGCACCCCACCACTCTGCGGCTCTATGGGACGTTCAAGGACGGCGGCTGGCACCCGAAGATCAGCTACTTCGTCGACAAGCCGGTGCCCTACCTCAGTGAGTGGGAGATGACCTGGACCCTGGGCAAAAAGAAACTGGTGGCGCCAACTATCGAGTTTGGTCACCGGTTCGAGACCATCGTCAACGGTATGGTGGCCGGGGGCATGGTGGTCGATGGGATCTGGGAGTTTTCGCCGGGACCTCCCGAGCCTGACGCGGAGCCTGGCAGTGACGATCACCTGGACACGCTCTTCCCGGCATTCATTGAAGTGCGTGGCCGGAAGCTCGCTTCGGGGGCGGTGCCGCCGCATACGCCGCGAGCAGCGCGATCCGCTGGTACGGCGCCAGGTATTTCACGGCCTCGCCGACGGTGACGCCGGAGGCTCGCGCACAGCGAGGCAGCAACAGGCATAGACAAGGTCCGGCTGCTTTTTGCCGGTCTCACGGAGCACCCAGCCGATTGCCTTGCGAATGAAGAATTCCCGTTCGTTGAGCATTCGGTCCGCATAGCGGCCGAACCGTTCAAAGTCTCCTGCGCCGCGACGCAGTTGGGGAAGCAGCGCCAGGAGCGCCGCGCGGCGAATCCAGAAGTCGTCATCGACGGACCATCGGTCGAGGTCGTCGACCAGCCCCGTCCAGCGTTCCACCAGGCGGCCCGTAACCGCGATGGACAACTCGTCGACGAAGGCCCAGGTCTTAGAGTGCCGGATCAAGCGCTCGAGAAGCGCGATGTCGCTCCGACCGAGGAGCGATTCGAAGGCATCGAGCAAGAGGACGGCCATCATTCGCCACTCGAACAACGGTCGGTCCCAGAGCAACGTCGTGAGCTGGATCAGTCCCGGTCGATTGAGCCGATGTTGTTGTTTGATCGACCGAAGGACCGCCCGCATCGCCGGTAACCCGACACCCAGAAAGTCGAGGTCACTCTTGAGATAGGCCTTCTCGGCAACGGCTCGCGCCGGATTGCGATGGCGCCGGAGCTCAGCGTCGATCTGCTGAGCCAGGCTCGCGGCCGACGCCTCAGTGAAGCTTGGGGAGGACCTGCTTCCCGAAGACCTCAATCCATTCGACCTGATTGCGGCCGACATTGTGCAGATAGACGCGGTCGAAGCCGAGGTCGATGAACTTCTGAATTTCGCGGCGATGCGCATCGGGATCGGCCGAGATCAGCATCCGGCCCTGGAAGTCCTCCGGGCGGACGATCTTCGCCATCTGGGCGAAGTCATTTGGCGATCGAATATCGGCTTTGGGAAACTTCATGCCCCCGTTGGGCCACTCGGTCAGGGCGTTTCGCATGGCCTCCTCGTCAGTGGGGGCCCACGACAGGTGCAGCTGCAGAATCTTCGGCAGGCTCGCCGGGTCCTTGCCTGCCTCCCGAGCGCCCTTCTCGAAGCGCTGGAAAACCCCGTCGATCTTTTCCTCGGGCGCGCCCACCGTGATGAGTCCGTCGCAGAAGCGGCCGGTTTTCTCGGCGGTGACCGGCCCGGCGGTCGCTATATAGATTGGCGGCGGGTGTTCCGGCATAGTCCACAACCGCATCGTCTCCATCTTGTAGTACTCGCCGGCATGCTTGACGTCCTTGCCGGTGAAGAGCTTGCGGATGATTTCGACCGACTCGAACATCCGGCTGATCCGCTCCGCGACCTCCGGCCAGTACCCGGCGACGATGTGCTCGTTGAGCGCCTCACCGGACCCCAGACCAAGCCAGAAGCGACCCGGGTACATGGCGGCCATCGTGGCCGCCGCCTGGGCGATGATCGCCGGGTGTGATCGGAACGACGGGCAGGTCACGCCCGGCCCGATGTCTCCGCGCGTGCGTTCGGCCGCCGCCGTCATGAAGGACCAGACGAAGCCGGCCTGACCCTGCTGGGGGACCCAGGGCTGGACGTGATCTGCCGCCATGACGCCGGAGAAACCGGCCGCCTCCGCCTGTACGCAGAAACCGAGCAGGTCCTTCGGATGGAACTGCTCCAGCATCGCGGCATAACCGATCTGGGCCACGTTGTAGCGCTCCGCCTAGCGGTTGTAGGACGTACTGTTCGACGCGCTCGAACCTCGCGGCCGCGCGAAGGAGGCGAGCGCGGCGCCGGCGGCGAGGACGACGAGGGCGAGGACAAAATGTTTGAGCCGGAAGGTCGGTCCTGGCATGATCAGGCTTTCGCTAGTGGTGCGGACGAAGAGGTAGAAGACCGCCCCCGCTGCGCCGACGAAGGCGAGCACGAGCCCGGCAAAGAAGGCCATCGGGCTGTTTTCCAGTGGGTTATTTTGCATCCGTCCTCCTTGGTCGCGTCAGCGGCTGAGCAGGATCAGCGAAAGGATCCCGAACGCCGCGCAGTAGTACGCAAACGGATCGAGCCGTCCCACTCGAAAGTATCGCATGAGATAGGCCACGCTCAGGAAGGCCGCGACTCCGGCGACGACACCACCAAGGAGATATACGGGCAGATGCGGCAGCGCAACCGGCGTGAAGAGATCGGGGATTTTGAGGACGCCGGCACCGAAGATCACCGGGGTCGCGAGGAGGAATGCGAAGCGCGCCGCGGCCTCGTGGGTCAGATTCCCGAACAGTCCGGCGACCATGCTGCTGCCCGAGCGCGAAATTCCCGGCAACAGCGCGAGGATCTGTGCGGAGCCGATGCCGACGGCGCTCCGGATGCTGAGCTGGTCGAGCGCTGTCCGGCCCTCTTCGAAAGTGGTGGCCCGGCGACGCAACCGTTCACCGGCAAACATGATCCCGCCGTTGATGATCAAGAACACCGACGCCGCCCTGGGGCTGGCAAAGAGGGCCTGGACCTGTTTTTGGAACAGCACCCCGGCAAGCCCGACGGGTAGGGTTCCGGCGATTAGTCGCCAACCAAGCCGCTCGTCCGGCGTGCCGTGCATCCGGCCGTCGATCACGCTCCGCGCGACACCCCGCACGATGGCGAGCCAATCCCGCCAGAAATAGATCAGCAGGGCCGTGGCGGTGCCGACATGGAGCAGCACCACGAATGCCAGGAAGGTCGGGTCGGCCTGGTCGATGTTCCAGCGAAGCAGCTTCGGCAGGATCACGGTATGGCCCAGGCTGCTTACGGGGAAGAGCTCCGTGACCCCCTGCAGCAATGCCAATACAAGAGCCTGGAAAACCGACATTGTTTCCTATGATGCTGGAATGGCTTCGCGCCCGGTCGTCGTCCTCGCCGGCGGCGTCGGCGCGGCACGCTTTCTGCGGGGTCTCGTCCGGGCTGTGCCGCCGGACGACATCGTGGTCATCGGCAACACGGGCGACGATATGTGGTGGCACGGGCTCTATATCGCTCCGGATCTCGACACCGTGACCTACTGGTTGGCCGGCGTGGCGGATGAGGCCCGCGGCTGGGGAATTCGCGGCGACACGTTCACCGCGCAGGCGGCGCTCGCCACACTCACCGACGCGTCCTGGTTTCAGCTGGGCGACCGCGATCTGGCCACCCATCTCTACCGCACTGGACGGCTCACGTCCAGCGCGCCACTGCACACGGTCACGGCTGAGCTCGCTGAACAGCTGGGCGTGCGCAGCCGGATCCTGCCCATGTGCGACGAGCCGGTCGAGACCCGCTTGAAGACCGACGCCGGCGACCTGCATTTCCAGGAATATTTCGTGCGAGAGCGATATCGCCCACGGGTGCGTGAGATCTACTGGACCGGGCTTGACGCAGCCCGGCCGGCCCCGGGGGTCGCCGAGGCACTCTCCGCGTCACGGGCAGTGCTCATCGCTCCCAGCAACCCGAGCATCAGCATCGGTCCGATCCTCCGTGTTCCGGGCATGCGGGAGCTGGTGGCCGCGGTTCGAGACCGAACCGTCGCCATCTCGCCGGTGATCGCCGGGCGGGCGGTCAAGGGGCCCACCGTCGAACTTCTGCGGGCCGAGGGCATCCGGCCAGACGCGCTCGGCGTGGCGGAGGTCTACCGGGATGTCGCCCGGGGCTTCGTCCTCGATTCCGCCGATGCGTCGCTGGCCCCGGCGATTGCCGCCCTCGGCTACCGAATCGCCGTCCGCCCCACCATGCTCGACGACGGCGAGGCGGCCCGCGAGGTCGCGAGAGCCGCGCTCGACATCCTGCAACAACCGGCGGCCGCGTGAAACTCGCGATTGTCGTTCCCGTCAAATCCCCGCGGCGGGCGAAACAGCGGCTGGAGGCGGTCCTCACCGAGCCCGACCGAGAACGGCTCGCCGCCACCATGGCCCGCGATGTCTTTCAGGTTGTCGCCGGTCTGTGGGACTACGGCCGCTTCGTCATCTCGGACGATCCCGAGGTCCTGGAGGAAGGCCGTCGCTTTGGGCTGGATCCCCTGATCGACCGGGTGAGTCAGGGGCAGAGCGCCGCCGTGCAACAGGGCTTTGCTGCCGCGTGGGAGCGCGGCTTCACCGCCGCCCTCACGATCCCCGGCGACGTGCCGGGGGTGACGGCGACGGAGCTCGAGGAGCTGTGCGCGTACCGGCCGGAGATCGAGGTTCTGCTCGCGCCGGATCGCGATCGGCTGGGGACCAACGGCTTGCGGTTGATACCGCCGCATGCCATCACGCTTCGGTTCGGCGAGGACAGCTTTAACCTCCACCGTGCCGAGGCGGTCCGGGCGCACCGCAGCTTTGCCGTGCACGTGGTCGCGGGACTGGAGCACGACCTGGACCGGCCCGAGGACATCGCGCGCTTCATGCAGCTCGGCCGGGATACGGCGACGCTTCGCCTGCTGCAGGAGTTCACGGCCGCCGAGCGGCTACTCGCCAGCGCGCCGCCGCTCGCTTGAATCCGGTCTCGATCTTTCCGGTCCCCGGCCTCCCGGAGATCGTTAACGGTGCATCACTGGCGACGTTGATTCTCGACGGCGTCCAGCGGCTCGGCCTGGCGCTCGAGCCGGGCGACGTGGTGGTCGTGACCCAGAAAGTCGTATCAAAAGCAGAAGGGCGGGTGCGATCCCTCGAGGGCGTAGTCGCATCACCGCGCGCGATCGAAATCGGCAACAGGATCGGCTTCGACGCGCGGCACGTTGAGGTGATCCTGTCGGAGTCGGTGCGCATCGTTCGGGAAGCCCCCCGCGTACTGATCACCGAAACGCGGCACGGATTCATATGCGCCAATGCCGGCGTCGACCGATCGAACACCGGAGGTCGGGAGTTCGTCGTGCTGTTACCCGAACGTCCCGACGAGTCGGCGCGCCGGCTGCGGGAGAGTCTGCGAGAGCGGTCGGGCGTTGCACCGGGCCTCATCATTTCCGATAGCTTCGGCCGGCCCTGGCGTGAAGGTCAGGTCAATGTTGCTATCGGGGCAGCCGGGGTTTTGGCGCTGCGTGATTATCGGGGCCAGCGCGACCCGGATGGCTACGAGCTGCAGGGGACCGAGCTCGGCGTTGTGGACGAGCTCGCTTCCGCAGGTGAACTGGTGATGGGCAAGCTCGATCGGGTCCCGGTCGCCCTGGTGCGTGGCGTCTCGGTGGCGGGCGATGATACGGTTGGCCGGCTGTTGCGGGATCCGGCAACCGATCTGTTTCGGTGAGCCTCGGCCAGCTCGCGGGAAGGGTCGGGGTGGGGCCGATATGATTTCGCTATGAACGTGCGCGTCGTGCTGTTCGCGAAGCCGCGTGAGCTGGTCGGTCGGCCCAACGTCGATCTCGCGCTGCCGGCGGGCGCGACCGCCGCCGATGCCTGGAGCCAACTCAGCACCCGCTACGATCTCGGTCCGCTACCGCGGTCGTTTCGCTGTGCTGTCAACTCCGAGTACGCCGGGTGGGACGATGCCCTCAAGGACGGTGATGAGCTGGCCGTCATTCCTCCGGTGAGCGGTGGTGCCATCGGCGAGCGCCGGGGCATCGTCACGCTGCGCGATGTTCCGCTCGACGCGACCGCGATCGGTGAAGGCATCCGAAGCGACGCCGACGGTGCGCTGGTCGTGTTCCAGGGGATCGTCCGCTCGCACTCGCGTGGCAAGCAGGTCCGCGCCCTGGTCTACGAGGCCTATGGCTCGATGGCGGTCAAGCAAATGGAGCAGCTTGCTGACGAGGCCCGCCGTCGCTGGCCGATTCTGGACCTGGCGATCGTCCACCGAACCGGCACGTTGCAGGTGGGAGAGGTCAGCGTGGTGATCGCCGTGGCGGCGTCGCATCGGGGCGAGGCGTTTGACGCCTGCGAGTGGCTGATCGACGAGCTGAAGCACACGGTGCCGATCTGGAAGAAAGAGGTCTATACG
>VBEE01000034.1 GCA_005881715.1 Chloroflexota bacterium | reverse complement strand
CTGTGGCCGGGTCTGGGGATCCCGATCCGTTACGTAGCACACTGCCGCGATCAGCGATGCGGAAGCAATGAGGCAGACGCCGCCAACAAACGCGAACCTCGAGTGCAGCGGAAAGGAAAGAGTGAACCCAGCAGCGCCAAGCCCGGCGAGCCAGTAGTACAGGACCGTGACCCGGCGCATCGCAGTCATGCGGGAGCCATGTCACTAGGACGCCGCCGGTTCTACGAACTGTCGCGCCCCGAACTACGGGAGTAAAAAGAATGCGCCCAGGAGGATTTGAACCCCCGCACCCGGGTCCGTAGCCCGGTGCTCTATCCAGGCTGAGCTATGGGCGCATTGCGGAAGGCTATTTTAGAGGGAACGTCGCCAGCGTGCTGTAACGAGGAGGACCGGCGCCCAGCTGGCTGCGCATCAGGCGGACCTCGTTGACGGGAAGCTCGCCCAGGTCGACGTCCCGCCAGGCCGTGGACCAGTCCTGCAGCCGGCGCCGCTCCGGTGCGCCCAACGGTCGCGCAACCCGGGCCAAGGGGCGATCTTCAACCGGCACCTCCGCCTTAAGAAGGCCGCCACCCAGATCGCCCTGGAGCGCGATCAATCGAGGCAGGTCCGAGCCCGTGATTCCGGCCCAGAGCACCTGCGCCCGGCTGAGGCTGGGGAAGGCGCCCACCCCCCGCGCCAGCAGCCGAATCGGATGATGGCGTTCGACGATCGGGACCAGCCGTGAGCTCAGGTCCTCGACCTGGGGGATGGGAAGCTGGCCGAGGAAATGCAGCGTGAGGTGCATTCGCTCCACCTGGTTCACCCGGATCGATGCGCTCAGCAAGGCCAGCCCGTCGAGCGGCCCTCGCAGGGTTGCCCGCACGGCCGGTGAAATCTCGATCGCCAGGAAGACCCGCCAGCGCTCGCCCTCAGCCTCCGGCACGACTGCCGACCTTGAGGACGATCTTGCCGTCGCGCCGCAGCGCTGACTCGCGGTCCTCGACAAACTTCGTGAACCACGCAGGCGTGCCCTGTGGGCTGGAAAGGTCAATCGAGGGCGCGAGGACAAGGATGACGGCCAGGTGTACCTGGTCGTTGCGCCGCTCGAGCACGGTGGCAATGCTGAAGCCACGATTCGTCGGGACGATGCCGCTCACCGCGCCGGTGGTCAGCGACTCCACCGCCGTCATCAGCGGCGGCTCCGGAATTTCCGCCGGACGTAGCCAGCCGGCGTCCCCGCCGCGAGCAAAGGTCCCCGTATCGTCGCTCCAGCGCGCCGCCACCGAGGCGAACGTCGCGCCCGACTTGAGCTCGCCTGCCGCGGTGCGAGCCCGGTCGCCGGCCATCGCCCGCATCAGCGCCACCTCGGTCAGAAGCGTCCGCTGGTAGTCGGAAAAACTCTCGGCCGTGAAGCCGTTGCGGCTGAGCGCCGCGTTGAATGTCGACGTGCCGGCCTTCGACCGCAGCGCCGCCATCCTCGCCTGCACCGCCTGGTCAGCCACGGTGATGCCGCGCTTGTCGGCCTCCTGGCGGACGATTTCTTCGCGCACCAATTGCTCGATGGTGAAATCCTCGAGCCGCTGTGCGGGAGTCGGGCTGGGGATCGCCTCCGGGATGCCGTTAAAGGGGTCGCGATGGCGGCTGACCTGCAGCCGGGCCTGATAGACCTTCATCGAAATACTGTGCCCATCGACGACCGCGGCGGCCGGCTCGGAAAACGGCAGGGAGACCCCCGGCGTCGTGCATCCACTCAGCGCGACGCTGACAACCAGGAGCAAGATCCCGCGCCGCAAGGCGAGCCTCATTACACCACGTTGCGCTCGGGCCGCAGGGCGCCAGTCTGAAAGCGGTTGGGAGCAAAGACGGCGAAGTCGTTGGGCGGCGAGCCCCCGACTATCCAGGTGGCCAGCCAGCGACCCACGGCGGGCGCCATCATGAAGCCGTGGCCGGAAAAACCGGCGGCCACCCAGAGGCCCGACTGGAGCGGACCGATCAGCGGTTGATAGTCGGGCGTCATCTCGTACAAACCCGCCCACGCCGTTTTGACCCGCGCATCCAGCAACGGCGGCCAGCGTCGCTGGGCGACCGCCGTAATCCGCTCGAGGAATGACCAATCCACCGTCGTGTCGTCGCCGGGCACGGTGGAGGGATCGCTCATGCCAAACAGCACGCCGTCGCCCTCGGGGTGAAAGTAGAACGAGGTATGAAAGTCGATAGTCATCGGACTGCGGCGACCGATTCCGCTGAACGGCTCGGAGACGAACACCTGCCGGCGTGACGGCTCGATGGGAAGCGCCAGGCCGAGCATCGCGCCCACCGCGGCCGACCAGGGGCCGGCGCAGATCACAGTGTCGTTGGACGTGAACTCGCCGTGGGCCGTGCCGACGCCCACCACCGTATTGCCCCGCGTCAGAAAGGCGTCGAGCGGCGTGTCTTCGAGGATCACCGCGCCGCGGCGTCGGGCCGCGTTGGCAAATCCATAGGTGACCTCATTTGGTCCGGCCAGCCCGTCGCTCGGACAGAAGGTGGCCCCGGCCAGGTCATCGGTTTCGAGTCCGGGAACGATTGCCCGCGCATCCGATGGACTGAGCTCGACCACGTCCTCGACCCCGAGCCGCCGCTGGAGCCGAACCGCCTCGGCAAATCTGGCGCGCTCGTCATCGGTCGTCAGCAGGAAGAGGTATCCGACCTGGCGGAAGTCGGCCGATTGCCCGGTCTCATCGACAAAGCGGGACAGCACGCGCTTGGCTTCCATGCCCATCCGGATATTGACCTCGGTCGAGAACTGTGCCCGAATGCCACCGGCGCAGGCCGCCGTGGCGCCCTGACCGATGCGGCCGCGATCGATCACGATCACGCTGCGGCCCTGCTGCGCCAGATAGAACGCCAGGCTGCACCCCATGACGCCCGCGCCGACGATGGTGACGTCGGCGTGCCGCGCGCGATCAGCTGTTTGCGCCGAGCTTCACCATCCCGATGTACTCGAAGATGAACTTCAGCGCCGCCAGGCTGGTCACGTGCCCGACGTCGAGGGGCGGCGCGACTTCGTCCACGTCGAGACCGGCCAGACGCACGCCGCGCAGCTGGCGAAGGAAATCCAGCAGCTCGCGCGACGTCAAGCCGCCTGCCGACGGTACCCCGGTTCCCGGAGCATACGACGGGTCCAGGGAATCGATATCGAGCGAGATATGGAGCGCGTCGGAGCCGATCCGCGACCCGACCTCGTCCGCCAGTTGGGTGCCGGTCCAGCGGTGCGCCGTCGCGGCGGGAATCAGCGTCACGCCCATTTTTCGTATGAACTCCACTTCCTCCCAGTCGTAGTCCCGGCACCCGAGCAGGGTTACTTTGCGCGGGTCGATTTCCCCTAGCTCGAGGCCGCGCCGCAAGGCGCAGCCGTTGGACCAGCGCATCGTTCGGGAAATGTCATTCAGGTCCGGGTGGGCGTCGATATAGAGGATGCTCATCCGGCCGTTGAGCCGGCGCTGCTGCGCGATCAGGGTGGGGCTTACCGTGGTATGGTCGCCGCCCAGCACGATGGGGAGGGTGCCCTTCGGCGTCCGGCCGATCTCGGCAGCCACGGACTCGACGTTCGCCCCCATGTCACCGTCGACCAGGGCCACGTCGCCGTCGTCCTGGAGCGTCACGCTGTCGAAAAGCTCGGCATGCTCGGTCACCGGCGCAAAGATCGCCGACAGCCGTCGAAGCTGCGCCGGCGCCTTCGCCGCGCCAGGACGATACAGCGAGCCGCGATCCAGCGGCACACCGACGATCCGGACGTCCGGCCGAGCGCCGGCGGCCGGCGGTTTCAACCCGGCCCAGGCCGACAGCCCTGCGGTGTTGAACTCGTGTTCGCTCATGTCTTGAGGAATCCGGTGATCGCGTCCACCTGGGCCGCAATCAATGTTGGCGTCCATCCGTGCCCGGCCGACTCGATCACCCGGACCTCGGCCTGGGGCATCAGCTCGCGCAGGTTACGGATGGCGCCCACGTCAACGGTCCGATCGTCGGCCGCCACCACAACCAGCGCCGGTTTGCGCCAGCCCTTGAGGAACTCGCGGTAATCCCGGGTGATGCCGTCGCGCAACCACTGGCGGGCGGCGCGCCCGTCCGCCCGTTGCTGATTGTCGAAGTTCACCTGGGCATCGTAGGGATCGACGCCGGGGCCTTCCACCAGGAAACGCTTGTAGAGATCTGACACCCGTCGATTGCGGCGGAGCCGGTCGACGCACCAGAAGATGGGGCCGGCGGTGAAGGCGCTGACCTGGCGCTTGAAGGCTGTCCGCAACGTTCGCGGCGAGTAGATCGGCGTGTGCAGAACCAGACGCGAAACCCTCTCGCTGAAGCGGGACGCATACTCGAGGGCCACGGTGGCCCCCAGGCAAATGCCACCGACGTCGTGTCCGCCCAGGCCGAGCCGATCGGCGAACGACCGGAGGAACTCCGCGTGGCTGGCTACCGTGAAGGGCGGATCGCCGGCCGGCGTCTCGCCGCAACCGGGCAGGTCGGGAATCAGCACCCGCCGGTGTCCGGCAAACGCCGGACTCCAGCTATGGAAGTTCTCCAGGGAGCCGATGAAACCGTGACAGAGAAGCAGCGGATGGCCCGTCCCTTCGTCCAGGTACCGGACTCTCCGCTGCCCGACATCGATGAACTGGATGTTCTGAGCGATGACCGCGGCTTGCTATTCTCCCGTGTCGATTTGGGCGCGCTGCAGGCGGCCGCTGTAGTCCACATAGATCGTCTTCCATTCGGTGAACTCGTCGAGGGCGACGGTTCCAGCCTCGCGATGGCCGTTGCCGGTGTTCTTCACACCCCCGAAGGGCAGCTGGATCTCGGCGCCAATGGTGGGCGCGTTGACGTAGACGATGCCGGACTGCATCTCCTCCATGGCGTGGAAGGCCTTGCGCAGGTCATTGGTATAGATCGACATGGACAGGCCGTACTGGGTGGAGTTCGCCACGTCGAGCGCTTCGTCGAGATTGCTCACTGGCAGCACCAACGTGGAGGGCCCGAAGATTTCCTCCTGGGCCATCCTCATGTCCTTGCGGCCGTCGGCAAAGATGGTGGGCCGGTAGAACCAGCCATCGGACCCGGCGAAGTCGCCGCCATGCACCAGGCGGGCGTGCTCCTTCTTCCCGATATCGGTGTACTCGTGCACCTTCTTCAGCGCGGCCTCGTTGATCACCGGGCCCATGTCGGTGTCCGGCTGCAGGCCGTCGCCCACTTTCATCTTGGCCGCCCGCTCCTGGAGCTGATCCGTGAAGTCCTTCTCGACTTTCTTGTCGACGATCAAGCGGGACGCGGCGGTGCAGCGCTGGCCTGAGGTGCCGAAGGCCGCCCACAAGGCCCCGTCGACCGCCAGCGGCAAATCGGCGTCATCGAGCACCACGATGGCATTCTTGCCTCCCAGCTCGAGACCCAGCCGCTTGAGGTTGCGACCGGCGATCTCCGCGATGTGCTTGCCGGCGGCGGTTGATCCCGTGAAGGAAATGCCCTGCACTCGCGGATCCCTGACCAGCACGTCCCCGACATCACTGCCGCTGCCGGTGACGAGGTTGAGCACGCCGCCGGGCAGGCCGGCTTCCTCGAAAATCTCCACCAGCTTGGTGGCGATGATCGGCGTGTCCGACGCAGGCTTGAAGACCACGGCATTGCCGGCCATCACAGCCGGGAAGATCTTCCACGACGGGATCGCCATCGGGAAGTTCCAGGGGGTGATACAGGCGACCACGCCCAGCGGGACGCGTTCGGTCATACACCATTTGTTGCGAAGCTCCGAGGGGACCGTTTCCCCGTGCGGGTGGCGTCCGAGGCCGGCCGCGTACTTGGCCATGTCGATCGCCTCCTGAACGTCCCCGCGCGCCTCCTTGAGGACCTTGCCCATCTCCTGCGTCATCAGTCGGGCCAGTTCTTCTTTCCGCTCCTGGATGATCAGGCCCGCCTTGAGGCAGATCTCGCCGCGGGCCGGCGCCGGGGTGTGCCGCCAGCCGTAAAACGCCTTTGCGGCCGCCTCGATGGCGGCATTCACATCATCGGCGGTGGAGGCCTGCATCACGCCCAGCACCTCGTCCTTGTGCGCCGGGTTGTTCGAGGTGAAGGTTCGACCACTCTTCGATTCCACCCAGCGACCGCCGATGTAGTTCTTGTAGGTCTTCGCCTGGGTCCGCTGCCCTCGCTCGCTCGTCATCGTCTGGCTCATGCTGCCACCTCCTGGAACGCGCCGTTCAGAATCTCCCATCCTTCATCGAGTTCCGCTTGCGAAATATTCAGGGGCGGCACCAGCCGCAGCACGTTGTCGTGCGCGCCGCAGCTCAGCACCACGAGGCCGGAGTCGAGGCACACTTGCCGGATCTTCTTTTGCAGCGCCTTGTCCGGCGCGCCGTCCTTCCCCACCAGCTCCACCCCGACCATCAGGCCGAGGCCGCGTACTTCTCCGATCGCCGGGGACCGTTGCTGCAGGTCGCGCAGCCGCCGGATCAGCTCCGCCCCCTTGTCCGTGGCATTGGCCAGGATGTGTTCGCGCGTAAAGACGTCCAGGGTCGCGATCCCGGCGGCGCACGATACCGGATTGCCGCCGAAGGTCGAGCCGTGCGCGGCCGGCTCCCATTGGTCCATCAACCTCCCGCTGGCGACCACGGCGCTCAACGGCAAGCCCGAGGCAATCGACTTGGCCAGCGTCATGATGTCGGGGACCACCCCGGTCTGCTCGCAGGCAAACATCTTGCCCGTCCGCCCATAGCCCGACTGCACCTCGTCGGCGATCAGCAGGATGCCATGCTGGTCGCAGAGCTTACGCAGACGCGGCATGAAATCGGCGGGCGGGACCACGTAGCCGCCCTCTCCCAGGACCGGCTCGACGATGAAGGCGGCGACGTTCCGCGGCGGCACCCGCGTGTCGAGCATCTCGTCGATGAAGTTGAAGACATAATCGAGCGTCGCCGCGTCGCCCGGCCCGGTCGGATTTCGGTACGGATACGGGTAGGGCACGTGATACACGCCCGGCAAGAACGGCTCGTAGCGCTCCCGGTAGTAGCTCTTGGACGCGGTCAGCGAGAGCGCACCGTACGTCCGTCCATGAAACGCGCCCTGAAAGGCGATCAGCGCGGACCGGCCGGTCACGTAACGGGCCAGCTTGATCGCCCCCTCCACCGCCTCGGCACCGCTGTTGGCGAAGAAGACCTTGTCGAGCTTGCCCGGGGCGAGGTCCGCGATCCGTTCGGCCAGCTGAATGGCCGGCTCGTGGTGAGCGACCACTGAAATGTGCACGAGGCGGTCGAGCTGGTCTTTCGCTGCCCGGATCACCTCGGGGTGTCCGTGCCCCAGGTTGGTGACCGCGATGCCGGAGGCGAAGTCGAGGTAGCGGCGGCCGTCGACCGTGTAGAGATACGACCCTCTGGCGTGGTCGACGACGAGCGGCGTGTAGCGATAGAGGACCTGAGAGAGGTGGGCGCGCTCGCGCGCCAGCCACTCCTCCTGGCTATCGCTGTCGGGAATTTCCTTGACGAGTTTCATTGAGCCTCCTTGTACGAACATCCGGATCGGGCGCGTAGCCGTCGCCGGCTGCCGGTGGAGGCTGCCCGTCGGTCGAGGCCCACCAGGTGCAGCGAATTCCCGCGTGCGTCATTGCTTGTGCCGTTCCAACGGCGAGCTAATGGTAGTTCTTTGCGATTCAGGATCAAACTCCCTCGCCTCTGGGCGTATCTCCCTCCCCCGCTTGCGGGGGAGGGCAGGGTGGGGGCTTTAGCGCGAGGTCGCGGGATTCAGCTTCGCCGCTCGGCTGGGCGCCCGCTGCGCAGCCATAAAGCCGGCGAACATCACCAGCACCCCGATCGCCTGGCCGACGTAGAACAGCTCATAGGCGTGGAACAGGCGGGTCAGGGTCGAGACGCTGGCCACGATCAGGGCGCCGGCCGCGATCAGAATATTGGCCACCAGCCGGGAAGGCGCCCCGTGCCGGCGCCAGGTCCCATAGGCGGACCACGCCGCCCCTCCGACCAGGATGACCGTCCCCACACTGTTCACCACGGCCGCCATGATGAGGGCGATCACGTTGAAGCTCCCCTGCTCCAGCCGGATGGTGTCGACGGAGGGAACCTGGCGGGTGTCGAGGAGGCCGGGTTGCAGCGTAGCGCCGACGATGCCGGCCAGTCCAATGCCTGCCAGTACGAGCAACACCCAGAGGGCGGGCTGGCCGAATCGAGGCGCGAGCAGGTAGATCGTGCCCAGCGCCAGCACGCCGACCAGGACGATGGCGCCCAGGTAGTAGTAGGTCCGGTAGAGGAGCGAGTTCCAGCCGCCGGCGGCGCCGACCACCTCGGTGAGGGCGGCGATGGCGTAAAGCCCCAGCGCGACGCCCCAGACGAGCAGATACGGGCGCGGCTTCGCCCGGTACTGGAGTCCGAGCGTCAGGGCAAATGCGGCGCTGATCAGCGTCGCCGCCAGTGGATAGAAGATCACGAGGCTCTCAGTTTATTTCAAAGGCGTTTCGCTGAATCTGCACAAAGCTTGACAAGACCCTCATCGCCGCGTCCATACTCACGGGCGAGGGTCTTGGGGACCGGTGCTTCCGGTCATTGAACAAGGAGGGAGTTCATGTCGCAGGCCACATCCACGGGCTTCAGCCGCAGGGACGTACTCAAGCTGGGCGCGCTCGCCGGGGCAACCGCATCGCTGGCGCCGCTGGCGACCTCGCCGCTGGCCGCCGTGGCGGCCGCCACGGCGCCGAGCGACTTCAACGAGATGACCATCACGCAGTTAAAAGGGCTGATGGCGTCGGGTCAAGCGCGCTCCACCGACCTGGTCAACTTCTACCTGCGACGAATTCAGGCCCTTGATCAGGGCGGGCCGATGGTCAATTCCGTGCTCGAGGTGAACCCCGACGCGCTGGCCATTGCCCAGCAGCTGGACGCCGAGCGCCAGGCGGGTCAGGTGCGGGGCCCGCTGCACGGTGTGCCGGTCCTCCTCAAAGACAACGTCGATACGCACGACCGGATGCAATCGGCGGCCGGTTCGCTGGCGCTGGTCGGCACCGCGCCGGCACAGGATGCGACGGTGGCCGCCAGGCTGCGAGCGGCGGGCGCCGTCATCCTGGGCAAGACCACCCTGAGCGAGTGGGCCAACTTCCGTTCGTTTTTCTCCACCAGCGGTTGGTCGGGCCGCGGGGGACAGTGCAACAACCCGTATGCCATCGACCGAAATCCCTGCGGGTCGAGCTCCGGATCGGGCGCCGCGGCGGCGGCGAACTTTACCGCCGTCTCGATCGGCACCGAGACGGATGGCAGCATCGTCTGCCCCGCCAACCATCACGCCGTGGTCGGCATCAAACCAACGGTCGGCCTGGTCAGCCGCGCCGGAATCGTCCCCATCTCCCACACCCAGGACACCGCGGGACCGCATACGCGCACCATGGCCGACGGCGCCGCGGTGCTGACTGCGATCGCCCAGCGGACCGCCGACCCGCGCGATCCCGCCACCAGCGGTAATCGAAACCGAATCCCAAGGGATTACACGCAGTTCCTCAACGCCGACGGCCTGCGGGGCGCCCGCATCGGGGTGGCCCGCGACTTCGAGGGTTCGAGTCCGCACACGGACTCGGTTTTCGAAGATGCCCTGACCGCCATGCGGAATGCGGGCGCCACGCTCGTCGACGTGTTCTTCCCCCACATCTCCGACATCAACTCCGGGACCGCCGAGTTCACCGTGCTGCTCTACGACTTCAAGGTGGACCTCAACAACTACCTGTCGCAGCGCGTGGGGGTGCCAATCCGAACTCTCCAGGATGCGATCGACTTCAACAATGCGCACGCCGACCGCGAAATGCCGTTCTTCGGCCAGGAGATTTTCGAGCTGGCCCAGTCGTTCGACGTCACCAACCCGGACGCGATTCAGCCGCTGGGCCTCTCCTACAACCAGGCCCTGGCACAGGACCAGGTCTTCGGCGCCAGCGAGGGGATCGACTTGCTGCTCCGCCAGAACAGCTTGCAAGCGATCGTGGCCTCGACGGACACCCCGGCCTGGCCGACCGACCTCATCAACGGCGACCATTTCGTCTTTGGCAGCTCATCGCCGGCGGCGATCGTCGGCTACCCCATCATCAATGTCGCGATGGGATTCTCCTTCGGCACCCCGGTCGGGATCTCGTTCATGGGAACGGCATTCAGCGAGCCGACCTTGATCAAACTGGCATCGGGCTTCGAAGCGGTCACCCAGGCCCGCAGACCGCCGAAATTCCTGGCGACGTTGCCCTTCGATACCAAGGGAATGCCGACCCCGACCCGGGTCCACCGGCGGCGCAACGTGGGCCACGGGCGGGTGGCGCCGTTCCGGCTGTAGACACCCGCCACAAGACCGAACTTGACGGGGCGGCCGTATTGCCGTTAAATAGCCGCAGCCACGTTCCAGCATAGAGGTCTAGCCACCGTTTGAGCAGAGTCATCGCAGTTGCCAACCAGAAAGGCGGCGTTGGCAAAACGACCACCGCGGTGAACCTGGGATGCGCGCTCGCTGAGCTCGGCAAGCGAGTCCTCCTCATCGACCTCGATCCCCAGGGCCATCTGACCATCAACATGGGCTTCAAGCAGCCCGATCAGATCGAGCTCACCCTCTACCATCTGCTCCTCGATCCGCAGGTCACCCTCGGCCATGTGGTGAAGCACAGCAACCTCGGGGTCGACTTCATCCCCTCAAACATCGAGCTCTCCGGCGCAGAGATCCAGCTCGTGTCCGAGATGGGGCGTGAGACCTTCCTCAAGGAGAAGCTCGCGCCGGGCCAGGACGAATACGACTTCATGGTGATCGATTGCCCGCCATCGCTCGGCCTCCTCTGCGTCAACGCGCTGGTGGCCTCCGACGAGGTTCTGATCCCACTGCAATGCGAGTATTTCGGCATGAAGGGCATGCAGCTGTTGCAGAACACGATCGAGCGGGTGCGCGCCAAGCTCAATCCAAAGTTGCGGATCAGCGGCATCCTGGCAACCATCCACAAGTCGCGGACGCTGCACTCACAGGAAGTGCTCGAACTGGTGCGGGAGCGCTACGGCGACATCGTCTTTGACGTCGTGATCAAGGACAGCATCCGGTTTGCCGAGACGCCGCTGGCCGGCATGTCGATCCTGCAGTATGCCGGCAGCTCCGAAGGGGCCAGCGCCTATCGGGCTCTGGCCAAGGCGGTCATCAAGCGGGCGCCCGCCGCGCCGGTGGAGGCCAAGCAGCCCGTTGCCGGTCGTGTTTAAGCGGGTTTCGCTGAGCGGCTCAGCGGAACTCTTTCGCGAAACCTCCAGTGCGCCTGAAATCCTGGCCGAGACGGATCCCGAGCCGGTCGCGGCGCCGATCCATCACCTGCCGATCCGCCGCGAGATCGAGCGCGAGACCATCGTCGCCTACTACGAGTACCAGCTGACGGAACCGCAGGCGCGCGCGTTGATCGATGCGGTGCAAAAGATCAAGTATCCCCACACCCTCAAGAGCACGGCGAAGTTGAGCATGGAAGAGTTCGAGCGCCTCGAGGCGCTTCGCCAGCTGCTACTCGACGGCTTGCGGTAGCTCCTCCTCCACGCGCTGCGAGGTTGCCACGTCCCACCGACGCGCCACCTGCTGAGCGCGATAGAGGGCGGCGTAGAGGCCGGGGGCGTCGACCAGGTCGTCATGGCGGCCACGCTGTACGACTCGGCCCTTGTCAAGCACCACGATCTCGTTTGCCTGCCGGATGGTCGACAGTCGGTGTGCGATGACCAGCACGGTGCGCTCCGCCACGAGTCGGGCAAGGGCCGCCTGGATCAGGTGCTCGGCTTCCGGGTCCACCGACGAGGTCGCCTCGTCCAGGATCAAGATGGGCGCATCGCGCAACAGGGCTCGGGCGATCGAAATTCGCTGTTTCTGACCGCCGGATAGCCGGACCCCGCGCTCGCCGATGATCGTGTCGTAGCCCTTCGGCAGATCTTCCACGAACTCGTGCGCGTACGCCGCGTGGGCTGCCGCCTCAACCTGCACGTCGGTCGCTTCCGGGTTTCCAATCTTGATGTTGGCCTTGACCGTGTCGTTGAACAGAAAGACGTCCTGCAGGACCAGCCCAATCGAACGATGAACGTAATCGAGCGGCAGCTCGCGGAGGTCGACACCACCGAGCCGCACCGCGCCCTGTTGGGGGTCCCAGAAGCGGGTGATCA
Organism: Chloroflexota bacterium; assembly: GCA_005881715.1. GTDB lineage: Bacteria > Chloroflexota > Dormibacteria > CF-121 > CF-121 > CF-13. The sequence continues at coordinate 4,023 of VBEE01000034.1, read as the reverse complement.
GGTTGGCAATGGTGGTCTTGCCGGCGCCGCTGGGTCCCACGAGGGCGAGCACCGAGCCTTCCTTCAGGTCGATCGACACGTCGTGGAGCACGGATCGCCCGGCCTCATAGGCGAAGGTCACATGATCGAGCGCGATATCGTACCGCCGGTCCTTCGGAACGCGCGCCGAGAGCGACTCCTTCACCTCGATCGGCGCGTTCAGAATCTCGAAGATACGATCCGTCGCCGCTTCCGCATTGCGCAATCCCTCGAGCTGCCGGTTGAGCTCGGTGACCGGCCGATAGAGCAGCGTCGTCAAGAAGACGAAGAGCACCAGGTCGGGGATGCTGAGCTGTCTGGCATGCGCCATCAATCCCCCGACGAGCAACACCAGGGCCACGGGAATCGCGGCCATCCACTCGACCCCAGCGAAGTACCAGGTGTGGATGAGGTTGGCCTGCGTCGCCGCGTGCTTCAGCTGCTCGCTACGCTCGTCGATCGCGCGCCGCGCATGGCCGAGCGCCGCGAACGCCTTGAGCACGCCGACGCCCTGGATGTGATCGATGATGATGCCGTTCAACCGGCCCAGCTCGTCGCGGTAACGCATGAAGGCCTGGTACGCGGATCGCCGAAACGCCACCAGGATGAGCAGGATCAGAACCAGTGGGGCGAGTGCCACCAGGCCCAGCCGCCAGTTGACCGCCAGCATGAGGATGCCGAGCAGGAACGGAACGGTGGCGGCGCTGATCAACTGGATGCCCGCGTGCGCGGTGAAGAACTCGATAGTCTCGACGTCGCCGATCAACTTGGCCGCGATCGTGCCCGACTGTTGTCTCGTGTGAAAACCCATCGACAGCCGCTGCAGCTGCTCGTAGATTCGCATCCGCAGATCGTGCAAGACCTTGAAGGCGGCGATATGACCGAACCCACCCTCGAGGTAGCGGCTGACCGCCATCAGCGCCGTGGCGCCCACCATGGCAACGCCCAACCACACGAGCGTGCCGGCCGGCGACGGGTGCGCCAGCACGGTCAGCATCTGCCGGATGATCAGTGCCGGCAGCACACTCAGGGCGGTGTAAAGGACGGACCCGGCGACCGCGATCGAGAGCAGGCCGCGGTGGCCGCGCGTGATCGCCAGCATGCGGGAAAGAAACGTCATGAGCCCGCCATTCTGGTCAGTCTCCCTCCCCCCTTGTGGGGGAGGGTCGGGGTGGGGGATATGCGCTCGGCGACCAAGGCGTGGAGTGCCTGCGCCAACCGAGGGTCAGCATTGAGCATCGGTGTGCGCTTCAGCTCGATGCCGAGCATATCGGCCTTCGCTTTCGCCTCGATGTCGATGTCGTAGAAGATCTCGAGGTGGTCGGCGATGAACCCGATCGAGGCCACCAGCACCGAGCGATGGCCCTCGTGGGCCAGCGTCTCCAGCGTGTCTGTCAGGTCAGGACCAAGCCATGGCTCGCCGGTGTGACTCTGGCTCTGGTACGAGAAGCGCCATCGGTCGACGCCGGCGCGCGCGGCCACCAGCTCCGAGGTCCGTAATAGCTGGTCCTGGTAGGGGTCGCCCTCATCGAGGATGCGTGCCGGCAGACTGTGCGCCGTGAACACGACCACCACGCGCTTGGGCTCAGAGAACCGGGCTCGGACCGTGCGCACATCGTCGGCCACCGACGCCAGATAGCCATCCAGGTCGTGCCAGCTGTCGACGAAGTCGAGGTGGATGGGTGCCGCAGATCCATTCCGATGGGGCCTTGCCGCCACGGAGGCCAGCGCCGCCTCCACCTGGCGCCGGTAGCCGCCGGTGCCGATGCGCGAGTAATGCGGCGCCAGGACGATGGCGATCAGCCGATCCGCCCCCGCCTCCACCGCCTCATCGACCGCCGACGCAATCCGCGGCGTCCAGTGCTTCATGCCAAGGTGCACGGTGTAGATGCTGCCGTCGGGCGAATCGGCGTTGAGCGAGCGCTCCAGCTGACGTCCCAGGTCGGTCGAGACGGCGAGCAGCGGTGTTGGCACCCCCACCTGGCGATAGCGGCCGGTGAGTTCTTCGACAGCCTCCGGCGAGGGCACCCGGCCTCCGCGAATGTCGGTGTAGTAGGCTTCGACCTCCTCGAGGCGGTGTGGACTGCCATACGCCATCAGCAGAACCGCGACGTGGCTAGGCGCCATGGACGAACTCCGTAAGACGCTGCAGGTGCTCGACGGGGGTGTCCGGCAGGACGCCGTGGCCGAGGTTAAAAATGTGCCCCGGCCGACCGCCGGCGCCCTCAATCACCCGGCGAGCGCCGTCCTCGATCACGGGCCAGGGCCCCAGCAGCAGCGCGGGATCCAGGTTTCCCTGGATGGCGCGGTCGTAACCGACCACCCGCCAGGCATCCCCAAGGTCGACCCGCCAATCGAGGCCGATCACGTCGCCGCCGGCCTCGCGCATCAACGAAAGGATCCCCGCCGTGCCGGTGGCGAAGTGGATCGCCGGCGCAGCGGCGCGTTGCAGCTCGGCGAAGATCCGGGTCATGTACGGCAGGACATAGCGGCGATAGTCCATCGGGGAAAGGCAGCCGACCCAGCTGTCGAAGACCTGCACGACCTGGGCGCCGGCCTCCACCTGCGCCGCGAGATAGTCGACCACGAGGGCCGAGAGGCGCGCCATCAGCGCATCCCAGAGGGCGGGCTCGGAGTACATCAAACGTTTGGTCGTGAGGAACTCGCGCGACGGCTTGCCCTCGATCAGGTAGCCGGCGAGCGTGAAGGGCGCTCCCGCAAAGCCGATCACCGCGACCGAAGGGTCGAGCTCCCGGCGAACGATCCGGATCGTCTCCAGTACGAAGGGTACCGACTCGGCAGGCGTCTGTCGCCGCAACCTATCTATATCCTGCCTGGTCCGGATCGGCTGCTGGATGACCGGACCGACCCCGTCCACCAGCTGCAGGTCGACCCCAAGGCCGAAGGCAACCGGCAGCATGATGTCGGCGAAGAGGACCGCCCCATCGACACCAAGCCGCCGCACCGGTTGCATGGTGACCTCCGCGCACAATTCCGGCTTCTGGCAGATCGTGAAGAGGTCGTATTGCTCACGGACCTTCCGGTACTCGGGCAAGGATCTCCCTGCCTGGCGCATGAACCATACCGGGCGACGATCGACGACCTGGCGCCTCGCCGCCCGAACGAGAGAAGGCAGCACCGGCTCGGCCGCCCGCCGGCCCAGCTCTTCCCGCTGAACGGCTCTCATCCGCCGGCGAGCAGGCTGACCGGTCGCGCGAGCTCCCGTTCCTCGACCGATGCCGGGGTGCCGAGCCCGAGCGCGAGCTTGAGCGCATCGTCCGCCGCCATGCGCACGCAGGTGAAAATCGGCGTCTCGCGCTCGGTGTAGCGGCTGGCCTGCGACTCGCGCAACTCCATCACCAGGTCGAGGAATGCGGCAGGCTCGTCGCATTCAAACGCCACAACGAATTCCTGGTCATCGAGGCCGAAGGAATAGGCGGTGTTGATCTTGACCTGGGGATACCGGTGACCGATCGCGAAGTGCTCGACCATCATCGCCTTGCGTCGCTCGTAGGGGAGGCGATACCAGACGCGCTTTTTCCACATTGGATAGACGAAGAGGTACCGGCCGCCGACCGGCTTCAGGCGGGTGCGCCGCCCCTCCTGGTCGGGATGCTTGTGCCGGCCGAGATACGGCGATGGCCGCATCATGGCGAGGAACGAGTGCGCCACCGTCAGGTGTGGCCCGAGTTGCGTGCCGCGCCATTGCGACTCGGCCCGTTGAATCTCGTCGACCCGATCGGCAGCCTGCCAGATCAGCAGGTCGCAATCGCCGCGCAGGCCGACCGTGCTGTAGGTGAGCAGGGTTCCCGAATCGGCTCGGGCATCCAGCAGCTCGGTGAGTTCCCGCGCCGCGGCCTGGCGTGCGTCAGCCGGCCAGGCCAGCGCCTGGGGATCGATTTTGACGAAGGTGTACTTGACGACCTGGCGAGCGTCAGCCATCGCTAAAAGGGTAGCTAATCTGTCAATGTGGCCCGGCTATCCATCCAGAAAGTCCATGTCGGC
>VBEE01000091.1 GCA_005881715.1 Chloroflexota bacterium | reverse complement strand
GGGGCCAGCAGGCCAACGGCCTGCGCCTCTTCGAGCTGGAACGGCGTCACCAGGTCTCCGTACCGGATGATGGTCTGCCCCTGGGCGACGGTCACGAAGACCGCGGGGACGGCATTGCTGGCCTGCTGCCGCTTCAGATCCGTCTCCGCCGGCAGGTAGTTGACCTTGAGGTAGGCGCGGACGAGCGTGGCGACGATCGACCCTCCGGTCGAATCCAGGTGTAGCGCGGCGGCCCGCGTCTGGGCCGTATCCTGGGCGCTCCTCAGGGTGTCGGCCTTGATCCCGTTGGATTCGAGGGCCTGGAGGATGTCGCCCGCGCTCTTGAATACCGTGGCCACGGTTCCCTCGTCCGCCTGCAGCAGGTACTGGCGCTGGGCGTCGCTCAGCTGTGGCTCGAGCAGGCTCAGTTGGGCGGAGCGATCCGGTCCGGAGCTGGAGGATCGGCGGAGGTCGGCGACCTTCGTCGCCAGCGCATCGATCGCCTGGCGCTGCTGGCTGCTGACTGAACCGTCGAACTGGTCCGGCACCTGCGAAGCGGCCGCGGTCCGTACCTCATCGCGCTTGGTCTGACTCTCGTAGCGGACCGACCGTTGCGACACGACGTCCTGGCTCGAGACGTCGCCGGCGCGCAGGTTCAGGCGGTTCGGCAGGAAGTTCTGGGCGACTACCAGCGCCGTGGCCAGCGCCAGGATCAGCGTGATGGCCGCCGATCGTAGATACGGCGGCCAGCGTCGGCCCGGGCCAATGTGGCCGAGGCGGAGATCCCGCGCAAAGAGGCGACCGCGCCGACGAAGTTGCTCGATCGCCACCGAGCCGCGCTGTCTCATCTGTTCACAGGGATCGCCTCGCCTGAAGGCGAAGTCGGATTACGTGGTGCGAGCCCGCCGCTTACGCGCCGCCGCGATTTTCTTTTTGCGCTTCACGCTGGGCTTTTCATAGTGCTCGCGCCGGCGGACCTCAGAGAGGACGCCGTTCTGCTTGATCTTCTTATTGAAGCGGCGTAGGGCGCTCTCGAAGGTCTCGTTCTCGCGGACCTTGATCTCCGACAACTAGAATGCACCCCCTCTGCCCGGAGCCCATGTTGGGCAGAAGTATAGCCGCGCCCGACTTTAGGCGTCAACACAAAGTGACGGGCGACCGACGGCCCGATCGCGGCCCGGTCCAGCCTGGCGACGAGCGGGTAACAGCCACGGCGCGACGTCGATGGCCCTCCCTTAGCGCGCGTTCATCCTTGCAGAGGACCCGGTCCTCGAGGAGGTCTCACCGTAATGCTTACTGTTCTCACGACCTGGATCAGCGAGCGGATCATCACGGTCACCGCGGTGACGGTGCTCACCGTCGCCGCTGTCCCCACCACGCTGGTCATCGCCTCACACGATGATCACACGACGGTCGCCGTCATTCAGCCCGCGGACGAGCATTCGAGGGTCCTGCTGGTCAAGTCCGTCAAAAAGGCCGGCGATGACGTCATCGCCAGGCTGAACTCAACGGAATCGAGCTGCAATACGCAGCTCACCCAGACGGTCAGCACGTCGAAAGTTGCGACCAAGGTTCAGCCCGCGCTGGCCACCGCGAAGTCTCGGGTCCACTCCAGCGTCGCGCCCATCGTCAGCGCCATCAAGGCGGACCAGGAGCGCTTCGCGCGCCTGAAGTTCGTGACACCGCAAGACGAAGACAACGAGCTCGAACATCTCAAGCTGATCGAGATCATCGCTCTCGGTGACGGCCAGTCGGCTGGCACGATTACCGTAACCTGCCAGACCGTGCTGATCACCATCACGCAGACGATCCAGATCACGATCGTTCAGACGACCCCGGCGCCGTGCCCGCCGAGGGAGGAGCGCGACGACGACTAACGGCCGGCTTTGCTGAAGGGCGGGAGCTCAGCTCCCGCCTTTTTCTTTCTCTCTCACCCCTACCGCCAGCACCCGAAGGCTTTCGGCACTCACAGGCCCGCCAGCCCAGTCGCCGTAGAGCTCAATGCGATCGAACCCGGATGCGCGCAGCATCGACTCGATCTCGCGCGCGCCGTATAGCCGGAGAGCGTGGACGTTGACTTCGTCACCCCCGGGACGGCTGACGGTTCGTTCGACGATCATGCGACGGGCGGATCGGTCGAGCGATCGCCGTTCCATGACCGCCGCCTGCCCCACCGTGAACCATTCGCGCTCGACAAAGTGGCCCATGACCCGCTCGCCGTTGATGACCTCCAGGAGAAATCGCCCTCCGGGCCCGAGCATGTCCGCCGCGGCCTGGACCACCAGCCGATCATCCGCCTCATCGAGGAAATAGCCAAGGCTGGTGAAGAGATTGAGGACCAGGTCAAACCTCTCGCCGGGAACCGGCCGGCGCATGTCGCCCTCCAGCCAGCGAACCTTGACGCCGCCGGCCTCCGCCCGGGCCTTCGCCACGCCGATGAGATATGGAGACAGGTCCACCCCCGTCACCTCATAGCCGCGCCGCGCCAGCTCGATGGCATGCCGGCCCTGGCCGCACGGCAGATCCAGGATGCGCAACGGCGGTCGCAACTGGAGCAGGGCTTCGAGCTGATCGATCTCGATCGGGGTGCGCTCGCGCAACGTGTCGTCGTACAGCGCAAGGTAGCCTGGTCCGAACCAGAACCGCCACCAATCCGAAGCCGGCTGGCCCATACCTTATATATATGGGCCAGAAGAGGAATGGGCGAACCGCACCCGCACCCCGAGCATCTCTGGCGCAATCCCGAACCGAGGCGCGCATACGACGTCGTGATCGTGGGGGCCGGAGGGCACGGCCTGGCTACGGCGTATTACCTTGCCAAGAACCACGGGATCACGAATGTGGCGGTGCTGGAGCGTGGCTGGCTGGCGGGTGGCAACGTGGCCCGCAACACCACGGTGATTCGTTCCAACTACCTCTGGGATGAGAGCGCCGCGATCTATGAGCATTCGCTCAAGCTCTGGGAAGGACTGTCCGAGGAGCTCGACTACGACATCCTCTTCAGCCAGCGGGGCGTCCTCAACCTCGTCCATAGCCTGGGCGACATGCGGGAAAGCCGCCGGCGCGTCAATGCCAACCGCCTGAACGGCATCGATGCCGAGTGGCTGACTCCGGACGAGGTGAAGGCCTTCTGCCCGATCGTGAACACCTCGCCGGACGTGCGTTACCCCGTGATGGGCGGCACGCTGCAGCGCCGCGGCGGGATCGCCAAGCATGACTATGTCGCCTGGGCCTTCGCCCGCAAGGCGGACGAGATGGGCGTGGACCTCATCCAGAACTGCGAAGTCACCGGCTTCGACCTCGAGGGCAACCGCGTCGTCGGTGTGCAGACCAGTCGCGGCCCGATCGCGGCCGGCCGCGTGGCCATTTGCGCGGCCGGTCACAGCACCGTCCTCGCCTCAATGGCCGGTTTCGACCTTCCGATCCAGAGCCATCCCCTGCAGGCTCTCGTCTCCGAGTTGCTCGAGCCGGTGCTGAACTGCGTGGTGATGTCGAACGCGGTTCACGTCTATGTCAGCCAGGCCCACAAGGGCGAGCTCGTGATGGGCGCCGGGATCGACCCGTACAACTCCTATGCGCAGCGTGGCTCGCCGCATGTGATCGAGTACCAGCTGACGGCCGCGATCGAGCTGTTCCCGATCTTCAGCCGGGCCCACGTGGTTCGCACCTGGGCCGGCATCGTCGACGTCTCA
>VBEE01000090.1:5549-5878 GCA_005881715.1 Chloroflexota bacterium | reverse complement strand
CCGTCGGGCGAGGTCTGGGGAAGGGCTGCGTGCATCTGCTCCTTGAGGCCGGCGACCCGGACCTGGAAAAACTGGTCCACGCTCTCGCCGAGGATGGCGAGGAAGCGCACGCGTTCCAGCAAAGGCAGCGACTCATCCTCGGCGACCGCCAGGACGCGGTCGTCGAAATCGAGCTGCGATAGCTCCCGGTTGAGGTAGCGCGCTTGCACCTGGGCGGCTGCCGGGGCCGTCCTGGCCAGGACCTGACCGGGACCGCGGTCCGAGACAAACTCAGGCGGCAGCGGTGGCGTAATTTGGTCTGTCAGTGACGCCGGCGGCCCCGCGCGAGG
>VBEE01000090.1:0-5474 GCA_005881715.1 Chloroflexota bacterium | reverse complement strand
CGGGTTACGAAGATTTGTGGCGATATGGAGCGGGAGACGAGATTCGAACTCGCGACATCAACCTTGGGAAGGTTGCGCTCTGACCAGCTGAGCTACTCCCGCTCGGCAAGCCGGATTTTAGCATCGCTCTTCCGCAACTCCTGGCAGATTGGCCAGATCACCCCGATGAATCTCCACGGGATAGGTCTCATAGAGACGGATCCAGCCGCGGTCCCAGGGTTCGAGGTCGAGCTGCTGGCCGAGCCGCGCCTTGATCATCAGCAGCTGCCGCGCCAGGCCGGCGGCGATTCGCTCGTTCAGCGCCGGCGTCGCCTCCAGGTGCAGCCCCAGCTCCAACCGTCCGCTGTTGGCGTGCCACCAGGCTTCGAAATGCAGCCGGGGATCATCGAAGAACCACTGCGCCTGGCTCGAGCGGACACGGTGGTTGACCTCCTTCAGGCGAGCCGGCAGGGCGGCTTTAACTGGCACTGGCAGTGCCCGGAAAAACCCAGCCGTCCGCACGAAACGGCGCTCGCGTCGGGGATGCGTCGTACCGGACCCGGTCGCACGGTAGCGAGGCGCCACGGCGCCCTAGCCGGCAGGCGCCGGCTGGCCCGACGTACCACCGGCCACGGCGGTCTTGACCAGCGCGCTGTAGCGGTCGGCCAGCGCGCGCGCCTTTTCGGAGTCCTCCATGCTGACGATGATGTGGTAGCGGGGCATGTCCGGGTCGGGAAGCACCAGCACCCATCCGCCGTCGACGAAAACCTTGATTCCGTCGGCCAGGTCGACCGGCGCATCCCGGTGCATCTCCACCATGGTGCGCATCACCCGACCCTTGGCATCCCAGGGCACCGTCTCCTGGCGGTGCTCATACGCGGCCCGCGGGATTTCCCGCCGGACGGCGGAAACCGTGCGCCCGTCCTTGGCCAGCAACTCCAGCAACTTGATCAGGGTGAAGATCGCATCGAACCCAAGCAGGTGCTCGGGAAAAACATAGCCGCCGTTCGCATCCGAAGCCAGACGCGCCTGATGCTGTTGGGCCGCTCGCAACAGGGCGGCCGGCTCACCCTTTCCCGGAACAAAGTGCGAGCCCGGCAGCTGCCGGACGAGCGCCGCGATCGTCTGCGGTACGGTGGCCGGCGCGACGAGCACGCCGGGCTTCGCCTTGAGCGCCAGCAGCGTGATGGCGCCCAGCGCCTCGTGGTGGTCGAGCAGCTCGCCCGTGTCGTCGATCAAGAACACCCGCTCCGAGCCGTAGTCGATATAGGCGCCCAGGTTGCAGCCGAGCGTTCGGGTAATCAACGCCGACTGGCGGCGGGCCTCGTCGAAGGCTTCGTTGGTCTTCGACTGATAGGTTTCGTCGAACCCGGCGTTCAGCGGGATCGCCTCGATGTTCAACTCCTTGAACAGGCGGGGAAGCACCAGTGACGCGCTGCCGTGGTCGAAGTCGACCAGCACCTTCAGGTGGGCCTGGCGCACCGCCTCGACGTCGATCAGCGCGATCAGCCCGTCGATGTAGGAGTCGATGGCGTCCTGCGGGTAGCTGATATCTCCCATCTCGTAGAAGTGGACCCGCCGGATGTCCTCCCGGAAGAAGACGTTCTCCAGCTTGCGCTCCATCTTCTTGTCGAGCACGACGCCGTTACCGTCGAACATCCGGATGTCGGCCGAGCGGCTATCGAGCGGTGACATCTGGATATGGACCGCGCCGGCGATCGGGTGCTCGCGCGCGTAGAACTGCAGCACCGGGATCGGCAGCTCGCTCAAGTCGATGATGGAGGCGCCGGACGACATCATGCCGGCCACCATGGCCCGCTTCATCATCCGGGAGGGACGCTGGCCGTCGCGGGCCGCTCCGATCGCGGAGCCTTTGGGGAACAGGGCCGCGAAGGAGGCGCCCAGGCGGGCGCAGTATTCAGGCGTCAGTTCGATGTTGACCAGGCCGACCAGGCCGTAGGAGGTGAACAGCCCCCGCTTGAAATGCCCGGCCCAGATGATGCTCTCGTGCACCGTTGACCCCGGTTCGATCTCCTTGTCGGGCCAGATCTTGACACCCGCGTCGATGGTCGACCCCTCCCCCACGACGACGTCGTCGCCGATCACGGCGCCTTCCTCGAGGAGGCAGTTGTTCTTGATCGTGACGTGCCGGCAGACGATCGCCTGACGGAGGCGCGAATTCTCCCCAATGTACGAATAGGTCCAGATGATCGAATTACTGATCTTCGTGTTCTCGTCGACCACGGAGAAGTTGCCGACGCACACCGGCCCGTTGACAAAGACTCCTGCCTTGAGCTTGCACTCGTTGCCGATGTAGGCAGGGCCGTTGATCCGCACGTCGTACCCGATTTCGACGTTCTCTCCGATCCACACGTTGCCATGACGGCGCTCGCCCGGGATCTCGACGTCGACCCTCCCCTCGAGCGCGTCCCAATTGGCCTGGTAATACGTCTGGATGTTGCCGATATCACACCAGTAACCCGGCGCGAGATACCCGTACAGCGGCATGGCGTTGCCCAGCATCTTGGGGAAGACATCGGCGCTCCAGTCCACGACTGCCGCCGGCGGCAGGAGATCGAGCACTTCCGGTTCGATGACATAGATGCCGGTGTTGACCTGATCGGAAAATACCTCGCCCCACGACGGCTTCTCGAGGAAGCGTTTAATGGTCCCGTCCGGGTTGGTGATCACCACCCCGAACTCCAGTGGATTGGCCACCGAGGTCAGAACGATGGTCGCCGATGCCCCCTTCTCGCGGTGATACTGCATGACTCCGCCCAGATCGATGTCGGTCAAGGCGTCGCCACTGATGACGATGAAGGGCTCGGTGAGATATTCCTGCGCATTCTTCACGCTGCCGGCGGTGCCGAGCGGGGCGTCCTCCACCACATAGGTGATATCGACGCCGAAGTCCGAACCGTCGCCGAAGTAGTCGCGAATCGCCGAGCCCAGGTATTGCAATGTCACCACGACGTCCGTGATGCCGTGCTTACGCAGCAATCGAAGGATGTGCTCCATGACGGGCTTGCCCACCACCGGAACGAGCGGCTTCGGCACACCGCTGGTCAGCGGACGAAGCCGCGAGCCTTCACCGCCGGCCATCACTACTGCTTTCACAACGAATGCCTCAAACGTTCGCCTGGCACTGACGCGCCGCTCGCGTCGGCCGGCGGGCCGGCCAGCTGCGCTGCCTCTTTCTGAATGCGCTCTCGCAAGAACGCGGCCGATTCTTCGGGCTTGACCACATTGATCCAGATTCCGGTACCGAGCTCGAACCCGGCGGCGGTGCTGAGCTTGGGAATGAGCTCCAGGTGCCAGTGATAAAGGTCGGACACGTCGGCTTTGAGTGGAGCGCTGTGGATGTAATAGTTGAAGGGCGGATCGTTGAGACCCTCGTACAAGCCTTTCAAGGTAAGCTGCAGCGCCTGCGCGAATGCGGGCTTCTCTTTCGCCACCTCGAGGTCGCCGAACGAAGCGCTGTGGCGGCGGGGCATGATCCAGGTCTCGAACGGCGTGCGGGCCGCGTAAGGGGCAAAGACCACAAAGGCCTCGTTCTCGAAAATGACGCGGGCGCCGGCGCGCCGCTCGTCCTCGAGGGTGCGGCAGAAGACACATTCCGTATGCGCCTCATGAAAACGCCGAGCCCCCGCCAGCTCGTCCAGAAAGCTCGGCGGAATCAACGAGACGGCGTAGAGCTGCGAGTGCGGATGCTCCAGTGAGGCACCGGCGGGCCGGCCGTGGTTATAGAGCACCAGCACGTGCTCGAGCGCCGGGTTGTGCGCGTGCTGCCGATAGCGGTCGACATACGACTGCACGATCTCTTCAACCTGGCGGCGCGGTAGCAACGGCGTCGTCGCCCGGTGATCGGGACTGCTGATCAGCACCTCGCAGGCACCGATCGCGTCGCGCTGCCAGAACCGGCCGTCCTGGTGGTCCTGGCCATCGGGCTCGAGGCGGAAGGCGGCATAGAGGTTTGGGACCACCCTGACCCACCAGCCCGGTGTATTTGGCGCGGTGCCGGGCGCGCGATAGGCGAGGACCTCCGGCGGTGTCATGGCCTCATGTCCGGGGCAGAACGGGCAGACGTCGCGCGCCGCGACGGTCTCTTTAGCGGCCTGGCTGAAGGAATCGGGCCGGCGCGCGCGCTCCGTCGCCACCGCCACCCAACGCCCGGTAATCAAATCCTGCCGTAACTGAGGCAACCCGCAAGCTCCTGAGAGAAGAACGCCTGACCCGTCCGAGAGTTTTCATTATCGCTGTCGGGATGAAACTTCGAGGTGTCGGAATCACGATCGTTTTCTAGGCAACGCGCTCGCCCGCCTTGAAGACAGCCCAGACGCGCCAGAGGGCGCGAGGATCGACGAGCGGGTCTCCATGCACGAGAACCAGGTCGGCCGGATCCCCTGGCTGCAGCCTGCCCGCATGTTCGATCCTGAGCAGCTCGCCGCCTCGCCCAGCCCGGCCTCGACCAGCTGTTCGACTTCCCACGCGAGGTGTCCGGCCCGCACCGAGCCACCGCCGAAGTCGGAGCCGGCCGCGATTCGCACACCGGCGCGGCGGGCCGCCTTGATGGCGGCGAAGGCCCCGTCGCGGCGCGCCGCCAGCCGGCGCTTCCCCTCCTCGGAGGTGAAGCGTTCGATGCGGGTCGTGCGATCAAAGGTCGCCCAGCTCGCCAGCACCGAGAGGGTCGATACCAACGCGACGTTGTTCCGTTTCATGGTGACGGCGATGCTGTCGTCGAGCTCCATCCCGTGCTCGATCGAATCCACCCCGGCCTCGGCGCCGACCCGGGCGCCGTCCAGGATGGTGGCGTGGGCGGTAATGGTGCGCCCGCGGGCGTGCACGGCTTCGCAGGCGCCGCGGACCTCATCCACCGTGAAGGGACACTGGTCGGAACGGTCCGGCGGATCGAGCATGATCTTGACGAAGTCGGTACCCGCATCCAGCTGGGCCAGCGCCGCCGCCTTGAGCCCCGCGCCGTCCTTGACCGCCACCGTCATCGGCAGATATCCGTCCTTGGCGATCCAGGTACCGGCGACCCGGATGTAGGGCGCGCCGGCCGCCGACGACATCTCCTGTGCAACCAGCAGGCTGATCGCCCGACCGTCAGGCCCGGCCGGCGACCCGACGTCGCGAGCCCACAGCACGCCGGCCTGAACCAGGCGAGCCGCGTTGTGGCGCGCCACCTCGCGAAGGTGCTCGGGCGGATCCGACCCGCGATCGATCCAGTGGCTGCCACCAGGCATCGTCAGATGACTGTGAGCGTCCACGAAGGCCGGCACGATCGTGGCACCACCGCCATCGAGAACATCGGCATCATCGGCTTCTTTCTCGTCGGGTGACACCCACGCGATGCGGCCATCCTCGATCAGGAGACTGACGCCCACCTGCAACGACGGCGACCGCCCGTCCGCCAGGCAGGTATCGCGAATCAGCAGGCGGCCCGTCACGCGGGGGCCGGCACGGGTTGTTCCTTCAGGCGCGCGACCGGGCCC
>VBEE01000089.1 GCA_005881715.1 Chloroflexota bacterium | reverse complement strand
GTCATACCCAACCCGAAGGTCCGCGCCAGCCAGGCGGCGAGGAAGGCGCCGACCAGCCAACCGACGCTGCTGATCCCAAAGATGATGCCGACGACGGCGGCCGACAGGTGGAGGTCGCGATACGCAAAAACGAGGAACACCGCGCCGAAGATCATGTTCGAGCCCAGGTTGGTGGTGGCCGTGCATCCGGCGATCCGCCACAGGATGGG